>CAMYLB010000201.1 GCA_947259145.1 uncultured Woeseiaceae bacterium
GGCTTCTTCGTCGGGGATGCCGAGTTCGACCAACGGCTTGCCGGCGAGACCTATTGAGCCGATACCAATTTCCGGCATTTGCCACGTCATAAGGTGATAAGTGAAATCAGCCAGCGGATGGCCAATCGTCGACAGCTCCCAATCGAGAACCGCGATCACCCTTGGCTCGGTCGCATGCACGATCATGTTGTCCAGGCGAAAATCACCATGAACAATACTCGCCGAATCGTCTTGCGGAATGTTTTCCGGCAACCATTCCATGAGTTCGTTCATCGCGTCGACGGTAGCCGTCTCCGAGGCGCGATATTGCCCGGACCAGCGTGAAATCTGCCGCGCAAAATAATTACCCGGTCTGCCAAAGTCCCCAAGACCAAGCGCTGCGTAATCATGATTGTGCAATGTCGCGATCGTTTCGTTTACGTTGTCATAAATCGCTGTGCGCTCTGCCGGCTGGAGCCCCGGCAGGTCGAGGTCCCAGAAAATGCGTCCTTCGACGAATTCCATGACGAAAAACGTTGTACCGATAACCTCATCGTCCTCGCACAACACCACGGGCCTCGGTACCGGAAAGCCGGTCGCATGCAAAGCGCTGATGACGCGAAACTCTCGTTCCACAGCGTGCGCAGACTTGAGTAACTTGCCGGGCGGCTTGCGCCGCAACACGTAGCGACCCGACGCGGCGTCGAGCAAGTAGGTGGGGTTGGATTGCCCGCCCTTGAACTGACGGATTTCCAGTGGACCGCGGAAACTTTCGACACGGTCCGACAGGTAGTCGAGAAGCCGCTGCTCATCGAAACGATGCGCCTGACGTACATCACGCGTACCCGTGTTTTGCTCAGACCGCCGACTCATGTTCCTGTACCCATGCGACCGCAGTGTACAGCTACATGCGGAAAATGCCGAACGGCTTCTCCTCGTCATGCGGACGATTCATGGCGGCCGACAGTGCCTGTGCAAGAACCGAGCGTGTATCCACCGGATCGATGACACCGTCATCCCACAGGCGAGCACTCGCGTAGTAAGGATTCCCCTGAGTCTCGTACTGCTGGCGGATCATCTCTTCATACTCGGCCTTATCCTGGTCAGCCCAAACTTCACCGCGTGCCTCCAGTCCTTCACTCTTGACGGTCGAAAGAACTAACGCGGCCTGTTCGCCACCCATGACGGAGATGCGGGCATTCGGCCACATCCACATCAGGCGAGGGCTGTAAGCTCGGCCGCACATGGCGTAGTTGCCGGCACCGAACGAGCCGCCTATCACGACGGTGAATTTCGGCACGGTTGCCGTCGCAACAGCGTTGACCATTTTCGCTCCGTCTTTTGCGATACCGGCGTGTTCCACGCGTTTACCCACCATGAAGCCGGTAATGTTCTGCAGGAAAACCAGCGGAATACCGCGGCGGTTACAAAGCTGAATAAAATGCGCGCCCTTTTGCGCCGACTCGGGAAAAAGGATTCCATTGTTCGCAACGATGCCGACAGGAAAGCCGTCGATGCGTGAAAAGCCGCAGACTAAGGTAGCGCCGTATAGCTTCTTGAACTCCTGGAATTCCGACCCATCGACGACCCGTGCGATAACCTCGCGGATATCGTACGGAAATCGATACTCGCGCGACACGATGCCGTATACGTCATCAGCCGGGTAGATGGGCTCCACGGGTTCGTGTTTCGCAACGGCAATTTCGCGTTTCCAGTTCAGGTTCGCAACAATGTTGCGCGCGATTTTCAGCGCGTGGCCATCATCGTCGGCCAGATGGTCGGTAACCCCGGAAATACGAGAGTGCACACTGCCTCCACCGAGCGTTTCGGCGTCGACGACTTCACCTGTCGCGGCTTTGACCAGCGGCGGCCCGCCAAGGAAGATTGTCCCCTGGTTACGCACGATGATCGACTCATCGCACATGGCCGGCACGTAAGCACCGCCGGCCGTACACGAACCCATGACCACGGCAATCTGCGGAATGCCTTTTGCCGACAGCCTCGCCTGGTTGAAGAAAATGCGACCGAAATGATCACGATCGGGAAAGACCTCGTCCTGTCGCGGCAGGAAGGCACCTCCCGAGTCGACGAGGTAAATACAGGGTAAGTGGTTCTGTTCCGCGATTTCCTGAGCGCGCAGGTGCTTCTTGACGGTTAGCGGATAGTAGGTGCCACCTTTGACCGTCGCGTCGTTGGCCACGACCATGCATGAAATACCGTGAATTTGTCCGATACCCACGATGATGCCGGCCGCCGGCACGTCATCGCTGTACACCTGCCAGGCCGCCTGCCGGCCCACTTCCAGGAACTGAGAATCTTCGTCGAGCAAAGTGCGGATGCGATCACGCGGCAACAACTTGCCTCGCGCCAGGTGCCGTTCGCGCGAGCGCTCGGTCCCACCCTGCATCACATACTCATCGACTTCCCGCAGCTTATCGACCAGCGCGATGGCCGCCTCGGCGTTCTTCTTGAAGTCATCCGAGGAACGGTCAACCTTGGTTTTAATTACTGGCATGTGAATGGGGTCCGCAGTGACTACTTTGTGGCATTAAACAACTCACGACCAATCAACATGCGTCGAATCTCGCTGGTGCCCGCGCCAATTTCATACAACTTGGCATCGCGCCACAAACGGCCTGCCGCGTACTCGTTGATATAACCGTTGCCGCCCAAGGTCTGGATCGCCTCACCGGCCATCCAGGTCGCCCGCTCGGCAGCCACGAGAATACATCCTGCGGCATCGAAGCGGCTAGTCCTGCCGCGATCACAGGCCTCTGCCACCGCATAAACATAGGCGCGGCAGGCGTTCATCGCAGTGTACATGTCGGCAATCTTGCCCTGCATAAGCTGAAACTTGCCAATTGCCTTGCCGAACTGCTTACGATCGTGGATGTACGGCAATACAAGATCCATGCACGCCGCCATGATGCCGAGCGGACCGCCGGCAAGGACAACGCGTTCATAGTCGAGACCGCTCATCAGAATCGCGGCTCCCTTGCCTTCTTCTAGTTTCTGCGGTGTCGATAATCCCGGTGTTCCCCGCTCAACGAGGAATGCGGAAAGGCAGCGATTGCCCGCGTCCGGATCGGTTTTCGCGTACACGATCAATACATCTGCGCCGGGCGCGTTTGTGATCCACATTTTGGAACCGTTGAGGACATAGCTGTCTCCATCGCGCTTTGCCGTCATACGCATGCTCATAACGTCGGATCCGGCGCCTGACTCACTCATGGCCAACGCCCCAAGGTATTCGCCAGATACCAGCTTGGGTAGCAAAGTCTCCTTCTGCTCAGCATTACCCCATCGTCGCAGCTGGTTTACGCAAAGGTTGGAGTGCGCGCCATATGACAAACCGACGGAAGCCGATGCGCGACTGATTTCTTCCATCGCAATGACGTGCGCCAGGTAGCCCAGTTCCGAACCGCCGTAAGATTCCTCAACCGTAATACCGAGGAGCCCCAGCGCGCCAAGCTCGGGCCACAGGTCCCGCGGGAATATGTTCTTCTCGTCAATCTCTGCCGCACGTGGCGCGATACGATCGTTCGCAAAACTTCGTACGGTTTCGCGCAGCAGGTCCAGATCTTCGCCGTGACCGAAATCGAATTCAAACATGGAGCAGACTCCTTTTGAACACTAGCCGAAAGCTCGGTTGATTATCCGCTCGACACGTGCAGAACTGAATACCAATCGCGCGGTAACTGGAGCTCCGTCTCAGAGCTCCGAAAGCTTGTCGATAAACAACGAGAAAAGTTCGTATTGGGACGTGATACCGAGTTTCGAAAACAGGTTGCGCTTATGCACCATTACGGTACCCGGTGCGATTCCGAGTTCTCGCGCAATCGACTTCGAAGAATGGCCCCGTAACAATAGCTGCGTTATCTGCCGCTCTCGTTGCGTCAGCGTCGTCTGACCAAAATGCTCAAAACACTGCGTCAGGCGTTGGTGCATGCTGAGGTCGCGTTCTTCATCCGAATGACGTGCTGACCATGCGTTCCAGATTCGTAGCATTGCCGCTTTGACGACGGGCTCCATCAGGCGCAGGCGAGCGACCTCGGCTCGCGAAAATCGAGTTTCCCACCGACCAACCACAAGTACGAGAGTACTCTTGGCATCGGTATCCAGAAGAAAATCCATCTCATCTGCAAGATGCGTTCGTTCGTAGTACTGACGAAAATACTCACTGGACCGAAATCGATCAGGTGTCTCGTCGCGACAACGGCAGATGGCTGGTTTGGTCTTGCGCACTGCAAGTTGATACAGGGGATCGAGAAGGTAAGGTCCGGCCAGGTAACGATCCAGGTAATGCCGGGCGCGACTCGCAGTCATTGTATGGTGCAAGACGTTCGGTGGTGCATCGCGATAAAATGCGAGCAGACACGTTGCATCATTGTCGACGGCAACATCGATTACTCTCGCCAACGCATTCGCGGTCCTCTGGTCGTCACCGGTTTTAACAAGACCGGCTAATGCGGCGTGCCACTCAGGATTGTCGAAAGGTCTGCTCAAGCCGGTTCTCTCAAGGTTGAAACAAAGCGGCCGTAGCGCCGCTGGGATCTTTTATGACGCAGAATTGCCCGCCCGACAGTCCGCGCGGCTCCACGATGACCTTGCCCCCGTGCTTCTTGCATGCCGCAACGCTTGCCAGGACATCTTCGACGATGATGTAAATCAGCCATCCGCCTCGCAGCTCGGCGTTGCTGCCGCGCGCGTGGCAAATACCGGTCACAGCCTCGCCCGTCCCCGGCATCGCCGGGCCCGATCCCGACTGAGCGACCTCCAGATAATTCTCCCCGGTTGGATATCCTTGGGGCTGGGCATTGTAAACACGACGCACGCGGTTGTGGTGGTAGAGCTTTAGCTGCGACATGAACGGAATGACGAGGTCGGGGTCATTGCCGGTCATTTCAAAGTGTCGCTGGGGAAGCCGATACCAGGGCACGTTCATATCGGCATGATGGGCATTATGATAGCCGAAGTTGAGTGTAAGCCAATTGAGTTTCGGAAATCGCAGGCTCAGCGGGTTACTAAAGGTATGGCGCTGCTCCCATTCAAAGTCACCTTTGTGCGGTGGCTTCTCATAGTTGAAAAGTGTCGTATTGTACGGGTAGTCGTGCTGTACGCTGTCCATGAACCGCAGGACGTGCATCATGATCAAATAGGCAACGACATAGTAAAACGCGACCTTGGGCGCAAACACTACTAGCGCAGTAAACACGCCGCCGCGAATGAGAATGACGGTCACGTTTCGGGCGCGCTGATTGCGACGCTGCGGAATGATGAAAGATGTCAGGACCATGACCACATGCATGACCAGGTCATGTGCCGGGATATAAAACCATTCCATGAAGCGGACGATCCTTGTAACGACAGCGTGTTCCTCGAAAAACCGGTCGTAGTCAAACCAGACTGCATCGTCATTGTCGACATGATGGCGGAAATGCTTGTAGCGCATGTCCTCGTACGTGCCATAGGCAGAACCGCATAACCAGCTCATGAATCGGCCGAGCACCGCGTTATGGCGGCTATTCGCGAACACCAGGTTGTGACCGCATTCATGTATCAGGTAGGCGGCGATGATCATCGCGTGCGCAAGCAACAGCGTCGCCAGGCAGTTGATCGCCCAGTGGCTGTCAAAAAGACCGGCAAATCCCAGGGCATAGGCAATGAGGGCATAGCTGGCTGCAGCACCGTAGTACAGCCGCCCGTCCTGTTCCTTAAACAGCCTTGTTGTCCTGGTCATAGCGCCCTGCCTGTTCATTCTGTTTATTTGTACACTTGGGGAACGCCTGTTGCTAGCATACGCAACCTGGCCCGCCTGTCCTGGAGAACCTGCGAATGAAGCTTGTCACAGCTATTGTAAAACCCTTTCGGCTCGATGACGTTCGAAATGCCCTGGGCGAAGTCGGCATACAAGGCATGACCGTGAGCGAGGTCAAGGGGTTCGGACGGCAGCGCGGTCATACCGAGTTGTACCGCGGGGCTGAGTATGTTGTTGATTTCCTTCCAAAAGCCAAGATCGAAGTCGCCGTTTCCGACGACATGGTTGAACGTGTCGTAGAAACCGTCGTCGAGGCGGCAAAAACCGGCAAAGTCGGTGACGGCAAGATCTTCGTGACTAACCTGGAACAGGTCTGGCGCATTCGAACCGGCGAAACCGGGGACAGCGCTCTATAGCCTACGCCACGCGCTAAGTGCTCAGACTAGCTACCAGCGCTCGACCGAGCATGAACCAAAGTGCCAGCGCACCTGCCGCATACAGATAGAACCGCAACATCACGATGTTGGAAGTGCACTGGACAAAGCTGTGCATGACTCGAAATGCAAAAAACAGCCATGCCGTAATGACCAGGCCCGTGTCCACGCTATCTGTCACGTACAAAAAAAGGCACAGTCCATAAAACAACACCGGTAGCTCAAACAGGTTCTTCAAGTTATTCGCCGGGTTATTGACAGCTTCGGGGAGTAGCTCCGCGGTTTTATCGGGCGTCGTGTAGGTCTGCACAGGTACGCGTGCTTTCTTCATCGCCGGAATTCGCCTGGCGTACATCACGAACCAGACTATCGCCGTGAGTAGCATCATGCCGAGCATCGGCTGCAGTATCAGTTCGTTATTCATTGTTGATCGACTCCTCTTTTTGCTATCCGTTTGCTGCCGGGCCAAGCGTCCCGCGCCATGCCTTGAGTTTCTCCAGGAACGACATTGCCGCGTAAGCCGGGCTCGTCGACGGCAAGCCGACTCGCAGAATCGAATCGTCTATCGCTTCGATATTCACAAATTTCGTGAAAAGCGCCTCGGCTTTCCTGCCGTTGAAGACGATGAGACGAATTTCGGAATTCGCGGCAAGGAAGCCTACGAAATCGTTCGCTCGCGCACCATCCAGCCGGATGTTCGCATCCATACTGCCGAGCCGCAGCGAGCTCTGCAGTACATCCCAAAGGGCAATCCGGTTTATCACCAGTTGCTCGCAGCGACCAGCGTAGCTGCCCTCGATACCAAACAACTCTCGCATTATCGGCCAGAACACGTTCTGCGGATGCGCGTAGTACTGCTGCTCTGCAATGGAGCGTTGGCCGGGCAAGCTGCCCAGTATGAGAATGCGCGCGTCGGAACCTGCGATCGGGGGGAAACCTTCAGCCGGCTTCGATGTGGCCTCTATTGCTGCCATTTAAGAATGCGCTTTGCGAGCATCTCCATGTCGCCGGCATGCCGATTGCGCATGACAGGATCGTCGGCCGAGATATTCATCGCACGCACAGTTTTGCGAACCAACCGGCTTTTTTCATCAAAATCGAAATCGATAATATTCAGGCAACACATTGACTGATCGAGCAAGCCGAACGCTTCCAGGCCTACTCCGGTGGCCCACCCGAGGACCGCGGCATTGGTACCGCCGTGAGCGAACACCGCCAGGTTGTGCCACGATTCATCGGCAAGCAGAGACTCCATCGCAGCACTGACACGCGAATAAAAATCGTGGTAACGCTCTCCACGCAGGAATCTCGCATCCTCTTGCGGTGCCCGCCAGTGAGAGAAAGCGATGTCGGTATAAATATCGTATCCGCCCGGCGTCTCTCCCTTTAGCGGCCGGATTTCTTCAAGCTCTGCAAACACCCCCAGCTCAATCTCGCGATCACCCAGGATCGTCTTGCCGGTTTGCTGCGTTCGCGGAAGACCGGTGCAGAGTGCTTTATCAACGTGAATGTCGGCGAATAGTTCGGCCATTCCCGCTGCCTGTGCTCTGCCCCGCGTATTGAGATTGACTGAATCCGGATCGGCCACCCAGTTCCCGTTTTCGTCGATGTAGTCGACCGCGCCATGCCGAAACAGGTAAAGGCGACGCCGGCTCGCACCGTCGATGGCGACTCGGCGGTTCTTTGCATGATCGATTTCCGACACGGCAGTCTCGCTAATAGCCTCGTTTCGGGTCCACGACGTTTAAGAGTCGCTCCCCTGCGGCATAGCGCCTGAGATTTTCTCGCAGCAACGTCATGTGTCGCTCTCGCTCGCCGCCGTAGCCCGCCACGTGCGGCGTGATAATTACGTTATCAAATTGCCATAAGGGATGATCTGCCGGCAGAGGTTCCGGATCAGTCACATCGAGACCGACCCCTCCAATTTGTCCATTTCGAATCGCGTCGGTCAACGCATCCGTATCCACCGTGGCGCCCCGACCAACGTTAATGAACAGAGCACCCGTTTTCGTGGCAGCGAAAAATTCAGTGTCGAGCAGGTGTCGGGTGGCGTCGGTCAGCGGCAGTGCATTCACTATAACGTCTGCCTGTCCCACGAGATCAAGAAGCTCGTTGGACAAACCAACATACTCTACGAAGGACGGGCCCTCCCGACTGCTGTTGCGGGTTCCGATCACGCGCATGCCCAACGCCGCAGCGCGTTCTGCGGCCTCAGTGCCGATTCCGCCCAGACCGATAACGAGCATTGTTTTACCCGAGACCGGGAACATTGCGGCCGATGCCTCGGAACCCCTCATCCAGGCCCCGCGCTTCATGCCCTTCGCATACTCGGGAAGGCGCCGCGCCAGGGCGAGCATCATGGCGACGGCATGCTCGCCGATTACAGGGGCCGACATTTTTTGCATATTCGTCAGTACGACCTGGCCGCTGGCTACGGCCGGGACATCGACGCAACGTTCGGCTCCGGATGAAAAAATCTGAACCCAGACGGCACTTTTCGCGGCGGCGAGCAGACGTTCACTGCACAAGCCGATAATGGCATCGACATTGCCCGCCTGCTGAATCGCTTCCGCCTCGGAATTCACGACAACGACGTCGGCGTCCGGCAAGAGTTCCTTGACCGCATCAACCTCATCACCCACCCGGAAAATTATTAGCTTGTGGGCTCCATTCCAGCGCCGCAGGTCGCGCATGGCAATAGGACCCTCAGCGATCCCGGCGTCGCGTATCAGTTCATCAATCGAAATCTCTGCCGGTGATGCCGTCGCGTGAAGCAGAAAGAAAATACCGGTAACAAAAAGCAACGCAGCTTGATTCATATCGATCCTCGCAGAGCGTATTCGTCGAACGGGCAACATTGATAGTCTACCCTACTCAATGGATTGGGTTAGACGGCACGATGAGTATCGACCTGATTTTCCGGCGCCGAGTGTGGGGCGTGTCTCACCAAGCGAGTTTGCGCACCTCGGTCCCGCTCGACGGGAGCACTGTTTGAGCGACTGAGATATGCCCCGCGATTGGCGCCGCGGGGCCTGTCGGAACCAGTGTCGTCTACGCCGGGAAGAAGTCGATCGGCTTGGTGGTCGTTATGGCTTCGACATCCCTCGCCTCGAAGCGGAATAGCTTGATACGCTGCACCAGCTTGCGCTCGAGATCGGGATCGCCGAGCTCACTGGAGACCACCTCACACATCGTGACCTGTCCGCTCGGAGCAATAGTCAGCTTCAGTACCAGCTTGCCTTCGAGTGACGGGTCCATTCGCAGCGCGCGATTATAAAGAGCGAAAATCGCACCCTTGTTCTTGTCAAACACGAGTTCGATTTCTTCGCGAGACCGCGAGGCTTTACCGCTCGACCCCGTGCGCGAAGCGCTGCCGCCGCTCTTGCCGATTCCGGCGACCGGGCTCGTGACCTTGGTCGTTGCCCGTCCGGCGATTCCAGTACCGCCCGTATTGCGGCTCATGCTGGCCGTGTTGATACCCCGTGACGCGGCGCCCGCTTTGGATGTAATCATCGAGCGTTCGTTCCGCACCGCCTCACCCACCGATGCCGTCAAAGGACGGTCGTCGGACATTTGTTCGACGAGGTCTTTGTCAACCAGGTCGGCAAGATCCTCGGCAAACGGCATTAATGCTGCCTGGGCCTGCTCACGGGCAACCTCTTCGCGATCGGGCTCTGGCGCCGGCTCAGGTTCGGGCTCCGGCTCCGGCTCGGCTTCAGCGACCTTCTCAGGTTCCGCTTCTTCGGGCTCGGGCTCCGCCTCCTCCTCCTTCGGTGGTGGGGGCGGTGGCGGTAGTGGTTTCTCTTCGAGCAGCAGCTGTGCGATCCGCGGCGGGATCTCCTCAATGTCGTACGGATCCGGTTCCGAAACAGGAATAAACGGCCACAGCAGCCCGATTACGGCACAAATCAGGAATATGATGCCCAGCAATCGCCGGAACTTGCGTTCCTGATCCTGGCCCGTCGTCCATGGCAGGTCATACTCTCTGTAAAACGGTAAATCCAATTCCGCGACTCCTGTCCGTCGTCCCTGCGCCCTAGCGCGCCGCCTGATTGCGCCGCCCGGCGCAGCACTCGATCGTTCTGTGACAACAGCGCTCTGCGCAGTGCGGGTATGTCGTTGCCTTTAGTCGCCATAACATCGGCAACCTTCGCCACCGGCGTGCCCTGCACAATGATGTCCGTCTCGCCGATCAGGATGACTACGGTCTCCTTGGCCTTGTCTTCGGCAATCGATTCCGGCAAC
The DNA here is from genome assembly GCA_947259145.1 of uncultured Woeseiaceae bacterium. Taxonomy (GTDB): domain Bacteria; phylum Pseudomonadota; class Gammaproteobacteria; order Steroidobacterales; family Woeseiaceae; genus UBA1847. The sequence goes on from CAMYLB010000201.1 coordinate 10,417, forward strand.
TGCAAATCCTTGGCGTTCGGCAGCGTCTCAACGTCTGACGAATTGACGAGCAGAAAGAACACCAGGATCGTAAAAATATCCATCAGTGAAACGAGATTCAGCGCACCGGTGCCCCTGTGGCGTTTGTGGTGCTTCTCCATGCGTTTTGCGCGCCCTGACTTGACCATTGCCTATCCGCCCCCGGTCATAACCGGCGCATCGCCGATCGAGATGTCGGGGAAAAGGTCGGAACGCACAACCGAGTCACCCTCGATCTCCTCCGCCACTCGCACTGTGTCCATTACCTGGACCAGCGTGTCATAAGCAATATCCTGCTCGAGAAGGATCGATGCGTCCGATTTCTTCGGATATCTTTTCTTGAGCGCGGACAGCTTGGTCCTCAGCGCGTCGTAGTCATAACCATCGTCGCTGTTCGGGTAAACACCGAGCAGGCCCTGGTTGCGATCGCCAATTTCTATCTTGCCCTTGCGGACGATGACTTCCAGTTGAAATACCTGTTCCTGCGGGTCCACGGGCTCAGTAGAGGAGCCTGGCAGATTCAATTCGAGAATCGCC
>CAMYLB010000202.1:0-6665 GCA_947259145.1 uncultured Woeseiaceae bacterium
ACGAGCCACGAAAGGCTTGGCAAGGTAATCGTCCGCGCCAGCTTCAAGGCCCAGCACGCGGTCATCGTCCTCGCCCATGGCGGTCAGCATTAGCACTGCTACCTCCGAGGTTTCACGAAGCTTGCGGAGAGTCGAAATACCGTCGTCGCCGGGCATCATAACGTCGAGGATCACCAGGTCCGGTTTTTCTTCGCGCTCCTTTAAAAGCCCCTCGGATCCACTAGCGGCAGCAGAACATTCATAGCCCTCCGTCTGCAGCAGCTCCGAAAGCATTTCGGTCAACGCGAGGTCGTCGTCAACGAGTAAGATTTTCTTTGCCCGGCCCATGGACTCATCTTATACAAGCGTGACCTTTCGATCTTGCCCGAAAAGCCCTCCAGTCGAGCCTGAACCTTAAGATTTATTGAGTTCGGCGCGAAAACGCGGCTACTTGAGCAAACTTAAGACTTCTCTGCGAACGACACTGGCAGTATCTCATCTCAGTTAGTACGCAATCTGGTTTCGACAGGAGATACACACATGAGAACCAAGACAGTTTTCGCAATATTCGCCCTGGCCACACTTGGCGCGACGGCCGTGTACGCCGAAAAAGGAATGAAAGATGCTGATGCAAGTGGTGACGGCTTCGTATCACTTGATGAGTTCAAGTCAGCGCACAGCGCCCGGATTGAAGAGCAGTTCGTTCGCATGGACAGCGATTCCGACGGCCTGCTCTCCCAGGATGAGATAACAGCCGCAAGGAAAGCGCGTCGGGGCGATCGCGACAAAAAGCGTGATGGCGATCGACGCCAAGGGAAGAGAAACCCCGCAGAGATGTTCAAACGACTCGACGCTGACGAGAGTGGCGGCGTGTCGCTGGCGGAGCTGGACGGCAAGCGCTTCAGCCCGGACGCTGCTACCTTCCAGGCTGCGGATGCCGATGGAAGTGGTGAGCTCGATCAGGCCGAAATGCACGCAATGATGAAGGCTCGATCGGCAGAGCGTCACGTCAGAACAACGACGACTGATCCAATACATATATGGAGTTAGAAAGCCCCGCTCAACGCGGGGCTTTTTCATTCAGCGGTGGCTATTCAGCGAACGGTATTGGTTCGACGAGGCGCTCGAATTCGGTGTACGGCAGACGCACCAGCTCGCTGTGCGAGCCGGCATTAAAGGCGATCTGCTCATCTTCCCTGAGCGTCTGCGAGACGAATACCTTCATGTCGTAAAGGTTGCCGAACGGCGGCATGGCACCTGTCTCGCAATCCGGGAATGAACCTTTGAATTCAGTCTCGCTGGCGAGCTCGACCTTAACGGCGCCGAGTGTTTCCTTGAGCTTGTTCAGGTTGATGTGCTCGGAGGCCGGCGTGACCACCATTGACATCTTACCGTCGATTTTAACGACGACAGTCTTCGCGATTTCCTTGCCGGGGATATGCGTCGTCTCGGCAACTTCTTGTGCCGTGAAGGCCGGTGAGTGAGCGATGGTGACGTACTTGACGTGCTCTTTGTCGAGAAATTCTTTGAGTCTTGACCCAGGCATGATCCTCTCCTTCTATCTTCCACAGACACGTCGTTCCCCCGAATCAGGCGTGCCCGGTAGGCATCAGCCTACGCCCTTCGGCCGAAAAATTGAGTCTCGGAATCTGCCTATGCGCCGCGCGGGTGCGTATGGGAAGATAAGTATCCGCACAACGAACGAGGAGAGGCCACCATGGGATTCGCGCTATCAGACATGAAATTGACGAGCACCGCTTTTGATCATGGCGGAAACATTCCTGCGCGCCATACCGGCGAAGGCGCCGATGTCTCGCCGGCACTGTCCTGGTCGGATGCACCCAACGGCGCGGCTTCCTTCGCGCTGATCTGCCACGATCCGGACGCGCCACTCGTGTCGCCCGGCAACTATGGTTTCGTGCACTGGGTGCTTTATGGCATCCCGGCGTCGGTATCTCAGCTGGCAGAGGGAACCGGCGATTACACGCAGGGCGTCAACAACTTCGGCAACAACGGCTATGGCGGCCCTATGCCGCCCGAGGGTCACGGGCCTCACCACTATTTTTTCTGGCTGCTCGCCCTGGATTCCGAGCCCGGGCTCGAGCCGGGACTTGCTATGTGGGATCTCCTTGAGAAGATCGAGCCTAAGGTCATTGCAATGAACCGCCTCGTGGGCACGTATGAGCGATCCTGATCGCAGGTATAGTGATCATCACGAGAAAATCGAGAACCGGGACTAAGGTAGTTTAGTGATCAAGAAGATATTCAAGTGGATCGGCCTGACGCTGCTGGTCGTAATCGTCATAGGCGGATCGTTCGCAGCGCACGAGTGGTATGCCGACAAACCGTTCATGTTCCGCGCCTATCTCGATCGCCAGATGCTGAAAGTCGCTTTCGAAGACCCCGAAACACTGACGTCGCTGGGCTTTCTAGAGTCGATGGGCATCAACGGTCACAACGCCCACCTCGATGACGTGCATCCGGACAGGACCGACGAATTCTTCGCCGAAATGAGGGAATTCGGTGATGGCCTGCTGCAATACGATGACGAAGACCTCGATGCCGACCAGAGGCTCTCGAAGCAGATCGTCTTGTATCTGACCAACATGCTCGCTGATGCAGAGCCATTTCGTTATCACTCGTATCCGGCCAACCAGATGGCGGGCATCCAGAGCGCGTTTCCGAGTTTCATGGACTCGAGTCACCAGGTTCACTCGATTGAGGATGCAGAGAATTACCTCTCGCGCATGAGCGAGTTGCCACGCAAGCATGGGCAGTACCTTCTAGGCCTCAAGATTCGCGAAGGCAGGGACATCATCCCGCCGCGTTTCGTGATCGATCGTGTCCTTGAGCAAATGCGCGATTTCGTGGCGACGCCGGCACAGGAAAACATTCTGTATACGTCACTGGCCGAAAAACTCAGCGAAGCAGAAGAGATTGATGAGGCCCAGGCCGAGGACATTCTGAATCGGGTAGAGATATCGATAAACGAGAACATTTATCCCTCGTACGATCTGTTCATCAACTACTTCAGCGAGCTGGAAGCGAAAGCCGGTAACGACCATGGTTTCTGGCATCTGCCGGACGGGCCGGCGGCGTACAAACTGGCATTGCGATTATTCACGACGACGGACTACACGGCGGACGAGATACATCAGATCGGCCTGTCTGAAGTTGCCCGTATCCAGGCCGAGATGCTGGAGATATTTGCGTCGGAAGGCATCAATGTGTCGCTGGGCTTCACGGACGCTATGGAAGCCTATTCCTCGCTGCCGGAGTTTTACTACGACGATAGTGACGAGGGGCGTGCCCAGATTCTCGAGGATTACCAGATGATCCTCGACGAAATCGACGCGGGCCTGGATGCTTCTTTCAATATCCGTCCGAAGGCTGGTCTCGAAGTTATTCGTATTCCCGAATTCAAGGAGAAGACAGCGCCAGGCGCCTATTACGAACAGCCTTCAATTGACGGGACCCGACCGGGACGTTTTTACGCAAACCTGTATGACATCAAGGCCACGCCCAAATTTGGCATGCGAACGCTGGCGGCTCATGAGGGTATTCCCGGACACCATTTCCAGGTCGCGATCGCGATGGAGCTGGAGGGCGTGCCGCTGATTCGCAAATTCCCGTTCTTTACCGCCTACGTCGAAGGCTGGGCGCTCTATGCAGAGCGCGTCGCGTGGGAGCAGGGCCTGATGCCAACGCCCGCCGACAATATCGGCCGCCTCACCGCAGAGCTCTTCAGGGCCGTGCGGCTGGTCGTCGACACGGGGATTCATCATGAACGCTGGACGCGTGAAGAAGCTATCGATTACATGCTGGCAAATACCGGCATGGCCGAGAGTGATGTAGTTTCGGAAATTGAGCGCTATATCGTTCTGCCAGGGCAGGCGACCGCGTACAAGGTCGGCATGATGAAGATCCTGGAATTACGCCAGAAGGCGATGGATGCGCTGGGTGACAAGTTCGATCTTCGTGATTTCCACGATGTTGTTTTGAAGAATGGCGCGGTGCCGCTGGATATCCTCGAGCGGGTTGTTGACGAGTACATAGCCTCGACCAGCTGAAGACCTGACTATTGGGCCCGACTGTGGCGCCAATCGCTATCACTGAAGTGAGATACTGGTTGCCAACAAGGGGTGCGAGGGCAAGAAAAATGAAACCAGTCAGGGCTGCTGTGTTGCTCATCACGATGTTGCTCGCCGGTTGTGTAGTGACTGTCAATGACCCGGTATTGGTTGGCAAAGATCGCGTGACGATGTGGCAAAACAAGCTGGTGATCGCGCACCGCGGAGCCAGCGGCTATCTCCCCGAGCACACGCTCGAAGCGAAAGCGATGGCGTACGCCCAGGGGTCGCATTTCATCGAGCAAGATCTTGTCATGACCCAGGACGATCAGGTGGTCGTCTTGCACGATCATCATCTCGATACGGTGACCAACGTCCGCGATGTGTTTCCGGACAGGGCCAGGGCCGACGGCCGCTATTACGTAATCGACTTTACCCTGGAAGAGCTCCGAACACTGGCGGTGACCGAGCGCTTCAATGTGTCCGACGGGGCGAAAACCGCTGTATTCGAGCAACGATTTCCGCTCGAGAAATCGTCGTTTCGAATTGCAACGTTCGCCGAAGAAATTGAATTGGTCCAGGGTCTTAACCAGTCGACCGGCCGCTCGGTCGGGATTTACCCGGAGATTAAGAGCCCGGCATTCCATCGTGGTGAAGGCAAAGATATCTCCGCCGCAGTACTCAAAGTTCTGAAGACCTACGGTTATGACGAACAGCAGGACAGTGTTTTTCTGCAATGTTTCGATCCCACCGAATTACAGCGCATTCGTGGCGAGCTGCTTCCGGCCATGAATATGACTGTACCGCTGGTTCAGCTGCTGGGCACAGGGCCGGAGTTTCGAGCGGCTTTGACGCCGGCCGGCATGCAAATGGTTGCGTCCTATGCGGACGGCATTGGTCCATCGATGCAGTTGATCGTATCGCGTGGTTCAGTCGCGGGAAAACTGCAGATCACCAACCTGGTCGAGCTCGCACACGATCAGGGTCTCGTCGTCCATCCGTACACGTTTCGCCGTGATTTGCTGCCGGCGTATGCAGATGACTACGCTCAGCTATTGGAAATCTTCCTGGACGATATCGGCGTAGACGGTGTGTTCACCGATTTCCCCGATCTCACCGTCGAGTACATCGAGTCCAATTTGTGATCGGATTTCTAAAGCCGGCAGCGCATCGCAGCCCGTTGCCGGATGACCAGGTCGACGCGACCTACCGACGCCTCCGGCTGCAGGTGTTCCTCGGCATCTTTATCGGCTACGCCGGCTATTACCTGGTGCGGAAGAATTTCTCGCTCGCGATGCCTTACCTGGTCGAGCAGGGCTACTCGAAGACCGACCTGGGCCTGGCCCTGTCCGGGGTATCGATAGCCTACGGTCTGTCCAAGTTCATTATGGGCAGCGTGTCCGACCGCAGTAACGCCCGCGTCTTCATGTCGCTGGGACTGTTTTGTTCGGCGCTCGTCATGATTGTTATGGGCACGGTACCGCTTGCTACGAGCTCGGTTACGATCATGTTCGTGCTGCTACTAACCAACGGTTGGTTTCAGGGCATGGGCTGGCCGCCGTCCGGGCGGGTTATGGTGCACTGGTTCTCGACCAATGAGCGCGGCACCAAGATGGCCATCTGGAACGTTGCGCACAATATTGGAGGTGGCCTGGTTGGCCCGATCGCAATTCTCGCGATGGCCGTGTTCGCGGATTGGCATGCGATCCTGTATGTACACGGTTTTTTCGCGATGGCGATTTCGGTTTTTATATTCCTTACCGTCCGTGACGCGCCGCAGTCGGCCGGTCTGCCGAATATCGAGACACATCGCGATGATTACCCAAGGGACTTTGCCTACAGCGAAACTCATGAGAAAGAGTTCTCCGCGAAAGCGATCTTTCTCGAACACGTGCTCAACAACAAACTCCTGTGGACCATCGCTCTGGCGAACGCTTTCGTCTATTTCGTACGCTACGGCGTGCTGGACTGGGCGCCGACTTACCTGAGCGAGGCGAAGCAGTTTTCGTTCGCTGATTCCGGATGGGCATACGCATCTTATGAATTCGCCGGAATTCCTGGCACCCTGCTCTGCGGATGGATGTCCGATAAGGTCTTCAAGGGGCGTCGTGCACCAGCATCGATACTCTTTTTGCTGCTTACGCTGGTCTGTGTGCTGGTCTATTGGCAGAATCCGGTGGGCCATCCGAAGGTCGATATTGCGATGCTGATCGGCATCGGTTTCTTTATCTATGGACCGATCATGCTCATCGGCGTGCACGCGCTGGATCTTGCGCCGAAAAAGGCGGCCGGAACCGCGGCCGGGTTTACCGGACTATTCGGCTACGTTGGCGGTGCGGTCGCTGCCAACATTGTCATAGGCATGGTGGTTGACGCGGCCGGCTGGGACGCGGGCTTCGAGTTGATCGCGGCTGCCTGCGTACTGGCAATAATCCTGATTTCGTTTACCTGGCAGGCTGAAAAACAATCACCGCATCACTAGATCTGATGCCAAATCGCAAAGCAGGCAAGAGGAAGCTAGGCGGCGCGGGTTTTCTCAATCAGTCCCTGCGAACGCAAGTACTCGTCGTAGGTGCCCGAATAGTCGATGATCTTTTCCGGTGTCATCTCAATGAT
>CAMYLB010000202.1:6706-22609 GCA_947259145.1 uncultured Woeseiaceae bacterium
GCGACGTTGTTCACCACCCGAAACGACTTTCACCGACTTCTCACTGTCGTCTTTGGAAAACAACATCCGGCCGAGTGTTGCGCGTAGCAGTTGCTCGGGCGAGCCGGTTGGCTGCCACTGTGTGATCCAGTCAAACAAGCTAATGTCATGTTCGAACTCGTGTGCGTTATCCTGAGCGAAATAGCCAGTTTGCGAATTTTCCGCCCATTTGACTTCACCACTATCAACATCGAGTTCCTGCAGCAAACATCGAACCAGCGTCGTTTTGCCGATGCCGTTCGGCCCGAGAATCGCGACGCGCGAACCTGCGTCGATGGTCAGGTCCAGGTTCTCGAACAGCGGGCCTTCATCAAAACGCTTGCTCAGTCCCGTCGCCTCGACAGCGAGGCGCCGCAGCGGCTTGGCCTGCTCAAAACGAATGTAAGGGCTGACGCGGCTCGATGGCTTGATGTCTGCAAGTTGAATCTTTTCCAATTGCCTGGCGCGCGAGGTGGCCTGTTTCGCTTTTGAAGCATTGGCTGAGAAGCGGCTAACAAATGCCTGCAGCTCGGCCATCTTGACCTTCTTCTTCGCGTTCTCTGCGTACATACGCTCGCGCACCTGCGTCGCCGCCGTCATGTACTCATCGTAATTTCCTGGAAATATCTGCAGCTTGCCGTAGTCCAGGTCCGCCATGTGCGTGCACACACGCAGAAAACAGCGCCTGTGCGAGAAGAACCCGGAGTTTCCAGCCTGGTGCCACCGCGCTCATCGGTCCGTGGTGTTGACTGACCGGGATACCGATACCTTCCAGCAGCTCGCCGGCCCGCGATTCCGCGGAATATCCGTCCATTTCCGCGAATTCGACCTCAAGATGTGCAACGCGTATGCCATCCTCATCACTCATCTCGGCTAGCGAATAAAGTCGATCACGCTCCTGCATCACGGCCCAGAATTTCTCGTAACCCATCATCACGACGTCCAGTACGCGGAAATCCTCGTACGCGAACTGATCCTGCGAAAGCTGGCCGACTCGGGCATTCGGTTCTACTGAAACGTTGCCAACGGTGGGTTCCAGCTCTTTGGCCAGTATTTTCATCAACGTCGATTTGCCGCAACCGTTCGCGCCGATCAGGCCATAGCGATTGCCATTTCCGAAGGTTGCGGAAACATTCTCGAACAGGGGTTTGGCGCCGAACTGAATCGACAAATTGGCAGCAGAAATCAAGAGTTTGGACCGGTTGTGGAGGTGACTGAGCGGCCGGATGCTATCATGCTCCGCCCGTCGGTGGGGCCTCCACCGCCTTTTTCCATGCCAGAGCTATACGATGCCCAAGTCCGATGCCAAGCCAGGCATGACCCGTTTCCGCGATCTCGGACTGTCCGAACCGCTAATACGAGTGCTGGACGAAATCGGCTACGAAACACCCACCCCAATTCAAAGCCAGGCGATACCGTTATTGATGAAAGGCCGGGATATCCTGGGGCATGCGCCCACGGGCACCGGCAAGACAGCCGCATTCGCGCTGCCGCTGCTGTCTCGCATCGACGTGAAGAACAAGAACATTCAGGTTCTGACGCTGACGCCAACTCGTGAGCTGGCAATTCAAGTGGCTGAAGCGTTTCAGCACTACGCGTCGCACATCAAGGGGTTTCATGTTCTGCCGATTTACGGTGGCCAGGAATATGGCGGCCAAATTCGGCAACTCAAACGAGGCGTACAGGTTGTAGTCGGTACTCCCGGCCGACTGATGGACCACATGCGCAAGGGCACTTTGAAACTCGGCGGATTGCGGGCTGTGGTATTGGACGAAGCTGATGAAATGCTGCGCATGGGATTTATTGACGAAGTGGAGTGGATACTGAAACAGACGCCCGACAAACGTCAGATGGCTCTGTTTTCTGCAACCATGCCCAAGCAGGTCGAGCGGATTGCGCGGCGCTATCTGAATGATCCGCAGGAAATTTCGATCAAAGCGCGCACCGCAACAGCAGAAACCATTCGCCAGCGTTACTGGCAGGTCAGCGGCGTGCACAAACTCGATGCGCTGACGCGGATACTCGAAGTTGAACCCTTTGATGCAATTCTGATGTTTGTTCGCACCAAGACGGCGACGAGCGAACTTGCCGAGAAACTTGAGGCCCGCGGCTATGCGGCCGCAGCGATGAACGGCGACATGGCTCAGAATCATCGTGAACAAACCGTCGAGCGGTTGAAGAGAGGATCACTCGACATTCTGGTTGCAACCGACGTTGCAGCACGTGGTCTGGACGTAGACAGGATTAGTCACGTCATCAATTACGATGTTCCCTATGACACCGAGGCGTACATCCACCGCATTGGTCGTACGGGACGGGCTGGACGACGTGGCGATGCCATCCTGTTTGTGGCACCGCGCGAACGACGCATGTTGGCGGCCATCGAAAAAGCAACGCGGCAGAAAATCGAGCAGATGGTGAAAATCACGGATACGCTAGGCGTCGGCGAGCTCGGGTTCATGCAGGGCCTGATCGAGCAGTATCGCCAGGAGCACGACGTGCCGGCGGTCGAAATTGCTGCCGCCCTGGCGAAAATGTCCATTGGCGACAAGCCGATGTTGCTCAGTCCGGACAAGGACAAAGGCAAAGGCAAAGTCAGAATGAAGCCTCTTCGAGATACGGAGGCGGGCGCGGAACGGTACCGGATCGAGGTAGGCCATGCGCACGGCGTCAAGCCCGGCAATATCGTTGGCGCCATCGCCAACGAATCAGGTTTGGATGGTGAGCATATCGGCCACATCGCCATTGAGGCGGAATTCAGCCTGGTCGATCTGCCCGCCGGAATGCCGAAAGACGTATTTATGGACCTGAAAAAAGTTCGGGTTTGTGGTCAGCCGATGAATATTTCACGACAGGGCGAGGCCACGTTTCCGCGCAAACGAACAGCGAAGCCGAACTTCAAGAGAAAGTCGAAGGCGAGAGGCAAATCAAGGCCTGCGTCACGGAAGTAGATTTTCCCGGTCGTTCAGGCTAAGACGCTTTCTCCTGCTCAATCCATTCATCAACCATCTCATCGAGAATGCCAAGCGGCATGGCACCGTTCATCAAGATCAGCTCGTGGAATTCACGCAGATTGAACCTGTCGCCTAGCGTATCTTCTGCGCGCTTGCGCATCTTCAAGATTGCAATTTGCCCTGTCTTATAGGCGGTTGCCTGCCCCGGCCACACGACGTAGCGTTCTATCTCTCGTGTCACCTCATCTTCGGTCATTCCGGTATTCGCCACCATGTAGGCGATCGCTTCTTCCCGCGACCATTTCTTGGCGTGCATGCCGGTGTCAACGACGAGGCGGACGGCGCGGAATATTTCCGCCTGCAGCCGGCCAAGATCGGCAAGCGGGTCGTCGGCATACATGTTCATGTCTTCCTTTACCAAACGTTCCGCATACAACGCCCAGCCTTCCGCGTAGGCAGTGAACAGGGGCAGTTTGCGAACAACCGGCAGGCTTTCTATCTTCTGCAACAGCGACAGCTGGAAGTGATGGCCAGGCGCGGCTTCGTGATAGAGCAGCGTCGGCAATGTCCAGCGCGGGTTGTCGGTTGTGTTCTTGAGGTTGATATAGAAACGTCCGGGGCGTGAGCCGTCCAGCGCGGGCTGGTTGTAATAGCCGCCGGGAGCGGAATCCTGCGAATACTCCGGCACGCGGACAATTTCGAGCGGCTGATCCGGCAGCGTGATGAAGTAGTCCCCGGCTTTCGACATGACGTCATCGTTGAGCTCAACCAGGTAGTCGAGCATCTGCTGGCGGCCATCATCGTCATTCGAGAAGTTCATTTCGGGATTCTGCATTAGCGCCCTGACGCGTTCCGTTACGGTGCCTTCCGCGTAGCCCTGCGCAGTCAGAATTTCGTTCATTTCCTTCTGAATACGTGCCACTTCGGCAAGGCCGATTTCGTGAATTTCGTCCGCGCTCATGTCGGTCGTGGTGCTTGATTTCAGCGCGACCGCATAAACTTCATCACCATCCGGAATACGCCAGATGCCCGCATTGTGGTCGGTGCTCAAGAGTAGTTCTTCGTAAAGCGCGATCATTGACTCGTAGCCAGGGATCACCTTTTCCTCGACGGCCTTCGTCGCCTCCTGCATCAGTTCGGCATTCGTATCGGCGCTGAGACCTTCGATCTTGTCGAGTTTTTCGGGGAGCGTCGTTACAAGCGGATTGTCTGCCGCGCCGCCTTCGATGAAGGCGCGCATTCCTACGAGCGATTTTTCGACGACGAAGTCCGGCGGAACGACACCATGATCGCGATCATCTTCGATGCGCACTTTTAGCTCGGCGAGGACGCGGCCGAATTCGTTGAGGCGCGAAATATAGCGATGCACGCTTTTCTCGTTCTTAATGACGTGAGAGTCCGTCAGGAATCGCGGCGTATTGACGGTGGCGCCGGAAATTTGTGTGATCCGATAGCCGCCATAATCGAATTCCGCCTGCCGCAAAAGATCGTCAAAAAACCATGCGGCAACCCGCCAGCTGAGAAGTTCCTGTCCTGCAAGGCCCTCCGGGCCATATTTGTCGAGACCAGCACGTGCCTTTTTCAGCTTCGCCAGCGACCTGTCGTCCTCGGCCTTGGTGCGGTCGCCCAGCTTGCCGCTGTGAAAATCCAGCGGCGTATTGTCGACCATGCCAAGTGAGGTCATGAGCTCGGGCGAGTCCATCGCCAGTTGTAACATGACCTTGTTGATGTAGTTGTTAACGCCCACAGGCGTAAACCAGAACCACATCGATGCACCGCCGATCGCCAGCAGCAATACAATGAGCAAGCCGCCAAATATTTTAAAGAAGATCCTCATTGCAATTGCCTCTTGGCCGTCCCGCACGCGATATGAAATTTGGTTTGGCCGCGCTCGGCGGCATAGACTCTTATTATTACATCTATTGCCAAGAAGCGGGCTGGTTCGCGAGGCCGCAATCACAGGCAAAGGTGCCGGCAATGAATCAGCGTTGTAAACTCTGTGGAAAACCGGACCAGGGTGGGCACGCATGGGCAGCAATATCCGCGGCAAAGGCATCAGCACAAAAGCGATTCACGCTGGCGAAGACCGCCGCTCGAGTACGGGCGCGTCCGCACCGGATCTCGTCATGTCGAGCTCGTTCCTGATCGACGAGGAAGTCAGTTTTTCCGCCACCAACCTGGACGCAGACTCACCCTACATCTACACACGATGGTCCAACCCGACGACCGCGCAGCTCGAAGAAAAACTCGCAGCACTCGGCATGGCGGCGACGACCGCGGTACTGCTTCAGTTCCTGAGCAAGGGCGATCACCTGGTTATCAGCAGCACCAACTATCCGGGAACGGCCGAGTTTGCACGGCAAACGCTGCCACGCTTTGGCATCAGCGTGACCCCGGTCGACACGCGAGAGCCCGAATACGTTCAAAACGCGATACGCAACGAAACGAAGATGATCTGGCTGGAAACGCCATCCAATCCGCTGCTCCGGCTCGCCGATATCGCAGCGGCGTCGGACATCGCGAAACAACAGGGCGCGCTGTTGGTCGTCGATTCCACGTTCGCGACACCGATTGCGACCCGACCGCTGGAACTCGGCGCCGACCTGGTGGTGCATTCGTTGACGAAGTACATCGGTGGGCATGGTGATGCAATGGGCGGCTCGATTTGCGGATCGCAGGAGCTGATCTCGGCGCTGCGAGGCGAGGCGCTGACGCACTATGGTGGTGTAATCAGCCCCTTTAATGCCTGGCTTATCATGCGCGGCATGGCGACGCTGCCAATGCGCATGCGGGCGCACGAAGAGAATGCGTTTGCTGTAGTTGAGTTCCTGCAGAACCACCCGCGCGTGGAAGTCGTGATTTATCCCGGGCTTGACTCGCACCCGCAGCACGAACTTGCCAAACAACAGATGGACAATTTCTCTGGGATGGTTGCCTTTCGTGTGGCCGATGCGAAGCAGGTTGCGGAACGCATGATGTCCGATCTCGAAGTCATCCACTACGCCGTTTCACTCGGGCACCACCGCAGCCTGATCTACCTGATGCAGACCGAAGACCTGGTGGGATCCTCCTACCGCCTGGAGGGTGAGGAGCTTGCGAGCTACCGCGCCACGGCCGGCGACGGCCTGTTCCGATTGTCCGTGGGTCTCGAGGATGCCAAGGATCTTTGCGAGGATCTTGGGCGTGTCCTGTAAGGCCGGTCGGGAACTCTGCGCCTTGAAATAGGCTCAAAAGGACTCAGAACTGAGCCTGAATATCATCTGGAGAACCGACAATGTTTAAGCGCGTAGCGCTGTTCCTGGCAACCAACCTAGCGGTCATACTGGTCCTGAGCATCGTGCTTCGGTTGCTCGGGGTCGACAGCATCCTCGACGAACGCAATGTCGGCATTAATTACCAGTCTCTGCTGATCCTGTCCCTGGTTATAGGCTTTGGCGGCTCTTTCATCTCGCTCGCCATCTCAAAATGGATGGCCAAGCGCAGCACGGGCGCGCGCGTCATTGAGCAGCCGTCCAACGCGGCGGAATCCTGGTTGCTCAACACGGTCGAGCGCCAGGCACGCCAGGCGGGCATCGAAATGCCCGAAGTTGCGATCTACGACTCTCCGGACATGAACGCGTTTGCGACGGGTGCGCGCCGCAACTCGGCACTCGTTGCAGTAAGCACGGGTCTCCTGAACAGCATGCCCAAAGAGTACTCGCCCACGAGATTTCCCACGTTGCGAACGGCGACATGGTCACATTGACGCTGATTCAGGGCGTGGTTAATACTTTTGTTATCTTCCTCTCTCGCGTCGTTGGTCACTTCGTCGATCGCGTCATCCTGAAGAACGACAGAGGCTACGGTATCGGTTACTTTGCCGCCGTGATTGTGTCGCAGCTGTTGCTCGGCATTCTCGCGAGCATGATCGTCATGTGGGTATCGCGTTTTCGCGAATTCCGGGCGGACGCAGGTTCAGCCAAACTCAACGGCAGCGAACCAATGATCAATGCACTGGCACGACTCGAACGGGGCCGACCCGGCGAATTACCCGAAGCGTTGCAGGCCTTCGGCATCTCAGGCGGTGGCAAGCGAAAAATGTCACGCTTGTTCATGAGCCATCCGCCGATCCCGGAGCGGATTGAGGCGCTTCGCAGGCTATAAGGAATAGACACCAACGACCGGAAGATGGTCGGAAAGGTCCAGTGCATCCTCCTGAAGGATGTAAGCATTGTCTAGCGACCACTGATCGCTATAAAACAGGTAGTCGATGGTGCGATCGGGTCCGGTGACCGTTGGATCATTAGGGAAGTGCGTGTACCAGGCCGGCGCCCCGCTTGACGTCAGATGGTGCAAAGCGGGAATGGCACGATACCTTTCATACAGCAATTCAATTTGCGGCTTTTCATCATAATTGCCCGTGCGGGCGGCAAGGATTTTTTTCCTCTGGCGATCGTCATCCGGTGGCAGCAGGTTGAGATCGCCACCCATTACCCAGGGAACGTCGGCGCTGTCCAGTGACTGCAGCAGTTCTTTCGTTTTGGCAATTTGTCGGTCCATGATGCCGGTGCCGGCACCCCAGGCGAGAAAATTCCTCAACTTTCTCGGTAGCTGGTGGCGTAGCGATTTGGTGATTCGGTATTTCGATAACGTCACTAGCTTCATGTCGACCGGACCGAGTACTGCCGGGTGAAAAATGAATTCGGCTTGCCAATAGGGCGCTTCGGATTGACAGGGATAAAGGTCGCCGGGAAGCCTCTTCAGTAGTTCATTCGCCTGGTCGGTGTAGTATGTTCGGCTGTCGTCTTCGCCATTAATTTCCTGCAGCAGAACGACGTCGGGATCTTCTTTCTTTATTAAGTCCGCAATTTTGTCCAGCGTCCAGAAGACATGTTCTTCGGACGGCTGATTGGCAAGGGTCTTGCCAGCTTTTTCCAGCGCATCAACCCGTGCCGGATCGTTAACGTCAACATCGTAGAAAAAGACGTAGTTTTTACTCGCCATGTACTGGACGTTGTAGCTCATGACTTTGAGTGGCGAATCAGCGCTCCATGCTGGCGCATCGGACGGGCAATCAATACGCGCCGCTTCCATATCGGCTGGCAGATAGGAACGCACCCACAGCACGCCAATGGCGATTGCGAAGACAACAACCAGTGCGAGAAACAGCTTAACGACCGATGAAAAGATAGCGAACGATCCTGTTGCAGAAGCGGCGGTATACTAGCCTATCTGTGCGGCAGCAGTGAATAACCAAAAGCTGTGCTGTGCCGGAACGCGATAATTCATTAAAAAACAACAGGCTACAAGCTGATGAATGAAGATAAGGGCCGTGGCGTTGGGGCAAGGCTCGCCAAAACGCTGTCGGGCGTCGAGACGAATGAACTCAAAGCGACGCTGGTTTCGACGCTGTTCATTTTTATCCTGATGGCGTCGTACTACATCCTGCGGCCGGTTCGCGATGCTATGGCCAGTGACTGGACGGACACCGAAGTCAGCTTCCTTTGGAACATCAATTTCCTTGTCAGCGCCGGCATTGTCGCCGTTTATGGTTTCGCTGTGTCGCGGATCAGGCTTAAAAGCATCGTGCCCGCGATGTACGGTTTTTTCGCCGTGACGTTTGTCGGCTTCTATCTCGGTGTCGCGACCGTTTCCGATCGCGTACTCGTCGACAAAGCGTTTTATCTCTGGGTTAGCGTTTTTGCTTTGTTCCATATATCTGTGTTCTGGACATTCATGGCGGACACTTTCAACAAAGGCCAGGCCAGGCGCTTGTTTGGGATCATTGGTGCGGGTGCCAGTGCAGGTGCGCTGTTCGGTCCGGCGATACCGGCCTTATTCGCGGGCACACTCGGTACCGAGAATCTCATGTTGATCGCGTCGACCGGGCTGTTGCTCGTCATACCGCTTGTGTTTTACCTGTACCACCTCAAAAGCACAGAGCTGGGAAACGAGAATCTTGCCGCGGATACGAGCAAAGCCGTAATGGGGGGAAACTGGTGGCACGGATTCAAGGCGTTTGTTGCCAATCCCTACCTGCTCGGCATCGCCGCATTCATTTTGTTGTATGTGTTCATCGGCTCTTTCGTCTACTTCGAGCAAAAAAACCTGCTCGCCGATTTCACGCGGGCAGAGCGCACCCAGATCCTCGGTGGAATAGACTGGATCGTAAACCTGCTGACATTCGGCCTGGCGTTTTTTGTTACGGGCCGGATTGTCGGGAAGCTGGGCATGCCAGTGGGGCTTGCCCTGATGCCGGTCCTGGTCTGTATCGGCATGCTAATTCTTGCGTTCGCGCCGATGCTGACAGTTTTGCTTGCTTTGCAGGTTATACGGCGCGGCGGCAACTATGGCCTGACTCGGCCCGCGCGAGAAATGCTGTATACGCATGTCAGCAAAGAAGATCGATTCAAAACCAAGCCGGTCATCGATATCGTCGTTTACCGTGGTGGCGATGCAATGAGTGGATCGTTGTTTGCGATACTGACGGACAAGATCGGTCTTGGACTTGCGGCCGTTGCCTTGGTCGGCTCCGCCATCGCTGCAACCTGGGCCTGGGTTGGCACGAGGCTGGGCCGGGCGTTCGACGATAAGAAGAGCCGCTAAATATTCTGGTTCCGAACGGGTTGCCGCGCTATGCTTTCGCCGAACCCGGTGATCGGGCAGTCGAACGGATCGCGCAACGATAGGAGCGCACTTCATGGAATCCACTAGTTCTTGGTTCGGCTCTTACCTCGACGCGGTATGGGATCAAATCAGGGTTGGCGCCGACTACATGCCGAGCCTGTTGGGCGCAATCCTGCTGCTTGTGTTCGGCTGGGTCGTTGCCCGCCTCGTCAAGCACGCCATCAGGAAATTTGCGCAGGTGTCCAACAGTTTCCTCGAGCGCGCTTTTCCGAGCGGTGTCCTGGCCGAAGCGCGTGTATCGACGCTGGTAACAACCCTTCTGGGCGAGATCGTATTCTGGGTGATTATCCTGATCACCGTGACGATTGCCGCGGGCATCGCCGGACTTAGCGCCGTCGCTGAATGGCTCGACCGAATCACGGCGCACTTGCCGAACCTGGTCGCCGGCATTGCCATCGTCGTGGTCGGCTTTTTCCTGAGCGTTTATCTCCGCGAACAGGTAGCCCCGCAGACAACGACGGGCGGTTCCAGGCAACGCCTGCTTCTTGGAAGAGTCGCGCAGGGCCTTGTCATATCCACGGCGTTAATTGTCGGGCTCGACCAGATCGGTATCGACGTTGCGCTGCTGGTTGCGCTGTCTGTCGTCAGCGTCGCGGCACTGCTAACCGGCCTGGCAGTCGCTTTTGCCCTGGGTGCACGCAGCCACGTAAGCAACCTGATCGGGATGCGTTCCGCCCGCCGACAACTGAGTCCTGGAGTGCGAATCCGCATCGATGACATCGAAGGTGAAATACTCGAGATTACGCCGACGCAGATCGCGCTCACGAATGATCAGGGCAAGATCCTGGTGCCGGGCAGGCTCATTGACGAGCGACCCATCACGATTCTGACGCCGGAATCCGGGCAGGACGCAGAAGATGTCTGATACACCCGACCTGACCATTGCGTTTATCAAGAAGCGCCCGGAGTCTGCCGGCCGCGTGCTGGCCGCTATGCGGCCCGCCGTTGCGGCCGCATTCCTGGAGTCAATTCCGAACCGGTTTGCGGTCGAGGCGGTTGCCCACATGAATCCCCGTTCTGCGTCTGAGCTGGTTCAAAAAATGGGTGTCACGTCGGGCGCGGCGCTCGTTCGTGATCTGAGTTATGCGGAAGCGTCGGCGATCCTGCGCCAGATCGATCCGGCCGTTCGAAATCAGCTGCTCGAAGAACTGCCGCGCCGGCTGCGGCGTGATTTCGAAATGTCACTGGCTTTTCCAACCGATTCCGTCGGCGCGCATATGACAACGGCGATCGCAACGCTATCGGAAAACGACAAGACGTCAGATGCGCTCGAGCTCATCAAGCAGATGGAGCGCGATCACGTTGACGTTGTCATTGTTGTTAACGATAAGCACAAGCTCGTCGGCGCGGTAACTGTGACCAAACTGCTGCGGCGGCCGACGCACATTCCGCTCGCCGACCAGCTGGATAGGTCGTGCGTAACTCTGTCTGCACACGCGCGGCTTGACGCTGTTGCGGGCCTGGAGGCATGGGATGACTACAACCAGCTTCCGGTCATTTCCCGGCGTGGTGAAGTCATCGGGGCCCTGTCGCGAAGGGTACTGTCGCGAGCGCATCTGCTCGAGCATGGGGACAGCGATTCCGACGCACCGTCGTTGGCTGAATCAATGATCGACGCGTTGGCGGCAAGCGCTGCGGGCCTGGTGGATTTGCTGACCCCGACGTCCGAGATACGGCCTGGTCCGGGAGATGCCAATGAGCGTTGACCTGCTGCGCGTTGCCGACGCCATGAATCGGCAGTTTTTCGTCGAGTACCCACTCGATGCGGCGCGCGAAATTGAATCAATCAGCGTCAGCAGTGCGGCGGAAGCCGCGGCTCGACAGCCGGCGAAAATTCTTACTCCGGTCTGGCGCCGTTTGCTGCCCGACAGGGCAGCAATGCTGATGCGGGAAATGCCGGACTCGCTGACAGATCGACTGCTCGAGGAGCTGCCGCCACCTCAGGCAGTGCGCATCCTCGGGTGTATGTCGGAGGAGGAGCGCGAGCAGCGCATTGCGCGTCTCGAACCGATGATACGCGAGGACCTCGAGCTGATGATGTCGTTCCCGCCGAATACGGCGGGTCGATTGATGGACGTCGGTGTCGCGACCTATCGGCGGACAATGACCGTCGAACAGGTTCTGAAACAGCTGCGCAAACAGAAAATGAAAACGGCGCGCAGCCTGTTTCTTGTGGACGGCGAACACAAGCTCATCGGCAAAGTTGCACTGCAGCAGCTGGCCCTGGCGTTCCCGCATACGACGCTGGGCGAACTGGAAGAGCCATTGAGCGTTGCCCTTCGCCCCGTAGATCCGCTGGAGGAAATTACGGCGGCGTTTGAAACTCACAAAGCACTCGATATACCCGTCGTCGATCTGGATGGCGTGTTCCTCGGGGCCGTGACACATGACCGGCTCGCGAAGACCATGCAGCAGCAAGCGTCAGTCGACATGCAAACGATGGTAGGTGCGAGTAAGGACGAACGGGCCTTGTCCAGCCCGTTATTCACGGTGCAAAAACGCATGCCGTGGCTGCAGGTCAACCTGTTGACGGCTTTTCTTGCAGCGGCCGTGGTCGGCATATTCGAAAACACGATCGCACAGGTTACGGCGCTCGCCGTCCTGTTGCCTGTGGTCGCCGGACAATCGGGCAACGCCGGAGCTCAGGCGCTGGCCGTAACCATGCGCGGTCTCGCTTTGCGGGAAATCACGGTCAAACAGTGGCTGCGCGTGATGCGCAAAGAGGTGCTGGCCGGCTTAATGAATGGCGTCGGCATCGCCATCACCTGCGGGCTGGGCGTCTATTTCTGGAGCGGCTCTATCGCGCTGGTCGGCGTCATTGCAGCCTCGATGGTCCTGGCAATGATCGCGGCCGGATTCGCGGGGGCGGTCATTCCTATCATGCTGACGCGCCTGGGTCAGGATCCCGCTACGTCTTCGTCCATTTTGCTCACGACCGTGACCGACGTTGCGGGCTTCTTCTCGTTCCTCGGCATTGCGACAATATTCATGCGCTTTCTCTAAGCGCCGTTTTCATAACGGATTGTCGTATTCTGTTTCGGTATCGCCGGCAGCATTCAAAACCATTGCGACGCGTTCCTTGTAGGCGGCGTGGCAGGCCAGGCAGCCGTTGAGCATCTGCTGATAGTCGGCAACGGCGCGATCACGATCTTGTTCTTCCGCCGCAGCCAGTATCGACAGGGACAGATCGTGCACCTGCTGATCGAACTGTTTAAATGCCGGCATTTCCGCGCCCAGCTCCCGGGCAACCAGCTGAACCTGGGCGCCGGGTATGCTGGGGTGATGGGCAATTTCGTTAGCAGCAACAGCAACGGCGTCAGCGTCAAAGTCATCCGTCAGGAGACCGTCAAGCACTGACACGGTGTTATTGCGCAAGCCTTGCATGATCTTTTTCAAGTCGGGTTCAGGGGCTGTGTCGGCCAGCGCTAGCGCCGAAAGAACAACGCAGGCAAGAACGGCAATGGCTCTTTGCAAGTTCATCGAATCACCTTTTCGTCGAAAACAGATGGACCCCATTGTACGGCGCAACCCGGCTATGCGCGTCACGAAATTATCGCGTGCGAGTCATCCAGCCTGAAAACGAAGTCGGCTTTTTCCGGGAGCGCAGCAAGGTTGGCCCTCGTCAGTCGTTCGTAGAACTGGATGAATCGAACGATCTGCTGCTTGTTCATGACGCCCGATGAGCCCGAGGGCGCGGACGCGGCGAGTTTCTCTTCCTGTTCCAGCCGCCAACGAAGAATCGCATCGAAATTCGGCGCGCCAATAAATATCAGTGCATCGAGCTTGCGAAAAATTGGTTCGTATTTCGCTTTCAGCTGGTCGTTGACATATTGGCGCCAGACGCCATCGGGATCTTCATTACGTTCCAGGGCGTTTACCGGACGCTGCAGTTCAGCGGCGGACTGCGCGACTGTGCCAACACACCACCCTTCGAGAATAACGAGATCGACAGGACCATTAATAACGGGCCAGCGCGATTCGTCGGCACGATCATCAACCGACTTGTCGAAACGCGGGAGCGCGATTCGCTCGCCCTCACCCAGCTGCTGCAGTCGTCTGAGGTAGCGGGCAAGCATTTCAGTGTCATGTGTCCCTGGCACACCGCGGGTCTTTAGCAGCGGGTGCACCTCGTCGGCGAGCACTTTCCGCTCGGCCAGGGTGTAATAGAAGTCGTCGATCGACAAAACCGCGACGTTCCACTCGAACATCGATTCTGTCGCAAGCCAGAGAAAATCGGCGAGCGTTGATTTGCCGGTTCCCTGGGCGCCGTTGACGCCGAGCAGCAGCTGCCGCTTGCCGTCGCGCATCTGCGGCAGTCGCTTCGCCAGCGGCAAATAATGCTGTTCCGCAATGTGCCGAAACCCAGCGGGCAGCCGATGTCGCGACAGGAAAGCGGACATCTGCTGGCCAGAGATCTCAAGGGTGTTTTTTGTCACGTCTGCTGTCGCCGCAATGAATTGGTTTGTATAGCTGTACTGGCCCCTGATAGCATGACGGCCGCAATCCGGCAAATAGAATTACAAAGCTTCGTAGTCGTTGCAGCCAAGCGAAAAGGAAAGCCGCCATGGCTCTATTTAACAAACAGTATCATCCTGCGGGCACATCCCCCGGGACGCTGACGAATGCTCGGTCGGCCGATGCGAAGCCGCTAGGGATTCGGCTCATCGACTACGATGCCAATGAGATTTCGATCCTCATAGGTCAGCGACCCAAGAAGAACTGACGGAGCTACAGGTCAATGGATCTTACTGCAAATTGGGTCGGCGTTGCTGCAATAGCATTGTTCGTGGCGGCCTATATTCTCGTGATTACCGAGGAGTTCACGCATCTTCGGAAATCCAAACCGGTGATGCTTGCCGCAGGCGTCATCTGGGCCCTGATCGCTCACCAGTATGCTGGCACGGAGCAGACACATGCCCCCGCAGAGGCTGTCAATGAATATCTGACCGAATTTGCTCAGCTGTTTCTGTTCTTGCTGGCCGCGATGACCTATGTCAACGCCATGAGTGAGCGCAATGTTTTCAAAGCGCTTCGGGACCGATTGGCAGGACGTTCGTACACCTTCCGCACCATGTTCTGGATTACCGGAATTTTGAGTTTCTTTTTGTCTCCGGTGATCGACAACCTGACGACGGCGCTCGTCATGTGCGCTGTTGTGCTGGCCATCGGCGAAGGAAGCCCACGCTTTATTGGCATTGCCTGTATCAATATTGTCGTAGCAGCGAATGCCGGTGGTGCGTTTAGTCCTTTTGGCGACATTACAACGCTAATGGTCTGGCAGCGCGGTATTGTCAGTTTCGACTATTTTTTCCGACTATTCCTGCCCAGCGTCGTCAATTTCCTCGTGCCTGCTGCCATCATGTCACTTGCGGTTCCGAAGGGCCTGCCCTCGGCATCCGGCCCGGATAACGCAGTTGGCCTGAAGCGCGGTGCGAAACAAATTATGTTTCTATTCGCCTGCACCATAGTCACAGCCGTGTCCTTTCATAACTTTCTTCATCTGCCGCCCTTTCTCGGCATGATGACGGGTCTTGCGGCCCTCAAATTCTATGGCTACTACCTGAGAGTAACGCATGCCGCGTCGACGAACGATCGTGGGCATCGTGGCCAGATTGGCGACACCATGGCGTTTGACAGCTTTGGTGAGGTCGCCAGGATCGAGTGGGATACGCTGCTGTTTTTCTTCGGCGTCATCATGTGTGTCGGTGGCCTGGGATTCATCGGCTACCTTGACCATTTCTCGGCGTATCTTTATGGGGAGCTCGGTCCAACGGTTGCCAATGTCCTCATCGGAATTATCTCTGCCGTCGTCGACAACATACCGGTCATGGTTGCCGTGCTCGAAATGAATCCGGCTATGAACTTACAGCAATGGCTGTTGGTCACGTTGACTGCCGGCGTGGGAGGTAGTCTTCTCTCCATTGGATCAGCCGCCGGAATCGCGCTGATGGGGCAGGCCCGAGGCCAATACACTTTCTTCACGCACCTTCGCTGGACACCCGCGATCGCACTGGGTTACGCGTTAAGCATCTGGCTTCATATGGTCCTGAACCGCAGTCTCGAAAACGTGCTGCCGAACGTCGTGAGGTAGGCGACCGAAATGCTCTCTTTCGCAGGACTAGTTGCAGGTATTTTAGTGCTGATCGGTGGCGGCACCTTGCTGGTCCGCGGCGCTTCAGAAATTGCGACGAGGTTCGGCGTGTCGCCGATGATCGTGGGTCTGACCGTGGTTGGATTTGGCACCAGTGCACCGGAGCTCATTATT
>CAMYLB010000203.1 GCA_947259145.1 uncultured Woeseiaceae bacterium
ATTACGTTTCCGTCAGGGTCTCGGACGAAAAAGAAGTATGCATCACCGAACTCCACTGTTTCGGTGATTTCAATCCCAGCAGCTTCAAGTTGGCGTTCCACTGGCTCAGCATCGGTAACTTCCAAAGCGATGTGCGTATAGCCTGTGTGCTTCGTCGCCTCGTCCATCAAAAGATTTGTCACAGCAGCATCCGGTGACGCATTCAGTATGAAATTGATGTTGACTCCCGACGGATGCTCCATAATCGCGACTGGCTCGGGACCCACCGGCCCAGCAAGAAATTCGAATCCGAGTTTCTCGTAGAATTCGCGAGTGATTGCCAGGTCTCGTACACGCAAACCTACGTGATTTATTCGAGTGATTTGCTTCATATTCAACTCTCAGGTGCTGTCAAATGTTACGACGTTCGATCAAGGTTTTGGCGTCCGCTGTGGGTCACAAGCCGCCCCTCAGAGTGAAACTGGCTCAATGTCCGGTTTCCAGTGTAAAGCGGGTCTTTAAGGATTTGCTAATCTCTATCTAATCGCTGCTGAAACCCACTCGTTTGTGAGCGCCGTCGCAGAACGGTTTGTTCGCGGATTCCCCGCAACGGCAGAGCGCAACACGGTCACCATGCCAAGCTTCGCGCCCACTGCTATTCCGGATCGTCAGGCCGCCGCTAAACATTAGTGGACCATCCTCAATTGGCTTGATCGTTAGCTCACCTCCAGCGCCAGGCTTATCCATACCGGTTTCGCCGACGGCACCGTAATCGGAAAACCCTTCCTTCTCATGCGAGTTGTCGCAGAACGGCTTCTTACCTGATTTTCCGCAGCGGCATAGAGCAGCGCGAAAGGCGAGTCCCGGTGCATCAGCGGGCGCATCCTCAATGGTGAGGCGGCCACGAATGAACAGTGGCCCATTGTAGGCAACAGTAACGGTATTTACTGGCTCGGGACGCTCTGTGCCTGAGCCGTCTGCAAAGTCGACTGTCAAAGCACCGGTCGGGCAGCGATTTATGACATCGGCGACTTCCTCATTGCTCACGAGGTCAGGTTGACACCAAGGATCGCGCCCGCCTACGAAAAGCTCGCCTTTCGCCCGGCCACACTCTCCGACGTGGATGCACAGTCGGCCATTCCAGGAAACAGTTGCTTTCTTTCCCGGGTACTGGAAATCAGTCTTCTTTGTCATTTCATTCTCCAATCGCGGCCAGCATTTGGAAAAGGGCGCCGCACACAGTATTTGGTTGGCTAGCTTCGAAGGACCGCTTTGGGTCAGTAGCCGTCATTCTAGCCTAAAGCAGACGACAGGCGCCTTACGGCCACTAGCGGTCGTTCAGAGAAGCAGGTGCAGCGCATTATTATGTACCGTTCTTGACAACATCGACTTCATTTTTTCGTCGTTCAAGATATTGTTGTCCAATCCGCGCTGCGATCAACCCAAGAATAGCACCGTATTTGAAATCAAAATCGGTAATAACTAGCGGTAGTTCCCATCCGGTACCAAGTATGACGTTGACATCTCCTATCAAAGTGAAGATCGCTAGAAATGCGAAGAAGGTCCCCAGGTTTTGGTCGTTTTCTTTGGATAGTAGATTATCCGGAATCAACTTCTTGTTCTTGGCGCGGCGTCCCCTGGTCAAGTAGATACCGATAGTTGCTCCGCCAAGCGATACTGCAAACACTGTGAGAAACTGGTAGATATTCAAGGGATGCTCCCCAACTCAGTTGCGATACATAACTAGTATTCGTCTGCAAATGTGAAGGACAATATCACCGCCAATCCTATGACGGTGCGCTTCACCTTTGACAAGGACTCCGACATGCCACCTCGCCATTAGATATCTAGCAGAATTAACGTTCCGATATCGAGCAAAACGCGAACGTCCGGTTTGGGTCAGAAGCAGAACTCCATGATACCCCGAATGCAGCCGTTTGAGCGGCCAGTTTCCGGCGCCAAGCAGACGGCCTATAGGCCAGCATTGGCCGCTTATCGTCATAGTCAGATTCGAGTTCGCGACTTGATTTGTTGCGTCCAGTAGTTAGTCGCTGTCGTCAGAGAAGCTGAGCTCGCGCATACGAGGGGTTTTCTTGAAGTGGTGTTTCTGCATTCGACGCAAGATGTTGTCGAGCATGCGGATAGCCGCAAGGATGTGCGGTCCCTTGTTAAGCATCACGCAGTCGGCACGTTGTGACATTGCAGCATCACTGATTTCGGCGCGGGACGCTTGTCCCTTTTTGGTTTCCTGTTCCAGGACCTGTGTTGCCCATAGGACGGGCATTTGCGCGGCCTCACAAAACCAGAGGATTTCTTCCTGCAGTTCGGCGAGGCGTTCCCAACCACATTCGACCGCGAGATCCCCGCGCGCGATCATGACGGCGACCGGGTAGCTGCGCATGGTGGTCAGCAATAGTCTTGGCAGATTCTTGAATCCGCGCTTCGTCTCTATCTTTATGACGATGCCCACCTGTTTGTCGGGGAACTGCAGAAGCGCTTCCTGCAGCAGCAGGATATCTGCTGGCTCTCGAACAAATGAAAGGCTGACGGCGTCAGCGTGTTCGACGACGAACTTCAGGTTATTCCTGTCAAA
This sequence comes from uncultured Woeseiaceae bacterium, assembly GCA_947259145.1. Taxonomy (GTDB): domain Bacteria; phylum Pseudomonadota; class Gammaproteobacteria; order Steroidobacterales; family Woeseiaceae; genus UBA1847. The sequence goes on from CAMYLB010000203.1 coordinate 2,573, forward strand.
GGTGGTCAGGCCCGGCAGCCGAATATCGCTGCCCGGGAAATTGATGCCTCGGTTTCCGCGCAGGCGGCTGCCAATCGGTTTGGCTTTGGTAATTTCCACCTCGAGTTGATCGTCAGTTACCGATCGCACGCTGCCTGCAATTTTGCCGTCGTTGAGGGAGATTGGGTGCCCGGCGGCAACGAACTCGAAAACCTCCGGCTGCTGGCACGCAATGTGCGCGGGCGCGATAATATTTCCGTCAGCATCTTCTTTTGCCGGCGCGCCCGGAATGTTGTTCCTGTGGAGAATCAGCGTATCGCCGACGCGTAACAAAATCGGCTGCTCGATAGCCGGTAATTCGCCAACGCGATAAACAAGCTTTTCGCCGGCATCGTGCCGCACGAGACGCAGCTTTGTTCCGGTAGCGATATAAGCGCCTTTCCAGATTTCAAGCACCAGACCCTTTGCGTCTTTGTCGACCACGATCAGGCAACGTTTCTTGCCGCGCGTATCCTTGAAACGGAACTCGTTGCCTTCCTCGGCGCGCTCAATGCATTCGCGTGGTACCGGTATGACGGCGGCCTTGGTGCCACGTTGCACGACATCGTCGGGCATGAATCGAATGCGCCTGGGGCCGATCACTCGCCCAAGCGGGTCCCGTCGTGGACGAAGGTGAATCACGCGAGGCCCGGGGCGCAGCTGGCCGGTGCGGAGTTTTGGACCGGCGAGATCCATTATTATGCGGCAGTTTTTTTCCGCGTCAGCGCTGGCGGTCCTTACATTCTCAACCATGGCTTGCCAGGTCGTCGCATCGTCATGCGCGCAGTTGATTCTCGCGACGTCCATTCCGGCAGCAATCATTTCCGATACGAGCAGCAAGTTTTCCCCGGCCTCGGTTGGCAGTGTCACCATGATGTTCGTGTCCCGGCCGGCCTTGTGATCGCCGAGGATCGCCCTCTTGTGCGCGTCCGCCCTGGGATTCCTGAGTTGCAGAGATTCGCCTTCCAGGTCCGGATCGTTGCCGGCGTTGCCGGCGAGTTTCTGCAAAGCGGTCCAGACGGCGTGGACAGATCCCAACACATTCCGTTCAGCGCGCCCGAGCGAGGAGAGGCCAAGGGTGGCAAGATCTTCCTGAAGTTCGCTGATGTCCGATTGACGCAATGCGATGTAGTGCACGAGGTTGGTCGCGCTGTTGCGGAATTCGGGATGGACGGCGGCCAGGTCGTCCGAGTAGTCCGACTCGAGCCTTTTCGCGCCTTCGCTGATCGACTTCAGCTGGTTGCTCAACCGCTCGATGTCGACGTGCCTGGCCATGGAGGTTCTCCTAACCTACCTTTGTAGGGTATTTTAGGCGCAGAAGCACTTATGGATTCCACCTATGCTCAGGGAGCCACACCTAATGGCAAAAGTACTCATCCTCTACTCCACCACGGACGGCCATACCATAGAGATCTGCAAGCGCATCAAGCAAACGGTTGAAGCCAAGGGCAACAGAGTTAAATTGCAGGACCTTGCGGATGGGCCCGAGTTGGTTTCGGGAACGTTCGACAAGGTGGTGATTGGCGCGAGTATTCGTTACGGCAAACATCAGCCGCTGGTCAGTGAGTTCATAAGAGAAAATCAAACGACGCTGGAAGGATATCCGAACGCTTTTTTTTCAGTGAACGTAGTCGCACGAAAGCCGGAAAAGAACCAGCCTGAAACCAACCCCTACCTGCAGAAGTTCTTAAAGAAAATTGACTGGCAGCCGCAGCAACTTGGCGTGTTCGCCGGCAGAATTGATTACCCGAGTCTCGGCTTCGTCGACAAGCAAATGATCCGCTTGATCATGTGGATAACCAAGGGTCCTACGGACCCGAACGCGATCGTGGAATTCACGGACTGGGACAAGGTCGATGAGTTTGGCCGAATGGTTGCAGACTTGTAAGCGCGGCAAGGACGTGCTGCAAAAAAGCCCCGGCTAAGCCGGGGCTTTTTGTTTTCCGAATTGCAGCCGGGACGCCAAGGTTCAACCTCAACGCGCCGGTGCAAAATATCGACCTTAATCGTCTATCGAGGTTTGACTTGTGCCTGCTCCACCGGTGATCGGCGAGTAATGTGCGGCCCGTGTCTTCCACTTGCCGCCCTGTTTGACCAGGACCTGCGTAACTCGTGTGCGATAGTTACTGACGGGTGCAATGCCAACCGGTGCCAGCCCGCCTTCCGAATAGTACTGTGCGACGGCGATCTCTCCCGGAACCAGCGTGATGACACGAATATGCTTCGGATTGAGACTAATTGCATCGAACTTCTGTGGCTCACCACCGGGGCTGACTTCATTTAGCAGACCACCGCTCGACCAAAACTCAAGCGAACCCTCTTTGGCGATATCATCACCCACCCCTTTGAGGTTTTTCTTCGTGTATGCGTTGGTGTCCATGATCAGCTTGATAACTTCTTTTTCAGTCGCTTCATCAGCATAAGCAAAGGTTCCGGCGAACATTAATACCCCGGTTAGAACTAGCGCTATTATTTTCATTCTTATCTCCATTATGTTTGTCGTGCCCGTGCGAGCTGCAGGCCGCAATAGCTTTGCGTTAGGTTGCAGGTTGCTTGACGGCCGCCAAGTATAACCGGATTGAGAAAGACCCGTCCCGGATATAACCAGTCACGCTCGCGGGGGTAGTCGGGCTGGAGGTGGTGTTTCAGTCTTCCAGGTACTTCGCGTAGGCTGAGATGTACTTGGTCGCACTGTCGGCCGAAATCAATACGGCTCGACCTTTGTTTGCAGCGCCCATCTCGATCGCGGCGTGCAGAACCGCGCCCGTTGTCGGGCCAACCATCGCGCCGTCGGTGCGTGCCACTTTGATGCCGGCCCGGAACGCGTCGTCATCGCTTACTGAAATCAGATCATCGAGCAGGTCGCGGTCGAGTATCGTCGGGAAATATTCGTCGGGCAGCCCCGTGATGCGCTTCAATCCTGACAGGTGATGTTGACGGCTTGCGGGTTCGACACCAATGATCTTGATCGCCGGATTCATTTCTTTCAGGTATCGGCCAACGCCCGTAATCGTGCCACCGGTGCCGATGCTGGCGAAGAAGTAATCGATATTGCCACCTCAGGCCCGGTCGAGTGATAGTGGGCGGCGACGTTGAGCTCATTTTCGTACTGATTGGGGCTGACGTACTTACCGTCAAACGCGTCGCTTTCGACCATGCTCTTAACGACACCGCGAGCGCCTTCGGACGGGAAGATCGGGCACAGTTCATCCTCGACTTCGATCACCTCGGCGCCCAGAAAGCGTAGCAGCGCTTTTTTCTCTTCGGGCGCGCCTTCCGGCAGGGCTATCTCGATGGGTGTGTTGCGCGCGTTTGCCAGGGCGGCCAGCGCAATGCCGGTGTTTCCGGCAGACGGCTCAACGAGGGATTGGCCTTCTTTCAGGTGCAGTCCCTGCAGCATGTAGAGCGCGGTGCGGTCCTTGATCGAGCCGAAAGGATTCATGCCCTCCAGCTTCAGCAGGACCTCGTAGTCCGCATGCGGATTGAACCGTTCACCCAGCCTCAGCATGGGTGTCGGGTTTTCGGGGCTCGGAATCAGGTCAGCGATGCTGTCGAAGACCTGTTCGTCGTAGCGATAGAGTTCTTCGACGCGGGCGTTCATAGACCTGAGTCTATATAGCCAAACGGAATGAGCAATGATCTGGCCAGATGGTCTGGTTATAGCGATATTCGATCTAGATCTATGAGCGTCTAGGCGACTTCCCCGGCGGCCCAGCCGGACGACCATGCCCATTGAAAGTTAAAGCCGCCCAGGTGGCCGGTGACGTCGACGACCTCACCGACAAAGTACAGCCCGGGCTGGCGCGTGGACTCCAGGGTCCTGGACGAAAGCTCGGCCGTATCCACTCCACCCAGGGTCACTTCCGCGGTTCGATAGCCTTCGGTGGCAGCGGGCTTCAGCGTCCAATGGCCCAGGTTGCCGGCAATGCGACGCAAGGTGTCGTCCGCGATTTCCGTCAGCGGCGTCTCGGAGACCTCGGGCCAGAACAGGGCCTGCAGCTCGGTGACCAGGGCGCGCGGGAGCAGGGCGCCCAGCACGGTCCGTAACAGTGATTTCGGCTGGGTCCGCTTGGCGCCGAGCAGGTAGTCGACCGCATTCGTTCCGGGCAGCAGGTCGATTTCAACGTCGTCGCCGGGCATCCAGTAGCTCGACAACTGCAGGATCGCGGGGCCGCTCAGGCCGCGATGGGTAAACAGTATGTCTTCGGTGAACGCGACGTCGCCGCTGCTGACCGTGGCGGCGGTGCTGACACCCGACAAGCGGCCTGTCAGATCGTGCATCGCCCCGGTGAACGTAAACGGCACGAGTCCGGCCGTGGTGTCGAGAACTTTATGTCCGAACTGTCGTGCCAGCTGATAGCCGAATCCCGATGCCCCCATCTTCGGAATGGACAGTCCACCCGAGGCCACCACGAGCGATTCTGATTCGAAGCGGCCCTTGTTGGACGTTACGATGAAATGGTCATTGAATATGGCCGATGCAATGTCGCAGTGTGTCTGAATTTGCACGCCCGCGCTTTCGCACTCGTCGAGCAGCATCGCGACGATATCTTTGGATGAATTGTCACAGAAAAGCTGCCCTGCCGTTTTTTCGTGGTAGGGAATGCCGTGTTTCTCGACGAGCGCGATGAAATCCCACTGTGTATATCGACTCAATGCTGAAATACAGAACTGCGGATTCGCGGAAACGAAACGGGACGGCTCGCAGTGCAGGTTGGTGAAGTTGCAGCGGCCGCCGCCCGACATCAGGATTTTCTTGCCGATCTTGTTGGAGCCTTCGAGGACGATGACGCGCCGTCCGCGATGCGGCACCGCCGCCGATGATGATCACGTCGGCTGTTGTCATGGCGAAAGGATAGCAGGCGTGCTAAAGGTAATGAGGAATGGTCCGCAACCAAAACAATGCCGGCACGGATATGCCCGTTATTCTGTTCGACGGTGTATGCAACCTGTGCGAAAGTACCGTGCATTTTGTAGTTCGCCGGGACAGGAACAGACAGTTTCGTTTCGCGTCCCTGCAATCGGCAGCGGCGCAGGAAATTCTTTCGCGCCACCAATACGCTTTTGACCCTTTGAGCTCGGTTCTGCTGATCATCGACAACAGCTTATACAGAAAATCGGGCGCGGCGCTGCAAATCGTCAGGCGCCTGGATGGTGCATGGCCCGTCCTCTATTACCTCTTGTTCTGGGTCCCCAGGTTTATCGCCGACCCGGTTTATGACTTCATTGCGAACCGGCGGTACAAGTGGTTTGGCAAGAAGCCCGAATGCTGGATGCCCGACGATGATCTTCGCCAGCGATTCATCGATGAGCAACACTTTCTGTAGTTTTAGCGCGCTAATTGACTTTGAAGTTAAGCCCCGGTTGTCCTACGAATAGGGGCCGTGACGACGCTCTACTCAGAAACGCTTTTTCGAAGGCAAGCCATCAACGCGTTGTCGAAGCGCCCTTTCGGCAGGCCTATCTCGGTCGTGCCGAGACCTTGGTTCTGGTTGGGTGGCTTCATTGTCGTGTTTGCGGCGATCGCCTTGCTGTTTCTGGCAACAGCCGAGTATTCCCGCAAGGAGACTGTGCGCGGCTGGCTGGTCTCCCGCGATGGTGTTGACGGCCGCAGTTCGGGCGACGAAATGCTGCAGCAGTTCAGACGGCAGATCGAGGCACTTGATCGGCGAGCCGAGCTGTTTCGAACTGAGGCCACTATCGAAGGCGATGCAATTGCGAGCCAGTTGCAGGGCCTGGAGCAGGCGCGGAACGCGCTGTCAAGGCAGAAGATTGAGCAGCAGCGACGACTCGATGCCGCGTCCGACAAGCTGGCGCTGCTTGAGTCGGCTGCCCGGAGCGGCGCTGCAACTCAGTGGGAGGTCCTGCGCCAGGCAGATGAACGTGCCGTCCGGAAGCAGGCCCTGGCCGAGATGCAGCAGAACGAAATGGCGCTGGATCGCGAGCGTGAGCGGTTGACGGCGCGCGCGATGAGCCTGCCGGTCGAAACCGAGCGTTCCATTTCCAGCCTGATGTCCGAGCGGTCGCAACTGTTACAGAAGATTACGGGGCAGGAGTCCGCACGCCGCGTCGCTCTCACATCTCCGATCACGGGAAAACTGGCATCCCTCGAGGTTCACCAGGGCAGTACGGTGCTGCCGAACCAACTGTTGGCCACGATACTCCCGGACAACGTGACGATGCTTGCCGAAGTCTACGTGCCGTCCAGCGCGATTGGATTTATCAAGCCAGGACAGCACGCACGACTCATGTACGATGCGTTCCCGCTGCAGCAGTTTGGGACATTTATCGGCGAAGTGCACAGCGTTTCCGACTTTGTCCTCATGCCCTCGGAGGTGCCGCAAACCTTTTTTCTGCGCGAGGCGACGTTCAAGGTTCAGATCGCAATCAAGAAAGACTCAATCTTGCTTGAATCACGCGGTGCGCCGTTGAGGCCCGGAATGCTGCTCGCAGCGGAGATAATTCTCGAGAGTCGGAGCCTGCTCGATTGGCTGCTCGAGCCGATTAAACTCCGCCAGAGAGATGCCGCGTAAGTGCCTGCTCCAAGCTCCAGACAGCCGTATCTGCGGATGAGCGGGGCACCGCGGCTACCGATCATTCGCCAAACCACGGTGACCGAGTGCGGGTTAAGCTGTGTTGCGATGGTCGCGAACTACCTCGGTGTGGGTGCCGATCTCGTAGCACTTCGGCGACAGCATCCGCCGTCCCTGAAAGGGGCGACGCTGAAACAGATCACCGAAATCTGTGACTCGCTCAGACTTTCAACGCGAGCGGTGAGCTGCAGGGTGTCGGAGTTGCGCCGCTTGCGAACGCCCTGTTTGTTGCACTGGGGTTTCAATCACTTCGTGGTATTGAAATCCGCCCGCCGTGACCATCTCGTAATTCATGACCCGGCGCGCGGCATCGTGAAAGAACCTCACAGGACGGCGAAAGATGAATTCACGGGCGTCGCACTGGAAATATCCCGAGGCCCGGGTTTCAGGAAAACCCGGCAGCTGCCAAGACTCTCACTTGGCACCTTGTTGCCTGTGGATGTCGCAATTGTCCGCAAACTGTCGGCCGGGCTCGTCCTTGCACTGATTTGTGAATTGCTTGTGCTTGCGTCTCCTTTCTATTTGCAGATCGTGATCGACCAGGTTCTCGGCAAAGGCGACCGACTATTGCTGAATACGCTGGCTGTTGGATTCGCTGTTCTGCTGTTGTTCCAGGTCATTGCGAATGCGATGCGGCAACTGACCTTCCAGTACTTGAGCCAGGTATACGTCTTCGATCTAACGGCGCGCGTGCTGCACAGGATGCTGCGCCTGCCGCTGACGTATTTTCGGAGTCGCGATCTC
>CAMYLB010000204.1 GCA_947259145.1 uncultured Woeseiaceae bacterium
GCCCAGGGCGAGGTCACCGTGACCGTTGAATATGACGGCGAAAGCTACCGTGGTCGCGGCGCCAGCGTCGATATTGTCGAAGCCGGTTGCCGCGCCTGCCTTGAGGTAATGAACCGCATTCTTCGACGCAAGCAATACGGACGTTCCGGACCCGGCAGGCCGACACCCGAACAAGCAACGATCTAGGCTGACAGCGCGGTGAGCAATACAACGCTGTTCGAAAAAGTGTGGTCGGAACACGTCGTTGTCGAAGAGACACCCGAGACGCCGGCAGTCCTTTATATCGACCTGCACATCATCCACGAGGTAACCACGCCACAGGCATTCACCGTGCTGCGGGAAAGTGGACTGGCCGTGCGACGCCCGGACCTTACGCTGCCGACCATGGATCACTCGACCCCGACGACCCCTGTCTCCAGTTTCCGGGACCTGGCCGTGGTCGGCGAGAGCGCCGCCAACCAGATCCGGCAAATGGAAACGAATTGCAGGGACTTTGGCCTGGACCTTATCGGCTTCGGCAATGAATACCGAGGCATTGTGCACGTCATCGGGCCGGAACTCGGCGCAACGCAGCCCGGCAAGACAATTGTTTGCGGCGACAGCCACTCAAGCACGCATGGTGCATTTGGCGCCCTCGCCTTTGGTATCGGTACGACCGAAGTGGGTCATGTCCTGGCAACGCAATGCCTGCTGCAACGCAAACCGAAAACGCTGGCCGTCAATATCGACGGAAAAATGCCCGCGGGTGTGTCCGCCAAAGACCTCATCCTCGCGGTGATCGGCAAGATCGGCGTAAATGGCGGGACAGGACACGTGATCGAGTATCGCGGCGATGCGATAGCGGCGCTCGACATGGAAAGCCGCATGACGATATGCAATATGTCGATCGAAGGTGGCGCGCGCGCAGGAATGATCGCTCCCGACGATACGACCTTTGAATACCTGTCCGGTCGTCCGCGATCGCCGCAAGGGGCCGATTGGGATGTTGCCGTCAAGCGCTGGAAACAGCTGCAGAGCGATGACAACGCACGATTTGACAAGTCCGTCACACTCGCAGCCGACGTGCTGCAGCCCATGGTCACATTCGGCACTAATCCCGGCATGGTGATCGGAATCAACGACCCGGTTCCGCAGGGGGGCGATGACCCGAGCTTCAGGAAGGCTCTCGATTACATGCAGATCGAATCCGGCAAGCCGATGACTGAAAATCCGGTGGATGTCGTATTCGTGGGCAGCTGCACGAACGGCCGTCTGTCCGACATCGAAGAAGTCGCCCGCATACTTCAGGGGCAAAAAGTCGCTGCCGGCGTGCGCATGCTGGTGGTGCCCGGATCACAGCAGGTGAAGAACCAGGCCGAAGCAAAGGGCCTCGACCGGATTATCGTCGCGGCCGGTGCCGAATGGCGCGAGGCTGGCTGCTCGATGTGCATCGGCATGAACGGCGACACGGTCCCGCAGGGCAAGCTCAGTGTCAGTACGAGCAATCGCAATTTCGAGGGACGCCAGGGCATGGGCGCGCGCACCGTGCTGGCGAGCCCGGCCACAGCGGCCGCCTCGGCTATACGCGGTCGTGTGACCGATCCCAGGACATTCGAATGAAAGCGGTCACGCACATCAAGTCACGCACGGTCGTGCTGGCGACCAAGGATATCGATACTGACCAGATCATCCCCGCGCGTTTCCTGACCACCACATCGCGCGACGGTCTCGGCCAAAGTGCGTTTTACGATCTTCGCTACCACAAGGACGGCAGCGAGAAGACCGAGTTTCCGCTTAACGAGACCACAGCACGAGGCTGCGAGATCCTCGTTGCCGGCAATAATTTTGGCTGCGGCTCGTCTCGCGAACATGCTCCGTGGGCGCTGCTCGACTATGGCTTGAAGGCCATCATCTCGACAGAGATTGCCGACATTTTTCGCAACAACTCGCTAAAAAATGGTCTTGTTCCGATCGTCGTTAGTAAGGACATCCACCGATGGCTGATTGACAACCCGGGCGCCGCGCTGGAAATCGATGTTGCAAACGCGACACTCACGATGCCCGATGGCAAGACCATTGAGTTTGCAATCGACGGGTTTGCGAAATACTGCCTGGTGGAGGGAATCGATCAATTGGGTTTCCTGCAGCAACACCTGGAACAAATAGCGAACTTTGAGGAAACTCGTGCGTGGAAGCCGTAGTCGTATTACTCCCCGGTGATGGTATCGGTCCTGATGTAACCGCCTGCGCACGGCAGGTGCTGCAGACTGTTGCCGACCAATACGGCCATCGCTTCACCTTCACGGAAGAACTGATGGGCGGCGCCGCCATCGATGCCTGCGGCGACCCGTTACCACCTGCGACGATAGACAGCTGCAGGTCCAGCGACGCCGTGTTCCTGGGCGCTGTCGGTGGACCGAAGTGGTCCGATCCGAACGCGGCCGTCCGTCCGGAACAGGGCCTGCTCGAGCTTCGCTCCGTGCTCGGCGTGTACGCTAATCTGAGGCCGGTCAAAATATACGACGAACTCGCCGGCGCATCGCCGCTCAAACCTGAAATTCTCGTCGGCGTCGACCTCCTCGTCGTACGCGAACTGACCGGCGGCATTTATTTCGGCAAGAAAACCCGCGATGATGATTCCGCCAGTGACCTTTGCGTCTACCACAGACATGAGATCGAACGCATTGTTCGTGTTGCGGCCAAGCTCGCGCAAGGTCGGCGCAATAAACTGTGTTCGGTCGACAAAGCCAACGTCCTCGAAACGTCGCGCCTGTGGCGCGAAACAACGAACCATCTCATGGCAGCAGAGTTTCCTGATGTTGAAGTGGAGACGCTGCTCGTTGACGCCGCGGCGATGCATCTCTTAAGTCGCCCCAGCGAGTTCGACGTGATCGTTACCGAAAACATGTTTGGTGACATCCTGACCGATGAAGCCTCCATGCTGGCTGGTTCGATGGGCATGCTGCCCTCCGCGTCGCTCGGTGATTCTTCGCGTGGCCTCTATGAGCCAATTCACGGCTCGGCACCCGACATCGCCGGCCGCGGCATCGCCAACCCCTGCGGCGCGATCGCGAGCGCTGCGCTACTTTTGCGTCATAGTCTCGGGCTTGAGCAGGAAGCCGCGGCGATAGAAAACGCGATCAGCAAGGCGATCGCAGACGGCGCAAGAACTGCCGACATTGCGGCTCGCGGAGACACCAGGATCTCCACCACGGAAATGACCGACGTGATTATTCGCTGCCTGAACTGACCGCTTTCAGATTCGTCGAAGTCCGGTTTGCAGCACGGAAGCGGGCAATCATGTTGCCCAGTTTCTCGGTTTCGATCAGGAATCCGTCGTGCCCATGAGCCGACTCGAGGGTCTCGTAACGCGACCTCGGCAAATGTTCTGCGAGCACCTGCTGCTCTTCCGGCGGATACAACGCGTCTGTGCTCACGGAGATGACCAACGCCGGTTGCAGAATTGATCGCAATATATCCGGGTAGTCCCCCCTGTCTCGCGACAGGTCGTGAGTATGCATGGCATGGGTCAACGTTACGTAGGTATTGGCATCGAAACGATCGTTTATTTTCTCACCCTGATGTCGCAGGTAGGACTGCACCTGGTAAAGCTCGTCGGATTGCCGCTTGCGTCCGAAGCGACGGTCAAAGCTCTGCCAGCTGCGGTAGGTACAGATGGCCATCATTCTTGCAGCAGCGAGTCCCTTCGCAGGCGGCGAGTCGTCGTCGTAATAGCCGCCATTCCAGTTCGGGTCAGCGGCAATCGCGGCACGCTGCGCCTCGCTGACGCCAATACACCACGCGGAGTGGCGACCACCGACCCCGATGGGCACGATGCTGCCAACACGGTCTGGATAGGTGATTGCCCACTCGAGTGCCTGCATGCCACCCAGCGATGGCCCGGTAACGAGTTCGAGGCGTTCAACCCCCAGTTCATCCAGCAGTACGCGTTGCAGTTCCACCATGTCGCGCACTGAGATAGCCGGAAAATCGGCTCGATAACGCTCAGTCGAGCCTGGCTTGAGACTGACAGGCCCTGTCGTGCCATAACAGCTGCCCAGAATATTCGCGCAAATGATGTAGTCGTTCGCCGGATCGAACGCCTTGCCAGCGCCAATGATGTTGGGCCACCAGGCCTCGACATCGGCCGAGCCCGTCAGGGCATGACAAATCAGGATAGCGTGTTCGGCGGCATTCGCCGGATCACCCCAGGTTCGGTAGGCGATCTCAACCGCTTTCAGCCTGGCCCCATTCTCAAGAACAAATTCACCCGGAACCGTGAGGAACCGGGTTTCCGCGGCAATTTGCGCCTGCAAATAGTCCGGCAGACTCACGTTCCTCAGCCGCAGGCCGCTGCAACAGGCTGCAGTTTTGTCGTCGAAGCAGCGGCATCCAGAGCCGTCAGTACGTCGGCAAGCAGGTCTTCCGCTGACTCGAGGCCGACCGAGAGCCTCACGAGGTTGGGCCGGATGCCTGCTTCGGCCAGCGCTTCCTCGCAAACCGGGGCATGAGTCATCGAGCACGGATGACACACCAGGCTTTCGACACCGCCCAGCGATTCTGCCAGCGAGAAGAACTTCAGGCTTTCCACAAACGCCTTGACGGCCGCCTCACCGCCATCGATCTCGAAACTGATCATGCCGCCGAATCCGCGTTGCTGCCGTTTCGCGATCGCGTGTCCCGGATGCGATTCAAGACCGGGATAATAGACGTGGTCCACGCAGTCGTGTTCGTTGAGCACATTGGCAAGCAAACTGGCACTTTCTTCGTGCTGCCTGATTCGTGGGTGCAACGTGCGGATGCCGCGCAGCGTCAGGTAACTGTCGAACGGGGCCCCGGTAATGCCGATACAGTTCGCCCAGTAGGCAATCTGCTCGGCCAGCTCTTCGGTCGCGGCAACCACGCAGCCACCGACTACATCGCTGTGGCCATTGATGTACTTGGTCGTCGAGTGAATGACGAGATCTGCGCCGAACTCAATCGGGTTTTGCAGCGCCGGCGAGAGAAACGTGTTGTCGACAGCAAACAATGCGCCGCAGTTCTTGGCAATTGCGGCGATTGCTTCGATGTCGACGATGCGCAGTAACGGATTGGATGGCGTCTCAGCCAGAATGATCTTCGGACCGCACTCGCAGGCGGCTTGCAGCGCTTCCAGGTTGGTTTGATCGATAAATACAACGTCAAACAGCCCCTTCTTCGATTGTTGCTCGAACAGACGATACGTTCCACCGTAGCAATCGTGTGGCGCGACGATGACATCACCGGGTTCGAGCAATTGCGTCAGGAGCGTCAGTGCCGCCATGCCCGATGAGGTCACCACGGCGCCGGCACCGCCTTCAAGTTCGGCGAGTGCGTCTGCGAGCGCGTCACGCGTCGGGTTGCCTGAGCGCGTGTAGTCGTACTGCCGTTTCTCACCGAAACCCGCAAACGCGAAATTCGAAGAAAGATGCAATGGTGGTACGACGGCACCGTGCTGTGTGTCGGATTCAATAGACGCACGGACGGCGCTGGTGGCTTTGCTGGCTTGGGAACTCATGGTCGGTCTCCGCTAAACGATTCCAATTACTTCTCATCGGAACCCTGCGAAGCCCGCAAGGGAGAG
>CAMYLB010000205.1 GCA_947259145.1 uncultured Woeseiaceae bacterium
ATCGCTCTGATCGTTGTCAACTGCCTGATCCTGGGTCGTTCCGAGGCCTTCGCGTCCAAGCATAACCCCGGACGCGCGGTACTGGACGCACTGGGCATGGGCGTGGGCTTCACAGTCGCGCTGTTCTTCATCGGCGTATTGCGGGAGATCCTCGGCAGCGGCACGCTGTTCGGCGTCGACATGTTCCCCGACGGATTCCAGACCTGGACCGTCATGGTGCTGCCGAGCGGAGGATTCTTCGCCATGGCGATGTGGCTGTTGGTGGTCAACTGGATTCGCCGGCGCCAGTCGGATGCCGAAAAACAGGACGACGAGCGGGCCGCGGAGGTTGTGTCATGAAAGACGCGGGTTACTGGTCGATCTTCCTGAACGCGGCGTTGGTCAACAACTTCGTGCTGGCCTACTTTCTCGGTCTATGCCCGTTTTTCGGCGTGTCGGCCAGACTCGAAACGGCCGTTCGTATGAGCGGCGCGGTCGGATTCGTCATGCTCGTCGCCTCGGTCTGCGCGTTTGGCATCAACCTGGTACTCGAAGCGATCAACGCGCCGTATCTCCGCATCATCTCGTACATCCTGGTGATTTCGTCGACCGTTCAACTCGTCGAGATGCTGATGCGCAAGCTGAGTCCGCCTACGTTTCGTGCGTTGGGTATCTTCCTGCCGCTGATTACGACGAATTGTGCAATTCTCGGCCTCGCGTTGTTTCAGACCAACAAGGGCTACGGATTCACGCAGGCGATCGCGTACGCATTGGGTGCGGGTGCCGGTTTCGCGCTGGCGCTCGTGCTCATGGCCGGCATTCGCGAGAAACTCGACCTCGCGGACGTACCGGAAATTTTCAAGGGAACCGCGGCCGCGTTGGTCGTGGCCGGAATTTTGTCCATGGGATTCATGGGATTTGCAGGGTTGGGCAGATGAACATTGTAGTTACCCTCATCATCGCGACAGTTGCCATCTCTGCCATGATTGCGATACGAATCATCGCGTTTGAAAGCGCGTTGAAAGAGCGACTCAAGCCCGGTCGTTCGGATGGCGCTTGCGATGCAGCGCCGTGCTTCGGCGGATGTGGTTCCGACAAATTCGAAACTGCTACTGAACCCGCCCCCGACGGGAATAGAACAAGAAGGAGTACTTCTCATGCGTCTTGAAGACTATCCAAAAGAACCTCGCTTTGCCGCGACAGTATTGAAATCAGAACGGATCACTGACGAAGGCGCAGATGCCGAAGTCCGTGAACTGGTTTTCGAAGTGGACAGGGACGAGTTCAATTTCGAAATCGGACAGAGCATTGGCGTACTGGTCGAAGGCCCGAAGGAATTCGGTAGCTCATTGCGCCAACGGCTTTACACGGTTGCCGACACGCCGAGTGCCAAGGGCGATGCCAAGCCTCAGGTTACGTTAGTCGTAAGGCGCTGCGACTATATCGATGACTACAGCGGCGAGCAGTACGCGGGAGTCAACTCCAACTACCTATGCGACCGCAAGCCTGGCGATCAGCTGTTTATCACCGGCCCCTTCGGCCTGCCATTTACGGTGCCCGAGGACAAGAAAGCCAACCTGCTTCTGATCGGTCTTGGTACCGGCATCGCACCTTTTCGTGCCTTCATCAAACACATCTACCAGGACATCGGTGACTGGGAAGGCAAGGTCCTCTTGCTGTATGGCGCACAGTCTGGCCTCGAGCTGCTATATATGAATGACAAACGCGATGATTTCGCGCGCTACTATGACGAGAAAACATTTGAAGCAATCCAGGCGTTGAGCCCGCGGCCGAACTGGGCGGACCCGATCGCGTGGGATTACGCGATCGAAGATCGCAGCGCAGAAATCCTGAACATGCTCGACGATCAACACACTTACGTGTACGTAGCCGGGCTGGTCCCGATCCGCGATACACTAGACAAGCTATTCGGCAATATGGTCGGATCGTCAGAATCATGGTCGAAGAAAAAAAGCGACCTCATCGACGCCGGTCGGTGGGTCGAACTCCTGTATTGAGTGCTGACTGCCCGTGTAAGTACTAATACAGATCAGGTCGGGGCGCCGCGGGTCTTCCTCAGTTCATCAAAGACTCCGGCGTTGGGGCAAAAGCTGTTGTCGCCGCCTTTTCTGCCGGCCAGCCAATGCTCACATACGTCCTCGGCTGAGCAACTCTGGCAGCGCCGTCGAATGTCATGGACGATGGTTTCAGTATCGGCGCTCGAGAGAACCCTGGAATCGAGTCCGACCGCCTCGAGCATACTGTTCATGCGCCGCTCAGAACCGGCGGCCAGGTATTTTCGATACGCGACAATGAGAGCAATAGCGGCTGCAAGCATCAGCAAGCCCGCCAGGATCTGCAACAGCGACATATTCATGATCCACTCCTCCTTCTCAGGTGAGGCATCCGCTAACTTTACGACTGCGGTAGCCAAACCAAACTACGTATCTTCCACGGGCAGGTTCGAAGGGCACTAACAATTGAGACGGATTTTAGTGACAATCGCAGCATGACATTTCGTGGAGTTATCGCGCCGATCCTGACGCCGTTCAACAATGATTTGTCGATTGCGACGGACCTTTATGTTGCGCACGCCAACTGGCTGTTCGAGCAGGGCTGCGCCGGCATCGCGCCGTTCGGTACGACGGGAGAAGCACTGTCGGTCGGTATCGATGAGCGGATTGCCGCGATACGGGCGCTTGTTGACGGCGGCATCGACCCCGCCAGGATGATCCCGGGTACCGGGCTGTCGAACGTCGCCGACACGGCCCGCTTGTCACGCGCCTGTCTCGACATGGCTTGCACCGCTGTCATGACCCTGCCGCCGTTCTATTACAAGGGCGTCACCGAGGATGGTCTGTACGAATATTTCAGGCAGCTGATTACGACAATCGGTGCGGACGCGCGCATCTATCTTTATCATATTCCGCCGATCGCAATCGTTGGCGTGCCGCCGGCCCTTGCCGCGCGCTTGCACCGTAATTTCCCGGAACAAATCGTCGGTATCAAGGACAGTTCCAATGACTGGGAGAACACACGGGCGCTACTCGAGATTGACGGGATGACGGTTTATCCCGGTTCAGAACTGCCGTTAATTGAAGCGCTGGAGCTGGGTGCAGCGGGTTGCATCACTGCGACCGCAAACTTGAATGCTGGCGACATCGCCAAAGTGGTCGAGCTGTACGATCAGGGCGACGTGACCGCGGCCCGGGAATTGCACGAGACCGTCAAACGCGTTCGATTGTTACTGCAGGAGTATGCCCCGATTCCGGCGCAGAAGCGCTTGCTCGCATCGGCCACCGGCGATCCGCGCTGGGCCAACGTACGGCCGCCATTAACGGCCATGTCCGACGCGCAGGGCCGCGAACTGGCTGACCGCCTCGACAACGCTAATAGGGACATTCTTAATTTAACGTATTAGTACGTTAAATTAAGAATGTCCCCAATGTTCAATATTACGCAGCAAGGACGTGTCTGACGGCTTCAATGGCGGGGTCGATCACCAGCGCTTCGCCGGCGGCTTTCTGAGCGCTACCAATATCCTTGAGGCCACTTCCTGACACGAGGCAGACGACGAGTTCGTCCGTTTCGATCGTGTTGTCCCGACGCATTTGCTTAACGGCGGCCCAGGGCGCTGCTGCAGCGGGTTCTGGAAAGACACCGGAAAGGCGCGCCATTTCGGGAATGGCCGCGAGGATCTGCTCATCCGAAACCGTTATGGTTTCGCCACCGGACTCGATTATCGCTCTAACCGCTGCCAGGCCATCTCGTGGCCGGTCAACGGCAATCGAATCGGCAATCGTGGTGGCGTTGACTTCGTCCACGGCAACTGCCGTCCAGTCTATGTTGGAGAGCCCGCTGTCGCGAATTTTACGAACCGTGTTGCTGATCGCTGCGCTGGACGCCGACTGGGCACAGTCGATTTTTGGAATTCGATTGATCAGACCGACGCCTTTCAAGTCACACCAGCCTTTCCACATGCCGCTCAGCAAATTGCCGTCACCCGTCGGTACCACGATTCGGTCCGGGACGCGTCCGTCCAGCGACTCCCATATTTCAAATGCACAGATTTTCTTGCCTTCCCGTGTGAACGGGTTGTAACCCGTGCTGCGATTGAACCAGCCGAATTCGTCGGACGCAGTCCGGCACAGGTCGAAGGCGTCGTCATAGTTGCCGCGAACCGCCAATACGGTGGCGCCGAATGACAGTGCCTGTGCGAGCTTGGCAGCCGGCGCGGTTTCTGGAACGAACACGATGGCCCGCATGCCGACAGCCGCCGCGACACACGCAAGTGAAGATCCTGCGTTACCGGTACTGGCGACAGATACGATATTCGCGCCTATATCCATGGCTCGTTGAACCGCTATGACGCTGGCGCGGTCCTTGCTGGACGCGCTCGGATTGACAGTATCGTCCTTCAGGTAGAGATTGCGCAGGCCCAGCGATCGCCCCAGTCGTCGGGCTGCATAAAGTGGCGTTGCCCCAATTCGCAACGGGAAGCGGGAGCCCGGAGTTTTCACGGGAAGAAACGGCGCATAGGAAAAAAGTGACCTGGCTCTGTCGGTGCCCAATCGCTCGATATTCTCGGCGACAGCTTCATAGTCGTACGTAATATCGAGATTGCCGCCACAAGACGGGCACAGGCATCCTGTGAAGTCCGCGGCTTGCGTTGCCGCACAGGAAAAACAGCGATAACCGTTCATCGTTTTGCTCCTTCAGGGCACGATGTGTGTCCCACTGATTCCTTGCAAAGCCCCTTCTAGGTGATGAGGCTGAGTAATGATCACTTCCCTGCCACCTTGCTCGAGAAACCTGAGCGCGCTTTCGATCTTCGGCCGCATGCTGCCCGGCGCAAAATGCCCTTCCTCGAGGTAACGGCGGCACTCAGCCACGTCCATGTGATCGATGTCGACCTGCTGCGGTGTTCCGAAGTTCAGTGACACCTTGTCGACGTCGGTGGAAATGATAAATACCGATGCGCCCAGCTCACAGGCCAGCAGGCAGGATGCAGCATCCTTGTCGATAACCGCCGGGCGGGGTCGCAACGTGCCGTCCGGTTTGTACACGACCGGAACACCACCACCGCCAGCCGCAATGACAAGCGTGCCGCCGTCAAGCAAAGCGCGAATCGCGGGCAGTTCGATGATCTTGAGCGGCATCGGCGACGCGACCAGCCGTCGCCAGCCACGACCCGCGTCTTCGCCCACTACCCAGCCATCTTCGCGCTCATGCAGTCGCGCTTCTTCTTCGCTCATGAACGGGCCGATAGGTTTGCTGGGTTTGCTGAAGCTCGGATCCTGCTCGTCGACCACGGACTGGGTGACCAGCGCGACCACGTCTTGCTTCATGCCCTGGCGAAGAAATTCGTTTTGCAGGCTTTGGGCGATCTGCATGCCGATCGAGCCCTGCGTGTCCGCAACACAGTTGGCCAGCGGTACCTGGTGGATAACGTCTCTCGCCAGTTCCGAGCGCAGCAACACAAAGCCGACCTGCGGCCCGTTACCGTGTGTCACGAGCACCCGGTAACCCTGTTTGACGATGGGTGCGATGTATTGACTCGTCTCACCGGCCGCGGTTTGACGATGGGTGCGATGTATTGACTCGTCTCACCGGCCGCGCGGTACTGGTCCAAAACGTCCATGTGTTCGCGATCCGTGATCAGCGAATTACCGCCAATAGCTATGACGACCAGAGGGGCATCGTTGTTATTGCGAGGTTCGGGCGTTGTCATTTGATTCACTCCGCCTTACATCGTCAGTGCCATGAGGGCTTTGGCCGTATGCAAGCGGTTCTCGGCCTCCGGGTAAACGCGTGACCGCGGGCCGTCGATAACCGCGTCGCTTACTTCAAAGCCGCGGTCGGCCGGCAGGCAGTGCATATAAATCGCCTGTTCTTTCGCGCGCGCCATCATTGCCTCGTCGCAAATCCAGTGTTGGTATTGCTGCGCGACCTTCATTGCCTGATCGGGCTTGCTGAACAGCGATTCCACACCCCAGCTCTTCGGATAGACGATATCAGCGTCGGCGAAGGCATCTTCCATGTTATCCACTACGTTGAAGGACCCGCCGGAACGGGCCGCGTTGTCGCGTGCCAAATTCATCGGCTCATCCATTAACTGATACTCGGGTGGATGAGCGAGCGTTACGTTCATGCCAAAGCGCGTCATGAGCATGATCAACCCCTGCGGTACCGACATCGGCTTCACGTAGCTGGGGGCATAGGCCCAGGAGACAGCGATTTTCAGGTCCTTGAGATCTTTGCCGAATTCTTCGCGAATCGTCATCAGGTCGGCCAGATTCTGACACGGATGGTCGACGTCGCACTGCATGTTAATGACCGGAACGGTTGCCCATTCCGCGACATCTCGCATGTAGGACTGGCCCTCACCGGGAACCAGGTCGTGACGAATCATGATGCCGTGCCCATACCCGGAGAGTATCGTGCCCATGTCCTTGGGGCTCTCGCCGTGGGCGATCTGCGATGTTTCCGAGTCGATGAAATGCGCGTGTCCGCCAAGCTGCGTCATGCCGGCTTCGAACGAGTTACGGGTACGCGTAGACTTGTCAAAGAATATGAGGAACGCCGTCTTGTGCGCGAGGTGCAAGGTCGGCACGCCGCTCTTGAACTCATCTTTCAACTGATCGGCCGTATCCAGCGCGAGTTCGATTTCTTCGTCCGACCAG
>CAMYLB010000206.1 GCA_947259145.1 uncultured Woeseiaceae bacterium
TAACAAGACTCTGGCGCGAATGAATCGGACCAGCCACAGGTCGACCGTGGCGACGGCCGAATTCGCGAACTCGACCGCGGCTTCAATGTCCTCATTCGCAGCAAGGTGACAGGGTACCGCGTTGCCTGGGGTACGGACTATTTCTCCGTTGGTGTGAGCATCGGTGTTGCGCCGTCGGATGCCGTCAACGATGCGGAGTCTTTGTTCAGACTCGCAGACGCTGCTTGCTATGCGGCGAAGAACGCGGGCCGCAACAAGGTGCACGTGGTCGATCCAAGGACAGACTTACTCGATACCCAGAAGATTCGCAGGATTTTCGAAGATTCGCGGGAAGAGCGCCAAACCGGCGATGTGAAACAAGAGCTGGCGTCGGAGACTTAAGGGATCGCCTCGCGCGTCAAATCGATATCGCCATCACGCAAAGAACAATGCGCTCAGTATCGTTCGAGGACAATGCCCAACGAAATCGCGAAGTGCCGTCGGCGTTAAGAAAGAAATCCAGGTTTGAATTGGGTTTCCTGGATGCGGTCCAGAAGCTGCCGATATGACCACCGTCAATGAGTTCCGGCTCAAGGCCACTAAAGTCCGCGCGATCCGCCAGTTGCCAATTCTCGCCCAATTCGGCGCAACGCTCCGCCGCTTCCCTGACCAATGCGGTTCTGTAGTTTGAGTCTTTGTCATGCAGGATCTGCCAGCCACGTCCCGCGAATACACGGTCATGCGGCGGTAGTTCGTGGCTGGGAGGCGCAGCAGGTTCCGGTGCGATAACAGCAGATTTCTCGGGCGGTGATGCTGGAACTGGAGGAGATTGCCCGAGGTCCGGATAGAGAATGTGGAGTACGGCGCTGAGGGCGAGAATGCCAGTTGCTGCGAGTGACCACATATTGTTAACGACAAAGCGGCAACGATCACGGTTGGACAGGCCGATCGCACGCCAGATTCGCCCGGCAATCCAGAAACAAAGGAGGACGATAACGACAAGCTTGATGCAGAAGGCGACGGTAGGTAGCAGGCCGGTGACATTGAGGTCGTGATAAAGGAACGTCAACACCGAGATGCTCAAGATCGCCGCAAGGACAAACTCGGCGATGATCCCGGGCGCTTGCTGTCGCAGTGCTCTGAATCGCCGTAGCCCACCAAGTATGGCGCCTTTGTATTCGTACCTCAGGCTGTGCGCGATACTTTTTTCCCTGCGGATATCGTCCGGCAAATGGTCGCTATTGTCTGCCATTTTGTCAGTATCCGCTGTTCGACAACTTGCGTTCCCTGTCAGTTGTCCCAGTTTTTTGCTTGGCATCGCGGATTGGCCGAATTGACGCTACAATTGCGTCCCACGAAGCGCCCGTAGCTCAGCTGGATAGAGTACTGCCCTCCGAAGGCAGGGGTCACAGGTTCGAATCCTGTCGGGCGCGCCATATTTTTCATAGAGTTACGTTGTCTTGGGGACTTCGCATGAGTGCGTTGTGACCACCACGTGACCATGTTGTGACCAAACCGACGCTCGCTGACAGGTAGTCGATCTCATGGCGCCGGGAATACCTGGCTTCGAACCAGGTGGTCGGGAGTTCGATTCGAGGAACGCGTAGCGTTCCGACAGACGCCAAAGGCGCCCGCAGGGTGACGAGCGGAGCGAGGAATCAATCTCTCCGGGCGCGTCAAATACCGGATCCGAGACACGGCATACAACTCACTCCAAATACATCGCAAGAGTCTCCTCTCATTGCCGTGGCACAACTAATTTCATCGGCAACTGAAACCTGATCTGCATGCCGTCGAACCCAAGTACCTATATAATTTCCTGATGAGTTCCGTAGCGCAAGCTCAATCCGCATCTCTCGTCGACCCGACCTCGATCGAGTCGCGTACGTCCTTCGGCGTCGGGGCCGAGCTGCTCGTGCGTAGTCGCCCACCCGGAGGGGTTAGTCTTGCTCATGGTCAACGCGAACATATGCTTATGTGCAGCGTTGGCAGCCCTGTGGAGGGCGAGGAAGTTCGCTCAGTGTTGCGCACAGCCGACGGCCGACGCGAGTGGCAAAATTGCCCTCAAGGTCACGTTACTTTCGTGCCGTCAGGATTTCCGATGGAGTGGGACTGGAGTTACAAGTCCGAATCTGTCCACTTGACGATGCTGCCATCATTCCTCTCAAGCGTCGGCGGCGAATTCGAAAAGCAAGACGGCGGGCGCCCAACACTCGCACCTCTTTTCCGAATTTTTGATCATGGTCTCAACAACCTCTTGCACCAACTGCGCGACGAAACGGCGACGGTCGGACTCGGCAAGGACCTCGTAACCTCGTCGCTGCTGCAGTTGATAGCTGCACGTATCTTTCGATTGAGTAAAGCGTCGCTCACCGTCATTCCGCCCGATCGAGACACGGCCGGATTTTCTGCGAGCGACTGTCAAAGAAGCATAGAAATTCTTAACGACAGGTTGGATGAGAACATCGCTTTGTCGGAACTCGCGGCCGCATTCAACCTCTCTCCATTCCACTTTGCCCGCGTGTTCAAGCGTGCGACCGGTTTTCCGCCCCACGAATACCAGCTGCAGCTGCGCATCGCACGAGCTCGTGACTTGCTGCGTCGCATTCCAGGGAAGACGATCGCTGACATTGCCTGCGAGCTTGGGTTCGCAGACGAGAGCCACTTCCGTCGCCATTTCAGGCGGATTGTTGGCACGACGCCAAGCCAATTCCGGCGACAGCAATAACGTACCCCTCCTAGCAAGCTCGTACTATTTCGCCGCGGGTAGAACCCCTACAGTGACCTTCAGCCGATGGCTCGCATTCTGTGGCCAAAGCGGCTTTTTCATTGTAAGGAGCAAGCTCAATGAGGACAGTTCTAGTGGCCTTGGCCGCAATTACCGCAATCGCAATAATTCCTGATGTCGCACAGGCCGATGCATACGAGATCAAGGAAGGGAAGCTCGAGCGCCCGACCGGTTACCGTGAGTGGGTTTACGTTGGCACGCCGGTAACTCCTAATGACATGAACGACGGCAAAGCCGCATTTCCCGAACACCACAACGTCTATATCGATCCCAAGAGCTGGAAGCACTGGAAGAAGACCGGAGAATTTCGCGAAGGGACGATTCTGATCAAAGAGCTTGTCAGCGTCGGCTCCAAGGCAGCTGTCAGCGGCAATGGCTATTTCCAGGGTGAGTTCATAGGTCTCGAGGCCACTATCAAGAGCAAAAAGCACTTCCCGGACGAGCCGGGCAACTGGGGTTACTACAGTTTCTCTACGCCAGACCATAAGAAACTTACGCCTACGGCGACGGCATTCCCGACAGAGTCGTGCAATAGCTGTCACGCGGCAGCGGCAGCCGACGACTTCGTCTTTACCCAGTACTATCCGGTGCTGCGCGGTGGCAAGGCAACAGGCAAGGACGCGGTGGGTGGCACGTCCGACTCACTGACGGCGGGGAAATAGCCAATGTCACGCTTGGTTACGATGACTGTCGGGGTGGTTGCCGCAGTCGTGGCGGCACTTTCGTATTCAGCGTTTTCGGTTGCCGCTGATGACGCCAAGAGTGCCGGCACAGCCAAGGACGATGCCTACGCGGCAAAAGTCTGGTCGTATATGGCAGAAAACGGACTGATCGGAGAGGGGCGAATACGGAGTTTCCCGTTTGTCGGCTCGCGGCCTCACGGCAGCATCCAGGAATTCATTGCGACAGAGGCTGTCATTGATGGGCAGCGAGGACGGCTGCTCATAAAGCACAATTATGGTGCCGAAGAAGCTCTTACTCCCAAGAGTGTGTACGCGGCCGGTCCGGATGAAAACAATGAACCTCTGGCTATCATGTTTCAGCGTGAGGAGGGCTACGACCCGGACAACAACAACTGGTTCTGGGCCGAGTACAATCCGGACGGTTCAGTGTTTAACTACCAGGGCGCCAACCTGTCCGGGCGCGCTCCCCTATGCATCGGATGCCATACACCGCTCGGCGGCAAGGATAGGGAGATACTGAACGGGAGCGCCAAATGAAGTTTCTAAGTGCCAAGCTGCACGGCCTTGGCGATTACGCTGCCGCAATGGTTCTGATCATTGCACCTTTCGTTCTCGGCATCGGAGAGCAATCGATGATTGCGCAGTGGGCATCCGTCGCTGGCGGTATCGGCCTCATCGTCTACAGTCTCTTCACCGATTACACATTCAGTGCGGTGAAGGCCATACCGTTCAAGACGCATCTGTTGTTCGACACGCTGGCGGGTATCGCCTTTGTAATCCTCCCGTTCGTGCTGGGGCTCGACGGGATTGCGCGCATCTATCTGGTTGTAATGGGCGCCGGTGTTCTTTTAGTGGTTGCCGTAACGCAGACGAGCGAATAGTCACGACAATCAGATCCTTATCGCGCCCCGCGATTTACCCTGAGCGCTCGTTTTGTAGACCGCCTGAGGTGTGGTAGTAGCAATTCGGTGAACCACGGGTTCTTTTTCAGCCAGATGTTGTTCCGTGGACTGGGGTGCGGCAGTGGTATCAGGCCCTTGTCGAACTCCTTCCATGCACGGACGGTTTCGGTCAGGTTCTTTTTCGCGTCGGGAAGGTGTGACTTTTGCGCGTACAGACCGATCACAAGCGTAAGTTCGATGTTCTCGAGGCAGTCGAGTAGTTGCTGTCGCCAGGCTGGCTCGCATTCCGGTCTGGGCGGCAGATCACCGGATTTTCCGGTGCCCGGGTAACAGAATCCCATCGGCAGGATGGCTACTTTGCTCGCATCGTAAAACACGTCTCGTGTAATCCCCAGCCAGTCACGCAAACGGTCGCCACTCGGGTCATCGAACGGTACACCGGATTCATGAACGCGCCGACCTGGTGCCTGTCCTGCGATGAGGATCGTTGCTCGGGAATCGACCTGCAGCACCGGTCGTGGTCCGAGCGGCAGTGACTTTTCGCAGAGCCGACACATCCTCACCGATTCGATGAGTTCCGCAAGCTCAGTATCAACTGATTCCTTTTTCATTTTGTGTGTCCGGCATGTCGGGACCTAACCCACTGTCACCCTTGGTCAGGCGGCCAGAATCCCTCTTTCTCAAGAGTTGCAAGCGCAGCAATGACCCTTTCACGTAAGGTCCGAACGACGAAATCGACGTCTGATTTCGTCATCGTCACATGTGTGCAGTCATCTCCGGGCGCGCTATTGCTAGTCCTCGATATTGTTAGCCAGCCAAATTCCATAGTCATTCTCATCGATTTCTGACGCCGCTAGCGACAACGTCATCGCGGTGGCCGAAACTTCGTCCGCGATCAATGTCGATCCGTTGATGTCTAGGAACATATACGCAGCCATGAAACCTGTGCGCTTATTGCCATCGACGAATGGATGGTTCTGGATAATGCCGCCAGCATATGCCGCGGCAAGTTGTGTGATCCGCGCGTTATGATCGTACTGATAAATATTCGCTGGCCGGGCTAGGGCGGATTCGAAAAGCCCTTCGTCACGAATACCATCGGTTCCGCCGAATCGGGCAATCATCATATTGTGGACTGCGAGAACGGCA
>CAMYLB010000207.1 GCA_947259145.1 uncultured Woeseiaceae bacterium
GTCCTGCGAGAAAATTTCGCGCCAAAAGTCCTCGTCCCAAAGCTGCCGCAACTCATCGGACGTGCGGCCCTGTTGTTCTACCCAGGTGAAGTACTTGAAGTTGTGCAGCGCCTTCTGGTCGGCATAGGTCAGTTCCCGAACATTGTCGGCGGTTGTCCCCTGCAGGTAACGCCCGTAGTGCTGATCAGCGAGTTGGGCACTGTAAGGTCCGTGTTTTTCTTTCATTTCCTGCATGCGTGACGCGTACAAATCCATCGAGTCCGTGAGCGGCGTGAAGATCACGTCGCCCGTGCCCATGTCGTAATAACGTGCGGTCTTGATACTGGCTACGAGGTTGCAAAGGCCGGAAATGCCGATTTCGCTCAAGGTCTGTAGCATGTCATCGTCGACGCCCTCACGGCGCAGGCAGGCGTGCCCCTCGTCTTCACTGAACAGACGCATGAGTTGCATGGTCTGTTCGTCATCGACAGCGGCCACGAAATTTGTATTGCGCACGTTATGAATCCAGGGAACGTGCTTGTCGCCAATGCCTTCGATACGGTGCTCACCGAATCCGAACTGCAGCAGCGTAGGGCACTGTAAGGCTTCGGTGGCGACGACACGGATGCCCGGGTGCTGGGTGCGAAGGTAGTCGCCTGCGGCGATTGTACCGGCCGAGCCCGTGGCGCTGACGTAGGCGGAGAGGCGGCGTCCATCTGCATAATGGTTCTGGAATATTTCTTCGATGACCGACCCCGTCATCTGGTAGTGCCAGATCGCGTTGCCAAATTCCTCGAACTGGTTAAACACGACGATGCCATCGCCACGTTGCTCCCGCAGCTCCCAGCACTTGTCATAGATTTCCTTGACGTTTGACTCGGTACCGGGCGTTGCGATGATTTCATCGGTACCGATTTCTCTCAGCCAGTCGAAGCGCTCGCGGCTCATGCCCTCGGGCAAAATTGCGATGGCCGGGCACGAGAGCAGGGCACAGTCGTAGGCACCGCCACGACAATAGTTGCCGGTTGATGGCCATACCGCCTTCTGCGTATCGGGGTCGAAGGCGCCGGTCACGAGGCGCGGTACGAGGCAGCCGTAGGCGGCGCCGACTTTGTGGGCGCCGGTCGGGAACCAATTGCCGACAATGCCGACGATGGTTGCGTCGATGCCCGTCAACGCCTGCGGAAATTCGATCCAGTTGCCTTCTCCGAATCCTCCGCCATGTTCGACGGGCTCGTTTTTCCAGGTGATGCGAAACAGGTTTGCCGGATCCAGATCCCAAAGGCCAACGTTTTTCAGCCGGGTTTTGATCGCGTCCGGAACCAGCATCGGGTCTTTTTGCTGGGCGAACGTGGGCAGGACTATATTCTGTGCACGGGCGCGCGCGATGCTCTTCTGCCGCACGTCTTCGCGGATTTCGGGTATCAGGTTCACTGTTCCCCTCCCAGGGGTATTGTGGGGATAGCCGCACGGTCGCCCCATGCGAGCTCAACTTCACTTGCCCCGGAGCGCATGGCTTGCAGCAGCGTATCCTGGTCGACGGGCAGACTGCGAACGCGCACTCCGGTGGCGCGGTAGATTGCGTTTGTAATCGCCGGACTCGTCGGAATGCTGGGCAATTCGCCCACGCCTTTTGCACCGTAAGGCCCGTCTGCGGTGCCGTGCTCCACGATGTGGGAAATAATCCGGGGTGCGTGCGTGATGCTCGGCATCTTGTAACGCGCCATGACATTCGTCCACGGCTTGCCCTCTTCCTGGATGTAGTGTTCGGTCAACGTAAAGCCGATGCACATGACGATACCGCCCTCTATTTGTCCTTCCAGCGTCAGCGGGTTGATGGCACGACCAACATCGTGCGCGGCAACGACCTTGCGAACGCTGACTTCGCCGGTGCGCATATCGATTTCGCACAATACGGCCTGCGCGCAAAATCCGAAGGCCACGTGCATGTCGCCGCCCTTGCCGAGCGGCTTGGTCTTGGGTGCCCAGTATTCATGCCGCGCTTTGATTCTTGCCGCAGGATTTGTTGCCGTCAGCTGCTGCGACACGTCTTTTGCAGCCAGCCGTGCCGCGTTGCCACTGACGTAGGTTTGCCGGCTGGCCGTCGTTGGGCCGCCATCCGGGCAGTAATCGGTGTCGCCCAGCAAGACGCTGACACGCTCGGAGGGAATGCCCAGTTCTTCCGCGACACACGCGGCGAGTACGGCCGGCAGGCCCTGGCCCATTTCTGCTGACGAGATGCGCACTTCGGCCATGAGGCCCTTGCCGGGATCGTGCCATGCCTCGACTTCGGCCGTCGCTTTGTCCGGCGCCCCACCGCCCAGCCCGGTATTCTTGTAGCCCACCGCCATGCCCCACGCGTAGCGGCGATGGCCCTCATCCCAGGTCCAGCGAAAGTCTTCGCCGCGTACATCGCGTTCGACTTTGTCGATGCATTCTTTCAGGCCAACGCTTTCTCGCAAAACCTGTCCGGTCGACGTCTCCGCCCCGACATCGAGTGCGTTGATGCGGCGAAATTCTATTGGATCGAGTCCCAGCTTTTCGGCGAGCATATCCATATTGCTCTCGACCGCGAAACAGCTCTGGGTAACACCGAAACCCCGAAACGCGCCACAAGGAACGTTGTTGGTATAGACGGCGAAACAGTCCACCTTGACGTTGGGTACGTCGTACGGGCCGGTCGCATGCGTGGTCGCACGCGTGAGCACCTTTTCGCTGAGACTGGCATAAGCGCCGCCGTCGCCATACAGCGTTGCCTGCACGGCGGTCAATCGACCGTCGTTTGTAGCAGCGGTTCGAATACGAATGACCGTGGAATGCCGCTTGGGGTGCACCAGCAGGCTTTCCTGTCGCGAGTACAACATCTTCACCGGCCGCTGCGTGGCCTCCGCGAGCAGAGCCACATGAATCTGACCGGCGATGTCTTCCTTGCCGCCGAAGCCACCGCCCATGAGCGTAGCCACAACCCGCACTGCATCGCTCTCCACTCCCAGCGTTGCCGCGGCCTGGTCGCGGTCGATGTACGGTATTTGGCTGCCGACGTAAATCGTGGTCTTGTCGTGCTTCGCCGTCTCACCGCGCACAGCGAGAGCATCACAGTGTCCGCCGAATTTTGTTGGATCGAAGCCGGCGGGTACGCCGATCGAGCACTCGGGCTCGAGGAACAGGTGTTCCGTCGTCGGTGTACGGTAGCTCTGATCGACAACGACATCGGCATCCGCAAACCCGGAATCGATGTCACCTTTTTTAACCTTGATGTGTTTGAGGAGGTTGCCGTCGGGGCGCTCGTCGTGCACTAGCGGCGCGTCGGGTGCGGTAGCCAAAATGACATCGGTCACGGCCGGCAGCTCTTCATAGTCAACATGGATCAAATCAAGCGCCGCGTCTGCGATTTCTTGCGATTCGGCCGCCACGATTGCCACCGCATCGCCGACATAGCGGACCTTACTCCCACAAAGGACCGGCCAGTCAACGCTCACCACACCGTGCGCATTCCGGCCCGGTATGTCCTCATGCGTTAAAACGGCATGCACACCGTCAAGCTCACGTGCAGCGGAGGTATCAATGCTGCGGATACGCGCGTGCGGCACTCCGGCCCGTTTTGTACGAGCATAGAGCATGCCCGGGAAACGGTAGTCGTCGCTAAAGCGGGCGCTGCCCTTAATCTTTTCCAGCGCATTCGGGTTAGGCTGTGCCTTGCCGATAGCCAAGCCTGCGGAACGGGTTTCAGGGAGATACGGCGGCACATCCTGGCCCGATGCCTGGAGGATGGCGTTGATCACACTCTGGTAACCCGTGCAACGGCAATAAGAATCTTTGAGCGCGGTGCGGACGTCGCCCTCGGTTACCGTTTCACCGGCGGCGGACTTTCGATCCAGTAGCCCTTTGGCCGTCATGATCAAACCCGGTGTACAAATGCCGCACTGAACCGCGCCATGCTCCAGAAACGCCTGCTGCAGCGCGTGCAGCTTGCCGTCCCGGGACAGGCCTTCGATCGTTTCCACGTTTGCACCCTGCGCTTTGAACGCCGGGAAAACACAGCTCACAACTGCAGTGCCGTTCACGAGCACCGTGCAGATGCCGCACTCGGCCTCGGCACAACCGATTTTCGTTCCGGTCAGTCGCAGGTCCTCCCGCAGCACCTCGGACAAATAGCGCGACTGCGGTACTTCGATGTCCACGGGAACGCCGTTCACTGACATCTGCAGCCGGCTCATAGTTGAGCTCCGGCACGCTCTGCGGCGCTTGCGAGAATGAGCGGGAGATAGGTGCGGATCATTGCCGATCGATATTCCTCGGTAGCGCGGTATTTGCTGGTCCGCAGGGTAACGTTCGCGAGGACGATGGCGACAGCCTTTTCGAATT
Organism: uncultured Woeseiaceae bacterium; assembly: GCA_947259145.1. Lineage (GTDB taxonomy): Bacteria > Pseudomonadota > Gammaproteobacteria > Steroidobacterales > Woeseiaceae > UBA1847. The sequence continues at coordinate 4,345 of CAMYLB010000207.1, forward strand.
GCTCCTGATTCGCGGGTCCTCCGATGAGCACCTCGGCGGCCGGTTCTGCGAACCAGGGCACCGGTCCTACGGGCCCCATACTGATGCTCGCGGCGGTGATGGTGCCGCCATCCACTGTCAGTCGCGCCGCCATGGAGATGATAGGCAGGCAAAGACCCTGCGGCCGCATGACGCGATGAAATGCAGACCCTTCGCCGCTGCCCGTGGGTTCGAATCGCAGTCTTGTCAGTACTTCCCGGTGGCGATCAATGACGCTCTTGCCCGGACCGATGAACGTGTCCCTGGCCGGTATCCAGCGTCGGCCCGAGGTACCGGCGATTTCGACTTCTCCACCCAGTGCCAACAGGCCGATCGTACCGTCGCCAGCGGGCAGCGCGTGGGCGACGTTACCGGCGAGCGTGCCAACATTACGGACCTGTGGCCCGCCGATGACGCTGCAGCTTTCGGCGAGGCATTGACCGTGCCGAATGATGCGTACGTCGTTGACGATCTCGGTGTGAGTAACGCCGCAGCCGATTACGATGCTGTCCTCGGTCTGGGTGATGGTGTCGAGACCCGCGATACGCGATGCGTCGACCATCGCTTCGTAGGGACGCCGTAAGCCGCGTCGGGTTTCGACAAGGAGGTCGGTGCCGCCGCCGATAACGCGGGCACGGCCGTCATAGTCGCGCAATACAGCGATCGCTTCCTCGACCGTTCCTGGCGTATAGTAGTTTTTCCAACCTCCCATAAAAATCAACTATTCCAATAACTTATCAATGTATTCTCTCCCATATTCTCGGTACTCGTTCGGCGCAGCGCGCGCGGATTTCGTCCTCGTCCAGGTGCGGCAGGCGGCCGTCATCGACAATGATCCGCCCTCGCGCGATCGTTGTGCGAACGCGTGCAAAACTCAAGCCAAACAGCAGGTGCCCGTAGAAGGTTTCGGCATTCAACGGTGTAAACGGCACGTAGTCCGGAATGATGATGTCGGCCAGTTGCCCCGTTGCAAGCATCCCTCGGGGTTCACGAAACAGGCGATTGCAGATCTGGCGGTTGTTCTTCAGAAGAATCTCACAAGCCTCTGTAAACGCCACGGTTGGATCCCGGTGATAGGTGCGCTGGTGAAGATACATGGCGCGGGCCTGGGAGATGACGTGAGACGACATCCC
>CAMYLB010000208.1 GCA_947259145.1 uncultured Woeseiaceae bacterium
TCCGGCCTGGTCGGCGATTTCTCGGCCGGCGAACGCAACTTTTTTTGGGACGTGAACGTCGCGCGGTCCCGAAATCAGGCCAACCAGATCAAGACCGGCGGCTACAACGCCAGGAAACTCAAGCAGGCGCTAGGGCCGGCATTCCTGGATACCAGCGGTAGCTACGCCTGTGGCACGCCCGGCAACCCGATAGACGGCTGTGTCCCGTTCAACTTCTTCGGCGGCCAGGGCGCGAATGGCCAAGGCACCATCACCAGCGAGATGCTCGGCTGGGTCGGCTTCACGCAGCAGGACTCGAGCGAACAGGAGCTGAAAAACTTCACCGCCAACATCAGCGGCGACATCGTTGATATGCCCGCTGGCGCGCTCGCCTTCGCCGCAGGCTACGAGTATCGCGATCAGAACGGATCATTCCAGCCTGACGCAATAGTCGTCGCGGGCGACAGCGCCGGTATCCCGGCACAGCCGACGACAGGGACGTTCGACGTCAATGCATTGTATGTCGAACTTAGCGTGCCGCTGCTGGCTGAGCGACCGGGCGCAGATTTGCTTGACCTGTCGATCGCCGCGCGCTCAGCCGACTACTCGACTTTCGGCCGCGAAACCACGACGAAGCTCGCGATCCGCTGGCGGCCTATGCCGGAACTGCTGCTGCGCGCCGCTGTCGCTGAGGGATTCAGGGCGCCGGCCATCGGCGAGCTATTCGGGCTGCAATCACGCTTTGACGCGACCATCGCCGACCCCTGCTCCGACTTCAACACCACAGGCGTCTCCCAGACCGTGATCGACAACTGCATAGCCGAAGGCGTCCCGGCCGACGGAAGCTACGTGCAGCTTGGAGGTCAAATCTCGGTACTCACGGGCGGCAACCCGTTGCTGCAGCCGGAAACAGTCGACAGTACAAACTTCGGTATTGTATGGAGCCCGAGCTTTGTCGAGAACGTCGGCTGGATCGAGGACCTCACCGTCGAATTCACCTACTACAAGCATGAACTTAGTGATGCTATCCAGGCTGTCGACGCGCAAACCATCCTCGACTCCTGCGCGAATATCGGTGAGCCTGCGTTCTGCAGCCTCATCGGACGAACGAACTCGGGCGTCATAAACCGCTTCGACAATCAGCTCACCAACATCGGTGGTATTGACACGGACGGCTATGACTTCAACCTGACCTACGCGGGCCCTGAGACTGACGGCGGTCAATTCCGGGTCACATGGCTAAATTCCTTCCTGAACGACTTCACGGAGATCCTGCTCGACCCGAGTTCGTCCTCAGGCTTCCAGGAACGTTCGCTGGAAGGCATCACGGAGAACGACCGTGGCAAACCCGAGTATACGTCGACGCTGGTCGTCGATTGGTTCTATAAGGATTGGGACGTGACGTGGACAATTCGTTACATCGACGAAATGACGGAACGCTGCAGCGACTTCCTCGACGGCTCGCCCGACAGCCTTACCAATCTTGGTGTGTGCTCCGTGCCCGACTTAGCCGACAACAGCCTGTCTTTGAACAAGCTCGACAGCACGATTTTCAATGACGCGCAGGTGACGTATCGGCCCAGCCGGTTGGACGGCAACCTAAGCATCACGCTTGGCATTAATAACATCTTCAGCGAGGATCCGCCGGCCTGCTACAGTTGTTCGCTAAACGGCTACGATCCGTCTACATACGACATGCCGGGGAATTTCACATACCTGCGCGCCACCTGGCGCCACGAATAGCACCGGCGCAGGCATAACCGGTGTCGAACCGAGGTTTTAAAAAACTTCGGTTCGACCCCGGTTTTATTCCGCCTCAAGCTCGGCCCAGATCTCGCGCACCCAGTCGCGGATTTGCAGCGACTCTTGCCAGCGATCCGACAGTCCGACAGCTCGTTCTGGTTGGCATCCGTGATTGCATAAGGCGGCGGGCCCAGTTCGCAAAGGAAAATGAGCGTCGCATCCTTGCCGCTCCTTTGCCGCCACAGGTGCATGCCTGTCGTCCACCAGCTCTTGAAAATTTTAACCCACTGCTGGTGCTGCGGAAAGTTGATCTGGATCTGCACCTGTTCGCGGTTCGCGATACGCCCCTGGAAACAGTCGGATCGTCGCAGCACGGCACTGATGTATTTTTGATCACGTTCCGGAACCGGCGTACGGAGCTCGCGATCAACCACGAGGTGAGAGAGATCGGAACACAGGCGCATCTCGGGAACCAGGTCCATCAGCTGCAGCGTGAAATAAAGATCATTGAGCAGACTGTCGCGATGGGTTTCAAACAACAGCGGCATGTCAGCCGCGTCAGCTTCTTCAATCCAGCGACGTACAACGGGCACGGCATCTTCGGGCCTGATCGGCATGACGCCGCTGATTACATTGACCATGCATGCGTTCATGCTCGACGCGAATGCCAGCAAGGGCTGCATATCATCGGGTGAGCCTGGAAACGCGTTAACCATGCAGCCCAGGCCATGCTTGTCGAAAAGCGGTCGCTTCTGCAGGTTTTCAGGGATCTCGGCGACGGTGGGATCGAGGCAAATGCCGTCGAATTTGGCATCCGCCACCATGGCGAAAGACTCCTCGTCCGTGCGTTCAGGCATGCGCGGATTTCGCAGTTCCATCGCCCAAAGTGACTGATATATTTTAAGTTTCTGCACCAGGCAGCTTCGCGTTGCGCAAGGTAACGAGCAGTCAAACCACTCTAAACGAATTCATCAACGAGTCACAGCGTTGTCGACGACGTGGTCGCAACGGCCGACCTGGTGTGACTCAGAGTATCTGCACCAGGAAACCAGCTCCCCAATCGGCACTGCTATCGGTGAAGCCGGTAAAGGTATAAAACTGAATTTGCAGACTGTCGTTTAAGCGGCGTGATGCAAATGCAGACAGCTCCGAGATTGCGTCGCCGTCGGACAGCGCAGACTCCCGATAGTCGTACATCAAGCCAAAACGGGCTTTTTCGTTTAGCGCATAGACACCACCTACGGAACCGATGAATACATCCTCCAGATCAAGGTTCGCAGTGTCGCCGCGAATCTTGTAGCCCGCGGAACCGAGCAAAGTGAATTTCTCATAGAACTTGAAGAGGTCGGCTCGCACTGTGTAATCCTGCTCGCCTGTTCCCAGTCCTTTGTCCTCGTCGGCCGTACCGAATTTGATCTTGCCTGTAACATCCAGCGCAACACCGAGATCGTCGCTGTAAAGGACGTCGTAAACTGTAACGCCAGCAATGACATCACCGAGCCCGCTCTCTGTGCTCATTTCGCCGGAGCCCGCTACAGGCTCGCCGCCCGGCTCCGTTATTGTGCTGCCTGACGGCGCACGAACGCTCAGGTATGGCACGGTTAGCTCAAAAGAGAACCGTTGATAATCCATGCTTGCGCTGATGGGTACGTACAAATCCTCGATAACATCACTTCCGCCGTATTCGCCGCTGGAATACTCCATACCAGTGGTCCATATGAGCGAGGCATGTTCATCGCCTTTTGCGACTGTGACGTTTGCAAGAGCAAGCACGACACCAAGAAGTTTGAACGCGCTTTGTGTGCGACTGTTCATTTCCTTCTCCAATAGGTTTGATGATTGATGGCAACAGAGGGGCCGATTGATGTCGGCCCCTCAAGTGATGCCTTTGCTACTCAGCTTCTTCAGCTTCGGGCGTATCTTCGAGCACCTTGCCTTGTGCTTTGGCGCGTTGTTGCATCTTTTCCTTATGCTGCGCCATGAACTTCGTTTGCGTTTTTGAATCAGACTCGGTCAGTCGCAGTTGTTCACGATACTGCTTGCGCTCTTTGGCGCTCATCAGTTCATTGCCGTATATCTCTTTATCGCCGAACGAAGCGTTGTCCGGTGCGTGTGTGCGATCCTGGTCGCGATCACGATCGCGCGAAGGGTTGGTCGTTCTGTCACGATCGCGCATACGATCCCTGTCAAAGTCTTTTTGGCCACGTTCTACCTGGGCGCGATCCTGGGGTTGGGCTCCGCCCTGGCCATGACGGCCCTGAGCCGACGCCGCGTAAGACGTAAGAGCGAGTGCGGCTGTAGCAAGTACGCAAATTGTCGTTTTCGTCTTCATGATTCTTCTCCTTTATGAAGCTTTCATTAGAAGAAACGAATAAGCTAATAAACGGTTGACCCTCTTTTCTAAGTAGATGTACGTACTGAGGCGAGAGACACTCATCCATCTGCTGCGGCGTCTCGGGGTTTCGTAGGTCCATCGCCCAAAAGTGGCGGTCCCGTCTAGTACGGACCCGGCGGCGTTGCACCGCGACGGGGCGGGAACCAGAACGGCTTGTCGACAACTGTCGCTTTCGCCATCTTGCGATTCCAGTGCATCTCACGTTGGTAGTAAATCTCGACCCATACCGAAGTACCCGGCTTGCCGTGCGGCGTGCGTACGGTACCCAACGCGATGTTCTGTTTACAGACTGGCGACCACGCCGCTGAGGTGATGAAGCCTATTTCACCTTTATTGCCTTTTTCCTTACCGAAGATATAGGAATGGTGCGCTGGCTTATTACCGTCGATGTCGAGTTTCACCAGCCGCCACGTCGAGCCATTGCGTTTTTCCTCAGCCAGGGCTCGACGGCCGTTGAAATTCGGTTTCTTGAAATCGACGAGCCAATCGAGGCCCAGTTCCAGCGGTGAACGTGAACGGCCCGTGCGCACAGTCTCGTCGGCGGGCAAGAACTCCATGTGGGCGGCGAGAAACCCGGCTTCGATGCGCGCCAGCTCCAGTGCGTGCGTGCCGATCGCACGAATGCCAAACAGCTTGCCGGCTTCGAACAGGGCATCCCAGAGTGCCTCGGCCTTGTCAGGATCGATCCAGAGTTCGTAACCCAGGTCGGCCGTAAAGCCTGTCCGCGAAACCATGAGTTCGCTGCCCTGGAAATCGCAGTGCGTCAAACCGAAAGGCTTGAGTTCTTCGAGACCTTCAAGACCCATCGTGTTGAGCACGCTGAATGACGTTGGTCCCTGCACGGCGAGCGCGGCAACGTCTTCGGTCTCGTGTGTAATCGTCACATCGAATCCAATGGCTGCCGCCTGCAACCAGGCAAAGTGGCGTTCCTGCGAGCAAAGGCGGTACTCGCCCTCGCGCAAATGAAAGATCGTGCCATCGTCGATTACCTGACCCTGATCGTCGCACCAGACGGCATAAGCAACACGGCCCGGCCGAATCCTGGCCATGTCACGCGTGACCAGGCGGTTCAGATAGTCGAGTGCGTCCGGACCCGTAATGCGGTACTTGGTCATCGGTGTCAGATCGAAAACCGCCGTCGCGTTTCGAATCGCGAAGTACTCCATGTCTTCGCAATACAAGGCATTGGCGCTCGAGTACCCTTTCCATTCATGCCATTCGTTTACCGTGTCGAGTTGTGCAAGCCGGGAGTAGAACGGCGTCTTCAGACGACCCTGGTGTACGGGTTGGTTCTTCATGCTGCTTTCTCCCGGCGGAGGATGGCTCTCGCCGCATTTCGTCCAGCCGCGCCACTGACGCCACCACCCGGATGCGTACCAGCACCACAAAGATAAAGACCATCAAGTGGCATACGGTACTGTGCTGCGCCGCTGACCGGCCTTACGAACAGAAACTGATCCAGCGTGAGTTCGCCATGGTGCCAGTGGCCACCTGTGATATGGAACTCGCGCTCAATGTCTGCCGGCGTCAGCAATTCACTTGCCGTAATACGCTGTTCAATGTCGGGCGCATATTTCGCGATCGTTCGGATCACGGCCTGGTAGAACGTATCTCGCGCTTCGTCGTTCCAGCCGCCTTTCAAATCGTAGGGCGCGTACTGCACGACCGCCGATAACACGTGCTTGCCGGTCGGTGCCAATGACTCGTCACGAAAACTTGGGAAGATCATTTCAATAACGGGGTCCGGCGAGCTTTCGCCATACTTCGCTGGATTGAACGCGCGTTCAACGTAGTGTTCGTCGGGTGCAATTACGAGGCGTTCGGCAAAGTCCTTCTTCGACAGGCCTTCAATTGTTGGCAGCCCGTCGAGCGCGAGATGCAGTTTGGCGGCATTGCCCTTCGCACGCAGGTGATGAATGCGTCGGGCAAAACCGGTCTCGACATGTCTTGCGCCGACCAGATCCATTACCGTCCGTTTCGGGTCCGCATTGGAAATAACCGTGTAACTGTCAAAGCGCTCGCCGTCGTCTGTTTCGACACCGGTAACCCGGCCGTTCTCCACGATGATGCGCTGTACCGGCATGTGTGTACGAATCGTTGCACCGGCAACGCGCGCTGCATGCGCGAGTTCGTTGCAAACGCTGCCCATGCCAGCCTCTGGCGTCGCGACGCGGCCCTGGTCCCCGGCAAGCCGATACAAATAGGTCATGATCGTGTTGGGCGAGCGCGGACCCAGGTGAGTACCAAGCACCGCATCGAGGCCGATGGCGCCTTTTAGTAGCGGGCTTGTAAAACGTTCGTCGAGCTCATCGTGAATATTCATGCCGATAAGCCTCAGGAATTCCTGCATCTCATCTTTGCCCAGGCGGCGTATGTCGAATCCCAGCTGTCCCAGGGTTATGAGATCTTTCATATCTTTGGTGCCGAGGCGAGGCGGCGACTTGTTCAGGTATTTTCTCAGCAGATTCGCGAAACGCGTCATGCGCTTTCTGAAACGCCGATAGCTGGCCGCATCCTCGTCGGATACCCCTTCAGCCGAGACTCCCGTCAAGCGCACATGCTTGCCGTTCTCGGCCAGCGCGATCGTGGTCATGTCCTCGCAAGACAGTGTCGGATCGAGCTCGAGTTCTTTCCGCACCTCGGGCTGTAGCTGGTACAGCAGGTGAGCACACGCCGAGACAGAGTAGCCGTCAGCAAACTCGCGCGTCACTGCAGCACCACCGACCTGCTCGTTTGCCTCGAGAACCAGGACGTTCTTGCCGGCTTTTGCGAGCAGGGCTGAACACACCAGGCCGTTGTGCCCGGCTCCCACCACTATCGCGTCGTAGCGGTCAGTCATCGCCGAAATTCTCCGGAACCGTGTTCGGCCGTTTGAGATCAGAAAGTATCTCCCGCGCGGCGTTGGCACCCGGTGCTGCCATAACACCACCGCCCGGGTGAGTGCTCGAACCGCACATGTACAAACCATCCACCGGACCACGGTACTGTGCATAACCGGGCACTGGACGGTTAAACAACAGTTGATCCATTGTCAGTTCGCCGTGGAATATGTTGCCCTCGGTAATTCCGATTTCCGCCTCAATGTCCTGCGGCGTCCTGATTTCTGCGTGCAGAATAAGGTCCCTGAAGTCGGGGAAATCTGATCGATCACCGATTTGCCGAACGCGTCTTTCTCGTCGCTCGTCCAGGCGCGACCTTCGATTCGGTACGGACAGTACTGCACGAAGCAGCTCATGAAATGTTTGCCCGGGGGCGCCATGGTCGGATCGCTCAATGTTGGAATGACCATGTCGATGTAGGGATCCTTCGACCAGGTGCCGTCCTTCCAGTCATCGTAGGCACGTTCCATGCGCTCCATGGAATCGATGAAATGCATGTCGCTGTGGTGGAGCGAGCTGCCTTCCGGCAAGGCTGGGAACGTCGGCAGACCGTCAAGCGCAATATTTACTTTGCCCGACGAGCCGCGGATCTTGAAGTTTTCGACGCGTTTGTGAAACGATGCGGGAAAATCGTTCTTGTCCATACAAGTAAGGAAGGTGCGCTTGACGTCCATGGCGGAAACGACGACAGGTGCCGATATCTCGTCGCCGTTTTCAAGCGCGACACCCGATACCTTGCCATTCTTCACAATAATCTGATCGACACCGGCTTCGGTACGCAGCTCGCCTCCTGCCGCCTGGAATGCACCCGCGATGGAATTCGATACAGCGCCCATGCCGCCACGAGCGAAGCCCCACGAGCCTGCGTTGCCGTCAACGTCGCCCATGTAATGGTGCAACAGCACGTAGGCCGTGCCCGGTGAATGAATACCCAGTGCAGTACCGATAATGCCGCTGCCGGAAAACGCCGCCTTGATGACGTCCGTTTCGAAATACTCATCCAGATATTCGGCAACACTCATCGTCCAGAAGCGGATCGTGTCGTACATACGATCTTCGCCCATATCCAGGAACTTGCCGCCAATTCGAATGAGCTCCTTTATGTCACGCGGCTTGAACGACGTGGGATCGGGTGCGGTGCTGAGCAAGAAGTCGCGAATGAAACGACATTGCCGCATGGTATCGGCCGAATATGTTTTGTAAGCATCGGCGTCATGGCGCGAAAACCGCGCCATTTCACGGTAGGCAACTTCTGCATCGTGATAGGAGCCATAGTAATCGCCGTTTTCCATGAATGTCACGGAGCCGCCGTACGGCGTTACCTGCAGGCCATGCTTATGCAGTTCCAGCGCCCGGTAGATTTCCGGTCGCAAAAGGCTGCAGACATAGGAGCAGTTCGAGTACCACCAGTCCTTGTAAAGATTCCGGCTTACGGCTGCGCCGCCGATATAGTCGTTTTTCTCAACACAAACGACATCAAGACCGGCTTTTGCAAGGAAAGCGGCGTTCGTCAGCCCGTTATGTCCTGCGCCAACGACAATCGCGTCATAGGTTTTCATTTAATCACGCTCTTGGCCCTGGTTTTGCCTTTGAGTCTGGTCGCTGCAGTTCCTGCAGTATCCACTCGACGTAGACGCGTTCCGCGCGCTCCATGCCCGAGAACGGCCCGGGGCTGTAGTACTTCGAATGTACGCCTTTCGAATTATTGACGATTATTTTCTTGTCGGCCTGCGTAGTGACATCCCACAACCAGATTAGGCTGTCCACGTTATAGTCTTTACCTTCGTCAGCGTCACTGCGCACGAGCCAGAAGATTTCGCAGTTCGTATTCTTGTGATCGACAGGCGTGAATACGTAAGCAACAACGTGATCGCTGTACGCCAGCAGGAACGAAAACGCGCCGAAAGAAAAGTCCGATGCGCCGCCATCATAGTCAGTGAACCGGGCTGCCGTCTTTGCTGCCCGTTTTGTACTTGTCGAACAATGCCGTGCGGCTGTAGCCATAGCCAATCTCGCCGGGACGCGCAGCCGTATCGATATGGTCAATGTAGATGTCTTTGACGCCGCAGGCTTCCATCTTTGCTTTCATATTTCCCTGCACGCGCTCACGCTTCTCGCCATCGAGCATTAGAGTATGCATACGAGCGTACTCCGGATGCGCCGTCGCACAGTGATAGCACTCCTGGTAATTTTCGATCGACAGCTTCCAGTTCGCAGGAATTTCGTAGCTCTTCTGTGCAGCCACCTTGAGGTTCTCGAAATCGAACATCGCCATCGGCTCGGCCAGATCTCGCTTTGCCCCTTCGAGTGACGGAGGCGCATCAGTAAAACAAACAAAAATCAGGCCATGAATGACATCCACCGATACAGGATTGAGACTGTGCGCCGCCATATCGAAGTCGTCGGGCATATTGCGTGCCGCGAACAAGTTGCCATCGATGTCATACATCCAGCCGTGATACGGGCAAACGAACTTATCCGTATGACCGGCGGAGGCCAGGCAGACCAGTGAACCGCGGTGACGACAAACGTTGGCGAAGCCTTGCAGATCGCCGCTCTTACCGCGCACGATAATTGCGGACTCGCGTGCAACATTGAGGACCTTGAAATCGCCCGGCTCCGGGAGCTGTGAAATGTGTCCTGCGAGTATCCAGTTACGATTGATAATGCGTTCGATCTCCAACTCGTAGAGATCAGGATCCGTATAAAAACGCTGATCGAGAGAATATCCCGGCTTCTGATCTGCGATCAGTTCGGCGATCGACCGCTTGTCACCTTCAAGTACGGCACTCATCACTTATTCCACGATATGAAACGCTTCTGCCTATGGATTACGACAATATAACAGCAGTCCCAACCTTCCCTATGCTTGTAATTAGACTGCGTCGGGTACGGTAGGAGCTGTCAGTGTCTTCAAAAATGCCTCCAGCTGCCGCAGCTCTCGGCTACTGAGCTTGAGCGGCTTGGCTTCGTTGTGACCAATCATCGCGTCGGCTGCTTCATTGTAATGCTGGAGCGCTTCTGCAAGCGTTGCGACC
>CAMYLB010000209.1 GCA_947259145.1 uncultured Woeseiaceae bacterium
AGAGCAACGGGATTTCAATGGACGTGCCTACGTTATGGAACCGTGGCTCAAGGCCGATATTGCGTTGATAAAAAGCGAGGTCGCCGATCCGCTGGGCAATCTTACTTTCAACAAGACCGGACGCAACTTCTGCCCGCTGATGTGCATGGCGGCGACGACGACTATCGTGCAGACGAAAAAACTCGTGGCACGGGGCGGTATCGATCCAGAGCATGTCGTCACCCCTGGCATTTTTGTGAACCGCGTTGTCGAAGTTACGGATCCTGTGCATGAGGACACCCTCATTGCCGAGGGAAGGAGTTACCCATGAGCGCCGGTTGGACGCGAGAACAAATGGCGGCAAGAGCCGCCCAGGACATACCCGATGGCTCTTACGTCAATTTAGGCATAGGCATTCCGGAACTGGTCACGCGGTTTGTGCCGGAAGGCCGGGAGTTCATCTATCACACAGAAAACGGGATGCTTGGCATGGGTCCGCCCCCCGAGGAAGCCGACCGCGACCTCGACCTCATGAATGCCGGTAAGAAATACGTTACGGCGTTGCCCGGCGCTGCCTATTTCCACCACGCCGACAGCTTCAGCATGATTCGTGGCGGACATATCGATGTCTGCGTGCTCGGCACCATGCAGGTCGCGGCAAACGGCGATATTGCCAACTGGTCCACCGGCGCGCCCGACGCTATTCCAGCGGTCGGCGGCGCGATGGACCTGGTGCAGGGCGTGAAACGTATTTACGTGATTACCCAGCACACAACCAAGACCGGCGAACCGAAGCTGGTCGAGACGTGCAGCTATCCACTGACAGGGCCCGGAGTCGTGTCTCGTATCTTCACCGACCTTGCGGTGGTTGACGTCACCCCGGACGGGTTCCGGGTGGCCGAGTTGGCGCCCGGTATTACCTTCGAAGAGGTGCAACAAAAAACCGGTGCGCCGGTACTGCCGCCGCACTAGCCACGCGAAGTTGAGGACAAAAAAATGACCGACGCATTCTTGATCGATGGCATCCGGACGCCCGTTGGACGTTACGGTGGAAGTCTCTCCTCTGTTCGAACCGACGACCTCGGTGCGATACCGATTGCTGCACTAATGGAGCGCAACTCCGGCGTAGACTGGGCCGCCGTGGATGACGTGATGCTCGGTTGCGCGAACCAGGCCGGTGAAGACAATCGCAACGTTGCGCGCATGAGCAGCCTGTTGGCCGGACTGCCGCAGGACGTGCCGGCTTGCACGATCAATCGACTGTGTGGCTCGGGACTGAATGCCGTTGGTAGTTGTTCCAATGCCATCAGGTCGGGGGAGGGCGATTTGATGATCGCCGGCGGGGTTGAGAGCATGTCGCGCTCGCCGTTCGTCATCGGCAAAGCCGAAACTGCTTTCGGACGCACACCGAAAATGTACGACACCACCATGGGGTGGCGGTTCGTCAACAAACAAATGGAAGCGAAGTACGGCACGGATGTCATGCCGCAGACGGCGGAGAACCTCGCCAATGAGCTATCGATCAGCCGCGAGGACCAGGACCAGTTCGCGCTGTGGAGCCAGCAGAAAGCGGCAGCCGCTCAACAGGATGGCCGTCTTGGCGGGGAGATTACGCCGGTCAGTGTTCCACAGCGCAAGAAGGACCCTTTGCTGGTCGATACGGATGAGCATCCGCGTGAGACTTCACTATCGAAACTCGCACAGCTGAAACCACTGTTTCCTCAGGGCACTGTCACCGCAGGCAATGCCTCCGGTATCAACGACGGCGCGGCGGCCTTGCTGCTTGCATCGGAAGCAGGCGCCAAACGTTACAACCTCGAACCCCGGGCTCGTGTTCTGGGCATGGCTGTTGCCGGGGTGCCACCAAGGACCATGGGCATCGGGCCGGTTCCGGCAACCAACAAGTTACTGGATCGTTTGGGCATGAGCCTGGATGACTTTGATGTGCTCGAGATCAACGAAGCCTTCTCGGCCCAGGCACTCGCTTGCACCAGGCAGCTGGGGCTGGCCGATAACGACCCGAGAATCAATACGCGCGGCGGTGCCATCGCACTGGGCCACCCACTCGGAATGAGCGGCGCGCGGCTTGCAATAACAGCTCTGGATCAACTTCGGCAGGGTGGCGGCAAGCTTGCACTTTGTACGATGTGCATCGGCGTCGGCCAGGGCATCGCTTTAGTCCTCGAGTCACTAGAGTAGGCAAGAAAAAATGGAAAAACTCAATCACGCAATTGAAGACGCTCGCTCACGCTATGTGTCCGCGAACCCCCTGAGCCAGTCCGCAGACGCAAGCGCAGCGCGTTATCTACCCGGCGGCAACACGCGAACAGTTCTTCATTATGAGCCTTTCCCGCTGACGATGGTCCGAGGGGACGGGGCTGAGCTAACGGATCTCGACGGTCATCGGTACGTCGACATGGTGGGTGAGTATTCAGCCGCCCTGTTCGGTCATTCGGATGAAATCATCAAGGCAGCGATACACGAAGCCCTCGACAAGGGTGTTGCCATGGGCGCGCCAACCGCTTACGAACGAGAACTCGCGGGATTGTTGTGCGAGCGCTACCCGTCTCTTGAGCAGGTCAGGTTCTGCAATTCAGGCACTGAAGCCAATATCATGGCATTGATCACGGCGCGCGTCGTAACCCGTCGCAACAAACTGCTGGCCTTCAATGATGCCTACCACGGCGGAGTGATAAAGTTTCTCGGCGGCCGATGCAAACTTAACATTCCGTTCGAATTCGTGCTTGCGGACTACAACGACATTGAGGGCACCGCCGAACTCATTCGCAGCGAAGGCGAAGAACTTGCTGCCGTAATTATCGAGCCGATCCTGGGTGCCGGCGGCAATATCCAGGGCAATCGAAAATTCCTGCATATGCTGCGGCGAATGACCAAAGAGATTGGCGCCCTGCTTATTTTCGATGAGGTAAAAACGGCTCGCCTCGGCCCGGCGGGGACGCAGGGACTGCTGGGTATCAACCCCGATCTGACGACATTGGGGAAATTCATCGGTGGAGGGCTTCCGACGGGCGCGTTTGGCGGCAGTTCTGAGGTCATGGCGCATTACAACCCGAGGCTGGATGGTAGCCTCGCGCACGCAGGCACTTTCAACAACAACGTTTGTTCGATGGCCGCCGGATGCGCTGCGTTGAGCAAGGTTTACACGCCGCAGCGTGCTGCGGAATTTCTCGAATGGTCCGAGGCGTTTCGGCTCTCCCTGAACGACATGTTCGCGTCGAAAGCCGTGCCGATGTATGCCAATGGATTGGGCTCAATGATCGCGATTCACTTTTCGAGCGAACCGACGAAAAGGCCGTCCGACATCACCACTGGATGCCGTTCCCTGCGTCCGCTCTTGCACATGGAGTTGCTCCTCGACGGCATGCTGCTTTGTAGTCGTGGCGACCTGTTTCTGTCACTGCCCATGAACGACTCGCATCTTTCGAAGGCACGCCATGCCCTGGAGAGTTTCGCCGATCGTTACAAGCCGCTAATTGAGCATGCTCTGCAGGTGTAAGTCTTAAGCGGCATCTACCGGAACGGGTTGAGCAACAGCGCCCACAGCGTCTGCTCACGTGGCTCGCGAAACTCGTGCAGGCCGATCGACATCGTTGTCTGTCCGTCGCGAGGCTGATCGCGGTAGCTGCGGAAAATTCGATCCCACATGGACAGGTGAAACCCGAAGTTGCTGTTTGTTTCTTCCCGGTGCACAGAATGGTGGATGCGGTGCATGTCGGGCGTAACAAATATCCAGCGCACCGCGTGTTCAAATCGCGGTGGCAGAGCGACATTGGCGTGCGTGAATAGCGAGCCGGCACTCAGCGCGAGCTCAAAAATAAGCACGGCGAGAGCCGGAATTCCGAGCACGGCGATCAGCCCGAGTTTGATGCCCATCGACAGGACAATCTCGAGCGGATGAAAACGCACGCCGGTAGTGACGTCGAATCCCGTATCTGCATGGTGGACCCGGTGCAGGCGCCAGAGCAACGGCACGACGTGCAGGATCCTGTGCTGCCAGTAGATAGCAACATCGAGCAGCAAAACGCCGGCAACGACCCCAACAGCAGCCGGTAAGCCGCGCAGCCAACCGTCACCGGCCGCCCCGAGATTGACGGCGAGTTCGAACGCAAGCAGCGGAAACGCCACGCGAAGTATCAGCGTGTCGATAACAACCAGCGCAATGTTCGTCGCGCTCCGACGCCAGCCCCCCGGCATGCTGCGCAAGGGATGGACTTGCTGCAGGATAATAAACACGGCAAACAGCGACAGGAACACGGCCAGCCGCACCTGCGCTTCGTGACCGAGAAGCCAGTCAGACATGATCAGCGGTTCCCGTCCGCAGACGGTCGGCCACGACGCCACGCAAAGAAGCGGCTTACGATTTGGAGGAGCTTCTCCGGTGCGTTGGCGCGCTTCCACTGTCCGGCGGCATATTTATTGGCCTCCATCATCGTCGGGTAGATGTGGATGGTACCCAGCAATTTGTTGAGGCCCAGGCCGTGTTTCATCGCAAGAACAAACTCCGCTATCAGTTCGCCGGCGTGCGCGCCGACGATGGTGGCACCAAGAATCTTGTCGCTGCCCGGCGGCGTCAATACCTTGACGAAGCCGTGTGCTTCGCTGTCGGTAATCGCGCGATCAAGATCGTCTATGCCATAACGTGTGACCTCTACTTCAATCTCCTGTTCCCGTGCTTCCCGCTCCGAGAGACCGACGCGCGCCACTTCCGGGTCCGTAAACGTGCACCACGGAATGACGCTGTAGTCGGCACGGAATGACCAGAACGGCCGCAGCAGCGAGTTGACCGCCGCGAACCACGCCTGATGCGCCGCTACGTGCGTAAACTGGTAGGGTCCGGCGACGTCGCCACAGACCGAGATGCTCGGGTAGTTGGTGCGCAGAAACGGGTCCGCAGACACAGTGCCGTTCTTGTTGATCTCGACGCCGAGCTCTTCCAGGCCGGCGGTGCCAGTATTGGCGCGGCGGCCCAGCGCAAGCAGCAGGCAGTCGAAGTCGTAGCGAACTTCCTGACCGTCGTGCTCGCCGACCAGCGTGCCCTCGCTACCGCTGCCCTCGAAACGTACGGCCTTGGTCGACAGCGCCACGTTCACGCCGTCGCGATCGCGCAGGGATTGCAGCACAGCCGACGATGCGTCCTCGTCTTCCCGCCCCAGCAACTGCGGCGCCATTTCCACGACCGTCACGCTGCTGCCGAGGCGACTGAATGCCTGGGTCAGCTCGCAGCCAATCGGTCCGCCGCCCAGCACCACCAGTTTCTTCGGCAATGTCGTCAGCGACCAGAGGTTGTCGCTGGTACGGTAGTCGATTTTGTCGAGCCCGGGTATGCCGGGAACAACGGGCTTCGAGCCGGTCGCGACAACGATCGAACGTGCCGACAATCGCTGGCCGTTCACCTCGACCTCCCAGGGGGACACAACCTTGGCGGTGCCGGCGATGCACTCGACCCCCAGTTGCTCGTAGCGTTCGACCGAATCGTGCGGAGCAATGTCGGCGATAACCTTGTGCACACGCTGCATGACGTCAGCGAAATCAAACTCTGCCTCCATCTTGCGAATGCCGAGCTTCTTGCTGTCGCGTGCTGCGGCGATCAGATGGGCAGAACGGAGCAATGCCTTGCTTGGCACGCAGCCGGTATTAAGGCATTCGCCGCCCATTTCATCACGTTCAATGAGCGCTACCTTCGCCTTGATCGCCGCCGCGATATACGACGTAACGAGACCGGCAGAGCCGGCGCCGACAACGAGGAGGTTGTAGTCGAAACGCTTTGGCCGATCGAAGCGCGCGCGAATGCGTCTCGACTGCAGCCAGCCGAGCCCCCAGCGCATCAGTATTGGCAGGGCCGCGAGCAGCGCGAAGGCGCCAATCAGCGAAGGCGACAGGATGTCGCCCGGCGACGAAACCTGGCCGAGTTGTGTTCCGGCGTTCACATACACGATCGTTGCCGGAAGCATGCCGATCTGGCTGACCCAGTAAAAGGTCCAGGTCCGCAGCGGCGTCAGCGCCGCGACGAGGTTGATCACGAAAAACGGAAAAATCGGCACCAGCCGCAGCGACAGCAGGTAAAAAGCGCCGTCGCGCTTTACGCCCTCGTTGAGGCCCTTGAGTCGGTCTTTGAAGCGCCGCTGTACGCTGTCGTGAAACAGGAAGCGTGCCGCGAGGAACGCGAGCGTCGCCCCGATGCTGCTCGCAAAGGAGACGGCGATGGTGCCGGTGGTCAGGCCAAACACGGCCCCGCCCGCGAGCGTCATGATTGCAGCACCCGGAAGCGACAAGGCGGCCATGAGCACGTAGGCAACGAAGTAGCCACCGATCATGAGAATCGGGCGAGATTCCGCGAGCGCCGCCAACGCGTCCCGCTGCTGTTTCAGTTCGGCGAGCGACAGGTACTGCTGCAGGTCGAATGCAAAGAAGGCGGCGATGGCAGCCGCTAAAATTGCAACGAGGACAAGGCGGATCTGATTAGTGCTCAAAGCAGCGCTCCGTTTTCGGTCGACAAGATTGTCAGTGCTCAGGACTAAGGAGACCGGGCAATGACAGCTTTTATTTCTGTTACTTGACGCTCCAGCATGCGGCGTCGGCAGGGCCAGTGCAAAGCATTAGAATAACTTCATGGCGAGCACCGATCGCTGTATAGCCGTTAGCACGCAGAGCGCAGCGAAAACCCAGGCCAGGACCGGAAACCAATGCGGCATGGCCGTCATGGCGAGAAAAAATGCGATGGTCTCCGTACCCTCGACGAGACCGGTCGAATAAAAAAACGACTTCTTGCCATGCGTCTCCGTTTCCAGGCCGCGCTTTGCGGCGATCGTCGCAAACGTCAGGAAGCTCGAGCAGGTCAGGCAGAATCCGGCCAATAGCGCTGCGGCAGGGATTGCGTTATGCGCCGGATCAATAACGGCGAATGCGAACGGGATGCCAGCGTAGAAAACGTAGTCGACGACAATATCGAGATAGCCGCCTCTGTCCGTCGGCGTTGAGGCGCGCGCGACGGCGCCGTCAAGTCCGTCTATGACGCGATTGACAACGATCAGTGCAAACGCCAACGCGAAGTACCCGATGCCGACGGCAAGCGCAGCCAGCAGCCCGATGACAAGCCCGGCCAACGTCACCGCATTGGCGCCGACACCGCGACGCGCAAGAAAACGACCCGCGCTATTGAGCGGTCGGTTGATCAAAGGTCGCGTAACGGTGTCGAGCATGGGACGTTATTCCTTCTTGTCTGCGTTGGGCCCCGACAGGTTAATGACTGCGCCGCCAGCTGCTACAACGTCCTGTTCATCGTGCGTCACCAGCAGCGTCGGCAGCTCACGGCGATGCGCTTCGTCAAAAACGAGCTTACGCACGCGTTCGCGGTTATCGTCATCGAGCGAGCTGAACGGTTCATCGAGCAGCAACGCACGCGGTTCTGCCAGCAACACGCGCAGCAAGGCCACCCGCGCTTGCTGCCCCCCCGACAGCGTGGCAGGGTCACGGTCGGCAAACCCGCCCAGGCCAACGGAGGCCAAAGCTTCGTCAACGCGACGACGCCGCTCTGCCCGCGAACCACCGCGACTCAGGCCGAACAGCAGGTTGCCGGCGACATCCAGGTGAGGAAACAGCAGCGGATCCTGAAAGAGCAGGCCCAGTCTGCGTTTTTCCGTTGGCAGTCGGCCAAGGTTTTCGTCACCAATACGGATCGCGCCGCTTGCCGTAATGGCCGGCGGCAGTATGCCGCATAAATAAGCGAGCAAACTCGATTTGCCGGAGCCGCTCGGCCCGAGCAGCGACGTCACGGTGCCGGGCAAGACGCTGAAGCTGAGTGGCTCGAACAAAGCTGCGCCATCGACACTCAGAACAACCTTATCGAGTTGCAGCGGTTTCAACGTGGCACACCCTGTCGATGCCGGAACAGCCAGGAGCCGCTTGCGTAGGCGCCGGCGAAAGCGATCAATGGCAAGACCGCCAGAAGCAATGCGTGCACCGACGCGAGCCGCAGGTTGCCGGATCCCGCCGCCGCGGCAGCCTCAGTAGCGGCTGTTGCAAAGCGGCCCGCACCGGCAAACAGGGTGGGCAGATACAGCGCAATGCTCACCGAAAATGCGAGCGCCAGCGCCAGCAGCCCCGAGCGAGCGAGCAGCGGTAACGTTACGGTAAGCCAGGCTCTTGACGGCGGCGCGCCGAGCGTTGCAGCAACCTGCCGGTAGCGCGGATCGATCGCGGCGCGCGCCGGCGCCAGCAAGCCCCACAGATACGGCAGCGCAAACAGCAGGTGGCTCCAGAGTACGGCCACGAACGTTCCGTCGATGTTCATTCGAACGAGCAATACCTGGACTCCGAAAAGAAATGTCATCTGCGGCACTAGCAACGGCAGGAACAGCCACGCGCCAACGGTAGCGCGTGTTCGGGCATCGTGTCTGCACTGCTCGGCCGCCGGCAGCACCAGTGCCAGCCCCACCAGCGCGGTCGCGGTCGCCAGCGCCACCGTGATGGCCGCCGTGTTACCGGCAGTGGGCAGCACGTCGTTCCATCGGGACAACCAGTCGCCGGCAGGCAGCAAAGCCGGAAAACGCCATGCTCCCGACACCGAACGCAGCACGATAGCAACGATAGCAAGAACACCGACCGTCCATAGCAGAATGAGTGTGGCTTTTATAACACCCTGTGCAAATCGGTCATCGCTGTGTCGCCGACCGCCCTGTACCGAACTACGCAAGACGTAGCGTGCCAGATTGCTGACTGTCATAGCGGCGACCACCGTCGCTGCCGTCGCCAGCAGCAAAAGCAGCGTACCCGCGTAAGCCTGCGAGTGAATCAACGGGTTGGCATCGGTGAACCAGCGCCATAGCAGCACCGAAAAGGTCGGTGGCAGCCCGGGCCCGAGCGGAATCGCGAGTTCGACGTTGCTGATACCAAACACCAGGACGGCGGCCAGCGGCAGTCGAATCTGTTGCTGCAGCAGTGGCGCGACCGCGGTCAGCCATGATTTCAGGGGGCCGTAGCCGAGCGTTTGCGCCTGCAGCTGCAGGCGCGCGGACGGCACCTGTGCAAGCGCTGCCATCAGCGCCATGATCAGGAAACAGGTTTCTTTCAGCACGAGGCCCGCAATCAGTGAGAGCGCCGCGGGATCCTGCACCGTGAGCCAGTCGGGTGGCAGTTCGAAACCCGTTGCCCACGGGGACAACAGCCGCATTAATACGCCGGACGGAGCCAGCAGCAGCGCGAGGCCGATGCCAACGGCGAGATGCGGCATTGCGAGCAGCGGCAGCGTCAACGCGTTCAGTCTCGTCCGCCAGCCGCCGCTAACGGCCAGGCCCACCGCGAGGTGCGCGAGCATCAGTGAAATGACGGTCGCGATCGAGCCGCTCCAGATCGAAGACGCGATGGACAGGCCGACACCGGGCGTGCCGAGCACCCGCGAGAATGCGCCCGCGTCGAGACCAAACCACAGTGCCGCGGCGAGCCCGGCGATTGTCGGAACTGCCGACACCGCAACCAGGATGACTATCGCAGGCCGACGCAGCATCTAACGCACGTAGCGCTCGAGCCAGGCTTGCTCGAGAGCGGTTGTCCAACTGGGATGTGGCTCGGGTAAATAGCGTTTCGCCGCTGGCGGTGTTGCGGTGCCAATCTGCAGGGCGCTGAATGCCTGCTGATCGTCAGTGTCGAGCTTGTCGATATCCAGCACACTTGGATCGCCCCAATGTTGTTCATCGGCCTTGCGCGCCTGCGCCTCCGGCGACAGCAGGAAGTTCGCCACCACGCGTGCGCCGGCGGTAGCGCTGGAATTGTAAGGGATGGCTATAAAGTGGCTGTTTGCCAGTGCGCCGCCTGCAAAATGCATTGCGCCGATGCCGTCGTGTAAATCACCGTTGCGAATAGCTCTGCTCGCCTCGGAAGGATTGTAGGAAAGCATCCAGTCGAGTTCGCCGACAGCCAGCAAATCGCGCTGCGCGGGCCCGCTCAGCGGAAAGAGGCGGCCCCGACGCCACATGTGCGGGTGCGCCTGGTTGAGCCATGCCCAAAGTGGTTCCGTCACCTTGCCGAAATCATCGCCGGCCGGCTGCTGCAAATGCCCCGAATCATCAACGAGCAGGAGCAGCAGCTGTTTAAGAAACGCGCTACCCAGGAACGCCGGTGGCTGCGGGTAGCTGAAGCGGCCCGGATGATCCCCGATCCAGCGCAGCAGCGTCGCGGGATTTGTTGGCGGCAGCGAGACCTGGCTCTTGTCAAAAAAAAGCGTCAGTGCCGCCGTTCCCCACGGCAGTTCGAATCCGTCCGTCGCGATGGTGCCATCGATCAGCGTGGTGGGGTTACCTTCCCAGTCCACGTAAGACGCATTGGGGACCTCTGACACCCAGGGGCCATGAAGTAGTCCGGCGCTCTGCAGGGCGGCGAAGTTCTCGCCGTTGATCCAGAGCAGGTCAATGGAACCGTTATCGTCCCGTCCGGCAGCGCGCTCTGCGCGAACTCGCGCCACGGCTTCGGCAATGTCGGTGACCTTGACGTGACGCAGCTCAACGCCGTGGTCTTCACGCAGCCGATCTGCGGCCCACTGGAGATACCGATTGATCGTGAGATCGCCGCCCCAGGCGTTGAAGTAAACGGTTTGTCCCCTGGCTTCGGCAACAACGGCTGGCCAGTTATCCTGTTCTGCCGCTGCGCCGCCCGCGGCCAGCAAGACAGCCGCGAAGCAGCCGGCTATGAGGTGTGCAGCGTGTCGTCGTAAACACATCAAAAAAGATAGCGCACGCCGAACTGAAACTGGCGCGGTGCGCCGGCATTGCGTCGCGTGAACGGCCGTCCGAAAACCTGGATCTGGTTCGACTGCGTCGCGGAGTTGGCAAAGCCCGACAGGTTTTCTCGATTAAACAGGTTGAACACGTCAGCCGAGAACTCCAGGTGGCCATCGCCGAGCCGCGGCTGGTAGCGCAGGCTGAGATCGACTGTGGCGGACCATGGTAAGCGATCGGAATTTCGTGATACGCCGGGAGCCCGGTCCGAGTTACCGAGGTACGCATCGGCGAACGATGCACCATCGCCGTTGAGGTCGGTGGTGCCGTAGATGCCGGCGTCGGGAATCAGGTTGATTGGCTGTCCTGATTCGAACTGCCCGGCAACAGCGAACGTAACGGTGTCCAGCGGATAGAAATAGAACACGGTGGATATGACGTGCCGGCGATCGTTGACCGACGGACCCCATTCTTCCTCGAACCGATTCGAGTTGGCCGAACGAAAGTTGATGTCGTCAGTGTTGTTGGTCAATTCGGAAAGTGTGTAGGTCGCCAACAGGCCCCAGCTGTCGCCGGCAGATTGTTTCTCGATCGTCAGGTTAAGCGCTTTGTATCTTGACTCGCCGCTCGTTTCCGACACGACGATCTGGCGCGCGCCGCCGGGCACTGGCGCGACCGCCCGTGTAGCATCCGCTGCCGACTGGCTGCGTATCAATCCCAATGACTCGGCCAGTACGCGCCGCTCGGCGTCACCCGGCAACGCGCGAAGTGCCGCTACGTTGGCATCGGTCAATGCCGCGAGGTTCGGTGTGAACGCTGCCGGCGCATTGAGATCGCGCAGGCGGAGCTGGTTGTAACCTCGAAAATAAAGCAGATCGGCGTAGCCGAGCCACTGTTCACTGAACTGCCACTGGGCGCCCGCGGAGAGCTGCACGGTGTAGGGACTGTCGAGGCCATCGGGGTTCAGGATCCTGCGCTCATTGGAAATTGCCGTGTCCCGCAGGTTGCTGACCTCTGCAGGCGTCGGACACTGCAGATAGCCGTCCGGACAGGCCGGATTGACGGTCAGGTTGCCGTCGAATGTCACGCTCACAGGATCGATGTCCACCGGCAGCAGGCCCGCATCGGCCAATGCACCAAGCTGTCCGCGAAACGCCGCCGCTGTCGTATTTTGCTGCAGCGCATCCGAGAGTACTGTGTATGGGATACGCCCGAAATAGACGCCGGCGGCGCCACGAAACGCGAGGCGTTCGCGGGCGCGATAGTTCAGCGCCAGTCGCGGCGCAAAATTATCGAGGTCTGCCGAGCCTGAACCCGCTTCTGTCAGGCTGTCGTAGTCCCAGCGCAGGCCTGCGGTCAATGTCAGATCCTGCGACAGGCTGATCTGATCTTCGAAGTACAACGCCAGCTGGTCTTGTTCGTCACCGAATCGCGCCGGCTGCAGCTCGACGCCATAGTCGATAACTGCGACCGTCGATGGTATGTCGTTGACGCCCAGGGCCGCACCGAGATTGAGGGCGCGAACCTGGTCAAGCTCCGCTTGCGTTAGCCGCACGCGGTAGTTGCCCGCCTGGTTGCCGCCGCCCGCCAGGCTGAAGTCGGAGCGCATGCCATCCACGCCGAACTTGAAGGTGTGGATGTCGGTCAGCCAGGTGAATCGCTGCTGCAGCTGCACAGAATTCTCTCGCTCGTTGAAGTTGAATCCCGGATGCCCCAGCACCGCGGCGGTCAGGCCGTCCGGCGACTCGACTGTGACCTGAGGACTGCTGCCGACGCGCGGTCGGGCGTAGTCCCAGTTGAAGCGGCTGTAGGCGAGGCTTGTTTCCGACGTAAACGCATCGTTGTCGTAGATCGCGGAAACCGCGCTCAGCAGCGAATTGCGCTGCTGTATCGAGCCTGCTGACGGAAACGTCACACCGCCGTCGAGGCCGCCACCCTGGCGCTCAATGTCTGCGCCGCCGTAGTTGCTGCGAAAAGCAAGGCGCCAGCTGTCGTTGAGGCGATGATCCAGCTTGACCGATGCCAGTAGCGTTTCGTTTTTACCCGCAACGGTCTCGTTGATCCCCAATGCCGGCGACGAGAGCAGGTTGTCTTTGTCGTCCTTCGTATACTCGACGTTGACATAGAAGAAAGTGCGGTCGCGTTTGATCGGGCCGCCGATTGAGAAGCCGACCTGGTCACGACGAAAGCCATCGCGCACGGCGTTGCCGGACAGGTCGCGACTGGCAAACGGCGAGGCCGCGTCGACAGAAGCGCCAGGGCGCACCAGGTAGAAAACTTCGCCGAACCACTCGTTGCTACCGGAGCGGGAGGTCACGTTGACCACGCCGTTGCCGGTGCGGCCGTATTCCACAGAGTAAGAGGAGGCGAGCACCGTAACGTCGGAGGCAAAGCCCGTGGATATTGGAAACTTGGGTCCGCCTAAAAAGTTTTCGTTGTTGTCGAGGCCGTCGATCAGGTACTGCGTGAACAACCCGTTGGCACCGTTGATGGAAACCGGTGGCGCTTCCGGAAAGAAGCCAGTCGACGGCACGACGTTGGGCAATCGAATCAAAGCTCTCGACAAGTCACGCGCCTCAATAGGCAGCGCCCGCAAATCGTTGCGATCAAGACTGGCACTGACTTCGGCGTCCAGCGAATTGATGGCTATCGCGTTCGCGCGCGCCGTCACCGTAATATTTTCAATCATTCGGACCGATACCGCGCGCGACTCGTTGCTGCGCAGCCCGATGTCGGCAGCGAGTTCGATACCATCGACAACCACGACGTAGCCCGGTCCCGCCGGCACCCCGACGAAGCGCGCTCGGCCTGACGAGCTGCTCGTGTTGCTGGACTCAAAACCGGTCAGCGAATTGCGCAAGATGACGACCTGACCGACCGCTGCCGTTCCGTCAGCGTCCGAGACGGCGACATCGACGCTGGCGGCAAGCGACGATTGCGCGGCGAATAGCGCGCCTATCAGCGTTAGTATTGTCAGGAGGCGACCAACTTGACGTTGCAACGAGACGATCGGAACCATATTCAAGCCTGTCGTTTTCAGAAAATAATATCTGTCACTGCTTCAAGCGGTGCAATAAATACGCACTGCGGAAACTATAGGGAAATTACATGAAAAAGCCACTTGTGGGCGTCCTGATGATGCTGGGTTCAGCCGCAGCGGCGACCGAGATACCGGTTTCGGACCTGCAGCGATGGACGTCACTGTCGTTCAGCAGTATCCCTGCCAACACCGTATCGGTGGAGGACGGCAATCTGCATATCTCGGTCAACAAGTCGGCCAGTCCACTGGTCTACAAGCTCGACGAGCCGCTGGCGGTCATGTCATTGGCGGTCAAAGCGCGCTGGTCGGGGAAGCTGAATATCCCTCAGGGCGCGGTGCAGGGTGAAGCCGGCGCGGATGACTTCATATTGAAACTCGGTATCGTCGAAGCCGGCGATCGCACCTTGAACTGGCTGCAGCGCCGCATCGCCGCCAACTGGATCCAGCAGTTATTCAAGCTGGCTCCGAAAGGCACGGGTATCGAACGCATCAATTTCCTGTCGACGACCCAGCAGCAGAAGCTGCTCGGGAGCCGCCGCACACACCCGCTTGACGACCTGCTTTATGAGACCCGCGTTACTTATCTCGAATCGCCCGGCGAGTTCGAGATGGTGTATCAATTTGAGGAACCGGTTGTCGTTCTGGGTCTCTGGATATCTTCCGATGGTGACGACACAGGATCGAGTTTCGATCTGACTATCGATCGGATAACGCTGAACACCGAATAAGCGAATTGTTTTGGGGCGACTTCTACCGGTAAACGACTACAGACTCGTTCGCGTCAGGATGGTAATTTAAAGTACGTATGGATCAGTTCGACTACATCATTGTTGGTGCAGGTTCCGCCGGTTGCGTACTGGCCAATCGATTGAGCGACAACCAGGCGGTTAGTGTTTGTCTGATCGAAGCAGGCCCCGCGGACAGTAATCCGCTGATTCACGCACCGATCGGCTTCTCCCTGATGGGCGAAAACAAGAAACTCAATTGGTGCTTTGAGACTGTTCCGCAACAGCATCTCAATGGCCGACGAGGCTTCCAGCCGCGAGGCCGGGTTCTTGGCGGCTCGAGCTCAATCAACGCCATGATCTACGCCAGGGGGACGCCCGCGGACTACGATCGGTGGGACGAGGCGGGCGCCACCGGGTGGTCGTTTCGCGATGTTTTACCTTATTTCAGGAAGTCGCAGGATCAGGAGCGTGGTGAGGACGAGTTTCACGGCACAGGCGGACCGCTGGCTGTGAGTGACTTGCGATACAAGAATCCGTTGAGCCAGATGTTCATCGAGTCTGCACGAGAGCTCAACCTGCCCGCCAACGACGATTTCAACGGCAAATCGCAAGAGGGAGTGGGTTTCTACCAGGTGACGCAGCGACATGGCCGCCGCTGCAGTGCAGCCGCTGCTTTTCTGTCTCCAGCTTCAAGTCGAAGCAACCTGACCGTGCTGACCGGGGCGCACGTTGAGAAGATTGTTATCGACGGAAAGCGCGCTGTCGGCGTGCAGTTCCACAACGGCGATCGTAGCGTAACGCTACAGGCGAATAGGGAGGTGCTGCTATCGGCCGGCGGACTTCAGTCGCCGCAACTGCTGATGCTTTCCGGTATCGGCCCGGCCGCCCACTTGAGAGAACGTGGTATCGAGGTTATCCATGATTCGCCCGAGGTCGGCGACAACTTGCAGGATCACTTCGACTATACGGTGATTCGGCGGGTGACCTCATCACATGCAATGGGATATACGCTGTCGAGGACGATGCGTGCGATGAGGAGAGGGCCCGTTCACGTCGAATCTCGCCGAAGCAGGCGGGTTCATACGCACCTCTGGCGAAGAACCAGTCCCGGATATCCAGCTGCATTTTGTCCCGGGCATCGTTGATGACCATGGCCGGAAAAAGCACTTCACCGCCGGTATATCGTGCCACGTGTGCGTGCTGCGCCCGGAGAGCCGAGGAAGCGTGACGCTGCTCGACTCCAACCCGCGCTCCGCCCCGGCAATTGATCCGCGCTACTTGAGTGCGGGCGACGATCTGGAACGCACGCTCAAGGGTGCGCGACTGGTTCACCGCATTCTGAATGCGACGGCGTTTGAACAGGTCGTTGGTCGAACCCTGTACGCAGACAGCGACGCGGGTGACGACGAACTGATCGATGACATCAGACGTCGAGGCGATACCATCTATCATCCGGTCGGGACCTGCCGTATGGGTTCGGATGCGACCGCAGTTGTCGACCCGTCCGCCCAGGTTCGCGGGCTGCAGGCCCTGCGAGTCGTCGATGCATCCATCATGCCGTCCTTGGTCTCGGGCAATACCAATGCACCCACTATCATGATCGCAGAAAAGATCGCGGACGCGATCAAGTTGGCTGGAGCCTGATGAGAGGCTCGCAGGAAGTAGCCGCCGCTTGAAAGATTGCGGTACGCGCGTCAGGTTTGATCCAATCGATCGCTGATGTACTCGTATTCGTCGGCGATGATGCGTTTGCAGTCTTTCGCAACGAAATCGGCCAATGTCTTGCCGATGAACGGAATAGCAGAGTCAACGCCTAAGCGAACATGATTGATGCAGCCGTCGTTCACAGGCTCGAGTTCGAGTGTTCCTCTGATGGTAACCGGAACGTTGGCGATGTCGATGGCGATGTCCGCCTTGTACATGCCACTGCCGCAAATTCGCCATTGCTCCGACTGCTCCACGGTATTCCAGGGCTGCAGGAATTTTTTCAGGATGCCGGGCACTTCGGCAGGCAGCTCACGTACGAACCTGACGACGGCACCGTCAGTATCTCTCGCGCATTCCTCTACGCTAATATTTCTCGCGCCGAGCGCCTCTTGTTTCGCGTTGATTTCTTCTTTATCGGTAAACAAAGCAAACACGGTATCCGTGCTGTCCGTGTACTCATGATCTCTACGGATTTTCATCTTAGCGGTTGCGCCCCATTTTCTCGTGGCTGCTGACCCATTCGTGGGCAAGGATCGCGGATGACAGCGATACATCTCCCGCCAGCACGACAGCCGCGATGATCTCGGCGAGTTTGTCCGCCTTGCCGGTGCCGTAGCAGTCCATCATCTCGAGGCATTCACGCTGTGTCGGCAGGCCTGTGCCGCCGCCGTACGCCGCGCAGATCATTGCCGGCAGGGTAACCGACCAGTACAAGTCACCGTTGTCGAGCAATTCCATGTAGTTCAGGCCGGCATGAGATTCGGAAACGTTGGCCACGTCCTGCCCTGTGGCAATGAACATCGCAGTAATACCGTTTGCGGAATGGGCGCCGCCGTATGCCGAACCGGCCTGCGCCATGCCGACGCTCGCGATCTGCCGGTAGCGATACAACGACGTCGTTTCGACACGCAGAAGCTCTCTGGCCACGTCGCGCTTCAGCGTGAACTCCGCGATGACGCGTTTGCCGCGCGTCTGAATCATGTTCATCATCGAATGCTTTTTGTCGGTCTCGATGTTGCCGGACAACAAATATTGCGGCTTCATAGGATGATTTGCTTTTATCCACTCGCAGGCAAAGAGCGTGGCTTTGCCGGTCATGTTCTGGCCCGCGGCGTCGCCCGTCGTATAGCAGAATCGCGTATACAGCATATTTACAGCATATTGGCGACGGGATATTGCTCGATCTCCGTCAGCCGGGGTATTTCCACCGAGATCTTGACGACGCCACGAATCGAATCGAGGTTTTCCCGCAGCCACTCGCCGAAATCACGCGCTTCCAGCGCATTGGCGAATATGAAAACGGGCGCCCTTTGCATCGAGTGCTTAACGACCGTGCTCCTGGCGCCCCCGCATTCGCTGATGACGCGCATGCCGCGGCTGTAGCTGGCGACCAGGGTCCCCTCGGTGGTTGCCATAGGGACATAAAAGTCGCCCCTTGCATGCTCGCCGACCATCGTCAGCGGGCCGGCGATTCCTATCGGCACCTGCGCGGTGCCGGTGAAGTTCTCGATATTGCCGTTGGTTACCGCCGGATCAATGGTATAGCTCGCTACCATATCCAGCTTGGCACCCGTCATCTCTGCCACAAAGGTAGCTCGCTGCGAGGCCATCTCGCGCGTGTGATCGTTGTCCCGGTCGCGGGGAATTCGGTCAGATTTAGACATCAATTTTCTCCGGTAAGGGTTGTTGTCGCCTACACCACGTCTCGAGTTCGGCCAGTGACTGCTCCAGGAGGTCGATGAGACGCGGGACACTGTGCGCCGGCACGCGATGATACTGACTCGCTCGACATGCAGCTTCGTCACTGGTTCAAGTATACGCAATACCAGGCTCGTCGGGCACGCTTCGCGAATCGGTCCGCCCCTGGCCACCAGAATCGCCGTTGCGGTGCTAGTATCCACTGCCCATGACGTTTCCCCGTATAAGAACAATCCTCCTCATACCGATCGCTCTGTTTGCGTTGGTGTACATCGCCGGGGTGGTCATGCTCGCGCTGAAAGATGACTCGATCGCGGTCTTTGAGGAAGCAACAGCAACCTACGACACGATCGCGATCTTCGGTGCCAGCGGAACCGCGGGTGATGGCATTTTAAAAGCCGCTCTCGCGAATCCCGAAATCAGAAAAATTCATGTCATTACGCGGCGTGCAACACCTCGAATAGAGCAAGGTGTCGCCTCCGGGAAAGTACAGATGACTCGGCACATGGATTATCTTGACTACTCAGCAATTCAGGAACAAATAGCGGGCG
Organism: uncultured Woeseiaceae bacterium; assembly: GCA_947259145.1. Lineage (GTDB taxonomy): Bacteria > Pseudomonadota > Gammaproteobacteria > Steroidobacterales > Woeseiaceae > UBA1847. The sequence continues at coordinate 18,434 of CAMYLB010000209.1, forward strand.
CAGATGCGGTCTACTGGGCGATCGGAATAAGCTCTGTCGGCGTCGACGAAGAAACCTACGGCATGATTCATGTCGACTTTCCGGCGCGTTTCTTGGCGGAGTGGATCAATGTCAGTGACAAGCCTGACATTTCGTTTCACTACATCAGCTCCAGTGATATCTCAGAGGACTCAAGCGCAATGTGGGCACGCGAAAAAGTGCGTGCCGAGCGAACGCTGTTCGAGTTCGCCGAAGGAACGAATCTTCGGGTGATTGCGTATCGACCGGACTACATCGGGCCGACCGACGAAGAAGCGCATATCGGGCAGGACCTTCTATTTTGGTTCTTTGCGCCTGTCGGTGCCGCCGTGAGAGCTGAACAAATCGGCCAGGCGATGTTTGAGGTAACAGCGCGAGCTGGCGAGTTCGAAAACGGTGACAGACTTGGAACGCGGAAGATTGTGCGATACAGCGACGCGTACGTTCAGCGCCAGCTAACCGGGGCCGAACCGCGGTTTTAGTGCCCGATTCCTCAGCAACAGTCGATCTGGTCGCGCACTTCTTCGGCGGCCTTGCGCAACTCTGCGATCATGGCGATCGCAGGCTTGCGCATGTCCTTGGGCATCCGCGACATGATCAGGGCGACCGCGTTCTCGGTCATGCCGGCGAGCCGCTTCGCCTCCTTTGTGCCGCTAGCGGTTAGCTCGATCAGCCAACGTCGTCCGTCGTCCGGGTCTTGGTGCCGCTCGACCCATCCGCGTGACTCAAGCCCGTCGAGCAGTCGCGTCATCGCCCCTTTTGTCACACGCGCATGACCGGCGAGGGTCGACGCATCGCAGGTGCCGTCGAGTAGCGTCTGAAGTACCGCGCATTGTGCGACGGTGACGGTGCCACAACAGACCTGGTCTCGCTCCATCATTGCGAACATACGATAGAACGCGACCACATCAGCTGCGAGTGTTCTCATGGTTTCGTTGCCTGAATCGTATAGCTAAAGATAGTCCCCGCGACCTCCTTGGCTCGCTCGACGCCGAACTCCGCGATCGCTGCGCTGATGACCGGATCATTCGTGGCAAAGTCGAATATCTCTCCGGCCGGCCGGCGCTGCAGCTCGATAGCCACGAAGCCGGCGTCGCGAATGTGTCCCACGTAGACGTCTTCTGTTTCCGCGCCGGCGACGCATGCGATCAATGCAGAGATGCTCTGCGCCACCTCGGGCGGCAATGGCTCTGTAAGCAGGATGTCGCTGATCGCCAACCGGCCACCCGGCTTCAATACACGAAACGCTTCGCGAAACGCCGTCTTTTTATCCGGGCTCAAGTTGATGACGCAGTTGGAGATGATGACGTCGGCTGACCCGGATGCGACGGGCAGTGCCTCGATCAACCCCTCACGGAACTCTACCGTCTGCGCATAGCCAGCGTTCACGGCGTTGGTGCGTGCGCGCGCCAGCATCTCCGGTGTCATGTCGACACCGATGAATCGCCCATCGCTGCCGAGCTTCTCTGCGGCGAGCAGTGCATCGAAGCCGGCGCCGGACCCAAGGTCAACGACGACTTCACCCGGCTGCAGATTTGCGATTGCTGTCGGGTTGCCACAACCAAGGCCGAGGTTTCCGGTAGCTGCAGGACCCTCCAGATCCGTGTCCGAATACCCGATCTGCTTCGCGGTATCGATGTCGGTGGTGCTACCGCAGCCAGTCGGTCCGCAACAGCTCGTCTTTTCCTTCGCGACGCGCGCATAGCCTTCGCGCACGACCGTGTGTGTTTGTGTCTCTTCCACCGCAACGTCCTTTAGTTGACTAACTCAACTATATAGTTGATCAATGCAACTAAATTGTCAAGCAGTTTCGACCCCGGCTTTATGGACCCAACCCCTTTTTCACCTGCCGGACTTGCCGGTGCCGGTCCTCGTGTGATGAACTGCCAGCGTGGATTCCGGAATTAAATTATTTTGGCTGTTGACGGGCCTGGCGTCGGTCGTTATAGGAGCCGTCGGTGTGGTATTGCCGTTGTTGCCGACGACGCCGTTTCTGCTGATCGCCGCCTTCGCGTTTGCTCGCTCTTCGGCGCGGCTGGATCGCTGGTTGCGAGAGCACCGATCCTTCGGGCCCTTGATCGACAACTGGCACCGCGACGGCAGCATCGACCGCAACGTGAAACGTACTGCGATGATTGTTATCTTAATTACGCCGGTCATCACCTGGCTGTTCGGTGCGCCGTTATGGATCATCGCCTGTCAGATTGTCGCCTTGAGCGCTGCCGCCCTGTATATCCTGACCCGCCCCTTGCCGTCCGAAGGCCATCGCTAGCAAACGTCAGAAACGAAGCTTAGAAGAACAGGAATCTCTATGAGCAAAAAGACCGGAAGCAAGCAAGTGAACGCGGAGAACCGCTCCAGCCGAACGAGTCTCATCGCAGCAGCCGTCGTGGTTCTGGTGCTTGCCATCGTGGCAGCGACATTTCTTTACGATAGTGACGACGCTGCGTCTTCGCAAGCTGAGGCCGCGGCTCGCCAGGCAGCCCTCGCGAGCGAACATGCCCCAACGCTCGGCGACCCGGGTGCCAAGGTGCATATCGTGGAGTTTCTCGATCCGGCGTGCGAAACCTGTGCCGTGTTTTATCCAATGGTTAAACAGTGGATGGCCGAGATGCCGGGCGAGATCCGTCTGTCGGTTCGCCATGTCGCATTCCATACCGGCTCTGACTACGCCGTCAGAATCCTGGAAGCGAGCCGGAAACAAGACAAGTACTGGCAGACCCTGGAAGCTCTGCTGGCATCGCAACCCCAGTGGACGCAGCACCATACTGTTCAGCCCGACAGAATCGCGCCAGCCATTGTGGGTGTGGGCTTGAATATGGAGCAGCTGATGGTTGACATGAATGCTATGGAAGTACTGCTGCGCATTGAACAGGACAAGAAAGACGCCATACTCCTGAAAGTCAGTGCGACGCCGGAATACTTTGTCAACGGCCGGCCGTTGCCCAGCTTTGGCCAGCAGCAACTGGCTGACCTGGTGCGCGAAGAGTTAAAAAAATAAAAGACTATGACAGATCCACGGAAGAAGACCGTCCTGATTACCGGTGCCGGCGGTGGCTTCGGTCGACACATGGTGCAACAGTTTCGTGCCGCGGGTGCGAAGCTGATCCTGACTGATGTCAGCGATCGCGCGTTGCGCGTTGTTACTGATGATACCGGCGACGATCTTGTCGTCTCGGTTACCGCTGATCTTGCGACGGAGGAGGGCTGCGACGCCGTCGCTGCAATCTGCGCGTCCCGCGGGGTGGTACCGGATATCCTGATCAACAACGCAGGTGTCGGCGTCGCCGGGCGCCTGGACCATGTCCCGCGGGACCGCTGGGAAACGCTCATGCAGCTAAACCTGCTGGCGCCGATGCGGCTCTGTAATTTCTTTCTTCCGGGTATGGTCGAACGCGGCAGTGGACATGTCGTCAACATGTCATCTCTGGCCGGCTGGGTCGGCTCCCAGGGCTTGTCCTCTTACTGTGCGTCAAAATTCGGGTTGCGTGGTTTCGGTGAATCCCTGGCCGCCGACCTGGAAGGCACCGGCGTTCACGTGACCAACGTCTACCCGTGTTTCAGCCAGACGCCGATTCTCGACTCGCCACAACACGGATACGAGCAACGACGGATCGTACCTGCGTACCTGATCTCGGAACCTTCAGACGTCGTGAGGCAGATAATCGACGGCGTCCGCCGCAATCGGCTACATGTATTCCCGGACAGGCATTCGCGACGCATTCACTACGTCACTCGATTCGCACCGTGGCTCGTGCCATGGCTCGACCGGCGCATGCAGGCCCAATCGATCGCCGCGGGTAAGGAAGCGAATTGAAAGTCGGGGTGATCGCTATTTCACGTCGCTTCTTGCGGACTTGATCAGGTCGTAGGCTGAATTGATTTCGCGCGAGCGTTCCTCGGCGACGGCGCGCATGCTTTCCGGCAAACCACGGGCGGCCAGTTTGTCGGGATGATTCTTGCTGATTAGTTTGCGATACGCGCGCTTGATCTCGGCTGGATTCGTCTCCGCCGTCACGCCGAGTGCAACGTAGGCGTCGGCTAGCCTGTCCTGCGCCGGTTTGCCACCGGCCGCCGACGGGCCGCCAGCCCCGGCACGCAACAGTGCTTCGAGCTGCGACACGTCTGCTTCACTGAGACCCAGCCGTCGCGCGATACGCACCAGCATCGCGTGTTCGGCGGCATCGATGTGCCCGTCTGCAGCTATAGCCATGCACTGCAGCTGCAGGAACAGCTGCAGCAACGGACCGCGGCCGCGGCTGATGCGCGCGAACTGGTCTATAGCGCCATCGAGATCAAAATCGGCTTGCTTGCCGCGGTTGAAGGCGGCTTTTGCCTTTTCGCGTTGTTGGCCGTGCAGGTTGAGCATGCCAAACATCTGCTCGACGGCATCGATCTCGTCGCGGGTGACGACGTTGTCGGCCTTGCAGAGCGCACCCATGACCGCAAAGACCGAATCGATCAGCTGCGATTGCACAACGCGCAGCCCGCCGACGATCCACTTCCGGAAAACAACGCCCGCGCCATAGCCGATGAAGCCGCCGATGATCAGCCCCGGCACGCCGCCGGCGAGCTTGCCGATGATGGCGCCTATGACGATCAACACCACGTGCGATGTTCCTCAGCTTGCCGTTGTGGCGATACGATTTTTTGAGCCATGGGGTCTGGTCTTCGTGGTAGGCGAGGTACTGATTATAGGGATCCCGATTCAAAATACCGGCCATTGTTGGAGACCCGTGGGTGTATTTGCGTTCGACAAACTCCCTTTGGCGTCAGGCACCGTGATTATTGCGCGAAATGGTCTAAACTTTGTCCAGGAGCGTCACTTTTGGCGCCGCACGGGGTAAAGCCATGCACAGACGAGCTTTTTGCAAGACCACGCTAGCGGCTGCGGTTGCGGCTGCGATTCCTGGATGCGGACAGGACACGGCGCCCAAGGCAACTGATATCGGTAGCCTGATACCGGCGGTCTCGTCGGCCGGACAGGAAATCTCACTCGAGACGGCGGCGATAGGCGAGCTCGCCGAAAGCCTTTCCGGTCACCTGTACCTGCCGGCCGACGAAGGCTATCTGGCTGCGAAGCGTGTCTGGAACGGAATGTTCGATTACAAGCGGCCGTCTATGGTTGTGCAATGCGTCAGCACAGCTGATGTTGTCAACGCAGTCAATTTTGCACGTGACCGCAATCTGCTCGTTTCAGTGAAGGGCGGTGGTCACAGCTATCCCGGCAAGTGCACCTCTGACGGCGGCATGATGATCGACCTGTCGCAAATTCACGCAGTCGATGTCGACGTCGATGGAATGAGTGCTCGCGTAGGCGGCGGGGCCTTGCTCGGGCACGTCGACGGTGCGACGTTACCGCATAACCTGGTAACCACGACCGGCACGGTTTCGCATACGGGCGTTGGTGGTTTCACACTTGGCGGTGGCATGGGGCGTACCGACCGCATGACCGGGCTGGCGATCGACAATTTGCTGGCGGCAACGGTCGTAACGGCGAGCGGCGATGTGGTTCGTGCAAGCGAGGAAGAAAACACCGACCTGCTATGGGGTTTACGCGGTGGTGGCGGCAACTTCGGCGTCGTAACCGAATTTGTCTTTAATTTGCACCCCTTCAATCCGACCGTTTACGGTGGCGATCTGATTTACGCAATAGACAGAGACTTCCTCGAGTTTTATGCCGAGTTGCTCGAGACGTTACCTGACGAGGCCAACATCGAACCCTTCTTTGCGCCGGGCGAGGACGGCAATATGATTGCCATCGTCGGTGTTGTCTGGACGGGCGATCACGCCGCGGGTGAAAAGGCGCTGGCACCAATGCTGGCATATCCGGGATTAAAGGCGGGCAAGCTGGGGCCGCAGTCCTACCAGGTAATTCAGACTGCCTGGGACGGCCTCACTGCGCACGGCCAACAAAATTATCTGAAGTCCGGTTTCCTGAATGGACTCACACCGGAGGTTATCGAGATCATGGTGGATTTCGCGAACCGAGGCACGACGGCTTCATGGTTCCAACATCTCGGTGGCGCGAGTTCACGGGTGGCTACCGATGCTACTGCCTTTGCGCATCGCAACGTCGCCGTCAACTTCGGCATTCAATACGCGTCAGACGATCCGGCTCAGAACGAGGTCGGTATCGCCGCCGTGCGCGAATTCTACAATGCGCTCGCGCCTCATATGGCCGGTTTCTATACCAACCTCAACGAGGATACCGAGAAGAAGATCTGGGGCAACTATGGGCCGAATTATCCGAGGCTGGTTGATCTCAAGAACCAGTACGATCCGACCAACCTGTTCCGGCTCAACGCAAATATCAGACCGACCGGCTAGCGACCTGAAATCCGCGTGTCGAGGGTTACCTCGGCCACTCGTTAGGTTTAACGTTTAACGGCCGAGTGAATATTGGTGGCGTAGAAAATAATCGCTTTCACCTTCAAGTCGGACCTCCTTGGAAATTGAAAATGCCGTGCTGCCGATCGTATACGTCATGCGGATATCAGCGCGGCGGTTATCATCTTTTCCCTGGTTGGTGGTCACCAATATAAGATCGCCGTTGTCTTTCCGCTTGCGAGCAATAATCAAGCCGCCGTTCAACTTGCGACCGTCGCGGGATAATTTAATTTTCTCCTCGGAGTTGTATTGCGTTTCACCTGGGTATCGAATCGCATAGACCAGCGTACGGCCGCTGGGCTCGTCAACCTGAATCTCAACTGGAATTTCCGAGAGGGCCTCGCTGGAATAGTCGAGGTAGCTCAGGTGTCCTTTCCAACCGCTGCCGGCCACGATTCGAAAGTCTTCGGACGAGGCCACTGGACCCGTTTGAGCGTCAACCGGATGATCCGGTGCAACTCCCGCACAGGCGGCCTGCAAGACGACGAAAGCAACAAGTAGTGATTTCTTCATGAGTGCAAGGATACACATGATGGCAGCTCGGGCAGCTGTGCTGTCCTGATTCGGGGCATTCCTCGCTTCGCTCGTCACCCCGGGGAGGAATTCACTTCCATGATCTGTGGGCCCTGGGAGCTCTCGAGCATCTCAACATCTGCAATTCGCAAGCCAAGGACCTGCGCCGCGCACGGCCGTCTCGCGATACAGGAAATAGCCCTGTTCCGCGATGCCTGGGGTGCGCTGGCTTCTGGTGATGTGAAGGATTTTGACTGCGCAATTGCACAGAGGCTTGGGTAATATAGCCTTGCTAAGGTCTGCGGCGCTTCTACGGGCGTACGCAAAATCAGTTGAGAGCAGGGGCAAAAACCATGAGTAAAGAACAGAAGAGCAACAAAGAGACCAAGAAGCAGCCATTAATGACGGCTAAAGAGAAAAAGGCCGCGAAGAAAGCAAAGAAGAACGAAAAGAACCGCATCGGCGAATGATTTGATCCAGCATCATTAGCCGCCCGGGACCCTATGACAGCATCAGGCCACGAATCGGGGATTGAGAAGGCGCGCCTCGCCATACTCATTCCGTGCCGCGATGAAGCCGCAACAATTGCTGCGGTGATTCAGGATTTTAGAAAGGCGCTGCCAGGTGCGTCCGTTTTCGTCTACGACAATCAATCTGGCGATGACACGGCCACGATTGCGTCGCAGGCAGGTGCGGTTGTGCGCAAAGAGGCCTTGCCCGGCAAGGGCAACGTGGTTCGTCGAATGTTCTCCGATATCGAGGCGGACGTTTATGTCCTGGTGGACGGAGACGATACCTACGATGCCAGTGGTGTACCGGCCATGGTCCAGCAGCTCGAGAACGAGTGCCTGGATATGGTTGTCGGAGCGCGTGTGGCGTCGGATGATTCTCCTTACCCTGCGGGACACCGCTTTGGCAATGCGCTCCTGACACGCTTGGTCGCATTTCTGTTTGGTAACAGAATTTCTGACATGTTGTCCGGCTATCGCGTGTTTTCCCGCCGCTTCGTAAAGTCGTTTCCAGCCTTGAGTACGGGCTTCGAGATTGAAACGGAACTTACCGTGCATGCGCTGGAGCTCAAAATGCCTATCGAGGAGATGTCGTTCCCGTACAAAGCGCGACCGGCTGATTCCGTAAGTAAATTGAACACGTACAGCGATGGTTGGCATATCTTGAAGACGATCATCAAACTTACCAAAGAAGAAAAACCACTAATGGTATTTGGAGTGCTCTCCTTGTTGTTCGCACTTGCTTCCCTGATCCTGGCATGGCCGCTACTGATTACTTACGTTGACACCGGACTGGTGCCGCGTTTTCCAACGGCAATCCTTGCCACCGGACTCATGTTGCTTGCGTTTTTTCTGCTTGCGTGTGGTGCCATTCTCGACACCGTTACATTGGGTCGCCGGGAAATGAAAAGACTGTATTACCTGAGCGTTCCGCGCTTTCGAGGACGGCGAAATCTTCGTGCGACGGATGCCGTTGAACATGCGCCAACGGCGTTGCAGTAATGTCCGGCGCGTCGCCGCAAGTAGCCCCAACTCAACAGCGGTTGGTCCGGTTTGCGCTTGTGGGCGGCGTGGGGTTTCTTGTTGATGCGACCGTTCTGACCTTGCTCGTAAATGGCATGGGCTATGGTCACTACGCGTCACGGGCTGTGTCATTCACGCTGGCAGTGACAGTGACCTGGCTGCTTAATCGCCGGTGGGTGTTCGGGGCAGGGCCCCCCACCCGCCGAGAGTACTCCGGATATTTTGTTGTGCAGTTGAGCGGAGCGGTAATTAACCTCGGCGTTTACGTGCTGCTTATCGAACTCGTTCCTCGCCTGGCTGCAATACCGGTATTACCTTTGGCGGCCGGTGCAGTCGTGGCGCTTCTCTCCAATTTTCTGTTGGTCCAGCGCTTTGTGTATCGCCGATCGATCAGCGCGGACTCAGCCTAGGTGAAAGATCAAGCGCAAGCCGGGTTTGAGTATTCGGGCGTCGAAAACCTCGAGGCCATGAAAGAGGCACAGAATTACAATCGTTTTCTGCTTGATCTTGTACGGCGCAACCTGGTGGGGAACGACATACTGGATTTTGGGGCAGGTGCGGGCACCTTCGCACTGCCATTCTCAACGACAGACGTTGTTGTGATTTGTGTCGAGCCAGATCCCGATTTGCGAAATACATTATCAGCGGCAGGCCTCACCGTTTACTCGGATCTGCAAGCCGTACCGTCAAGTTCAGTCGATTGCGTCTATTCGCTGAACGTGCTCGAACATATTGAAGACGATTGCGCAGCGCTGGCTGCTCTCTACGACAGAATTCGCCCTGGCGGTAGAATCATCATTTACGTTCCGGCTTTCAATCTGCTTTTCAGTGAGATGGATCGACTGGTCGGTCATCACCGTCGTTACCGACGCAGGGATCTCGTCGCGAAAATGGGGGACGCAAGTTTTCAGATCGATACAGCCACGTATGTTGATAGTCTCGGATTCTTCCTGGCTCTCGTTTACCGCGGCATAGGGAATAAGACAGGCGTCATCAGCCCCGGCTCAGTGAAAATATATGATCGCTTCTTGTTCCCGATAAGCCGAATCCTCGACCGAATCATGCTGGGGTCGTTTGGAAAGAATCTGCTGGTTGTTGGTACACGGCCACTTTAAAAAAACACAGGATTACCGCGTGCCTCTAAGTCGAACTTCAAATTCTCTCGCGCTTGCCGCACTCGGTGCGTTATTCGTCATCCTCGTATTTGGACTAACGCTGCGCTATCAGGCTTTTGCGCGCAGCGTCGTGCCCCTTTACCCACATGGAGACGCCGCGAGATATTTCTTGTATGCATACAATTTGAATAACTTCGGCATATACGGTTACGGGAAGATGGGTTTGCTACCCGCTGACACCGACAAAGAGGTGGCCCGACAAGAAATTGAACCTGATGCGCTGATCACTCCCGGCTATCCGCTCTATCTCACGTTATTTCTTGGCGGGGATTATTCAAAAGAACAAAGCGATAGGGCGCTTCTTGGGCAAGTATTCTTGAGCACGCTCACAATATTGTTGGCCTATGCATCATTTTCACCCTTCGGGCGACTGTATGGACTCGGCGTCGCGGGGCTAACTGCACTCAGTCCACACTTGGTTAACATGAATTTATTCCTTTTAACGGAGACGTTGTTCTGCTTCTTACTCATGGCGTTTGTCTGGATACTCAGCCTCGTGAACGCGAAAAGCCGGCTACCGTTGTTTCTCCTGATGGGGCTCTTGCTGGCAATGGCGACGATGACCAGACCGTGGATCCAGGCGTACTTGTTTGTAATGCTGGGCTACCTGATCTTTTCGAAATTGCGTTTTACGGTACGTCAAATGATATTCGTCTTCATTGGTGCCGCGATCGTCACTACCCCTTGGCTAGTACGCAATACTTTGATATCGGGAGATGCCGCTGACACCAGCCAGCTAATCAAGAGCATTCATCACGGTATGTATCCGAATATGATGTACGAAGATCAGGAAGATTCGCTGGGCTATGCGTACAGCGCGGACCCGATGTCTCCGGAACTGGATCAATCGCTAGGTGTAACACTCGCAGAAATTGGGCGCCGTGCAAAAGCAGAGCCGCGCAAGTACGCAAACTGGTATCTCATCGGGAAGATTCAAACGGTCCTGTCGTGGAAAATAATCGCGGGGGCAGATGCTATTTTCGTCTATCACGTCCAAGGTAGTCCCTATTTCGAAATACCCAAGTTCTATTTGTCGGCGTATTACATGGAGAAGATTCATGGAATTCTGATGGTGCTGGCACTCATAGGCACTCTGATTGTCTGGTTACCAAGAAAGTTACAGCGCCGGTCCGCCGACAGCATTTTCTTCCTTCGCGCAATTTCGCTACTGATTGTCTACTTTCTGCTCATGCACATGGTCGTTGCACCGTATCCTCGGTACTCAATTCCAATGCGACCAATACTTTATGCAATGGCGCTGTATCCGATATTATTTGTCTTGCGAATTAGCAGAATTCCGGGCGAGGCCGACCCTATAGGAGTCGATGATTCCAAATAGCCAACACGCAATGAAAACAACCATAGATATACTCGAGACGAGGCCGTCCGTATCGTTAGAAGAATCAGCGAGCAGTTCTGAAATAGCCCCTGTTTCAAGAGATGATTCTCCGCTCATAACGCCATCGACAATTGCCTGCGCCCGCTGAAATGCGATCTTGACGACAGCTGATATCGCTACCAGCGCAACCAGCATCAGTATTGAGCCGCGCCGGTATTGCTTCAGAACAATGTGCCCGATCCCGGGAAAAATAAGGCCTGATAGAAGCGCAGCTTTTGTCGACTTAGTCACCAGACAAGTCGCCTTGTGCAGTATTGTCAGCCATCGCGGCCGCTTCATCGTCGAGCGAGGGCGGCACCCAGCCACGTTCAACGCGGCTGCCGAAGCCTTTCATGCTCTGCTGCATGGCGCCCCCATGACTCGCGAGGATAGCTTTGGTCCGTTCGACGTATGCGGTGTTCTCATGTACAGGAATATCGGGATCGTATAGTTCGGCGAGTTCGCGCATGGCAATTTTATCATTCTCAACGTAAGCACGTGTTTGCCGTTCGGCGTCGAAGGGGTGATGGCCAAGCGCCTCCAGCGCTGACCGCGAAGCACGAACCGAGCTGTCGAATTGCTCCCGAATAATGTCACGACAGCCGGCGGCCCACAGTTCGTAAACATGGTGACGGTCGACGGCGCGCGCGACGACGTAGATGTGCGGGTAATGCTTGACGACGTAACGAACCAGCTCTGTAGCCTGCTCACCATCGTCAATCGCAATAATCAGCATTCTCGCATTGTCGATACCGGCCGCATGCAACAAGTCCGGTCGCGTCGCGTCACCGAAAAAGACCTTGATGTCGAACGCGCGCAGTCGCTCCAGGTGTTCCGAGTGATAGTCGAGCACCACCGTTTTGTAACCCGCGGCCAGCAGGATCCGGTTAATGACGCCGCCGAAGCGACCAACGCCCGCGATGATGATACTACCGTCCTCATCTATCTCGTCCGCCTCCCTGGCCTGGGCGCCCGCGTACCGAGGAGCGATGACCTTGTCGTACAGGATGAACAGCGCAGGCGTTAGCAGCATCGACAGGGCCACGACGAGCAACAATTTATCGGCGAGTGCGGCCGGGATGACAGAGCTGGCCACGGTGAACGCAAGCAGCACAAAGCCGAATTCGCCGGCCTGAGCGAGGCCGAGCGAGAATAACCAGCGGCTGGCATTCGTAATCTTGAACGCATAGGCGAGCGCCAGGAGAACCAGCGATTTGATGAGCATCAGGCCAAGCGTCATGCCGATGATCTGGCCGAAGTTCGCGGCTAACAACTCAAAGTTAATGGCCGCACCCACGGTGATAAAGAACAAACCAAGGAGCAGGCCCTTGAACGGATCAATATCGCTTTCCAGTTCGTGTCGGTACTCGCTATTCGCAAGTACGACGCCGGCAAGAAAAGTGCCGAGTGCCGGAGACAGACCGACCAGCGTCATTAGCAAGGCGATACCGACCACCATCATCAGGGCAACGGCCGTAAATAGTTCACGCAACTTCGCCATGGCGATGAAACGGAATACGGGCCGGGTCAGGTAACTGCCGCCAACGACTACGGCTGCGATGGCAACGACCGTGACCGCAAACTGCTGCCAGGCGCTCAGGCCATCAACCAAACTCATGCCCGATCCGTGCCCGTCACCTGCGGCACCAGTCGCCACGCCTGCCAGCTCTGGCAGAGCCAACAGTGGAATAAACGCCAGCATCGGGATTACGGCGATATCCTGGAACAGCAAGACCGAAAAACTCGACTGTCCGCCGTCGCTTTTCATGAGGCCTTTCTCGTTCAGCGTTTGTAGCACGATGGCCGTTGACGAAAGCGTGAACACCATGCCGATGGCCATCGCGACGCTCCATGGCTGACCGAGTGCCATCGCGACGCCCATGACAATGGCGCCGGTAATACCTACCTGCAGGCCGCCCAGGCCAAGCAGCTTGTGCCTCATGTTCCACAGCAAGCGCGGTTCAAGCTCGAGGCCGACCAGGAACAGCATCATGACAACGCCAAACTCGGCGAAATGCTGGATGCTGACCACGTCGACATGCAGCTGCTTTAACAGCGGGCTGATGGCGATACCGGCAATCAGGTAGCCAAGCACCGAACCAAGCCCAAGTCGCGACGCAATCGGGACGGCGATAACGCCGGCAATCAGGAACAGGAAGGCGAGCAAAAGAATTTCGCCCATGATCAGGTCTCCTCGAGAATCGGCAATTCGTTACAGGAAATGACTTCGCCGTGAACGGCGGCCTGCAGGTCGTAGCGGTCGTCGCGAATTGCTTCCAGCAGCTTGCGATAGCCTTTGGCGTGCGGCTCCAGCAGACCTTCCTGCGGCGCCCGGAGCGACCCATAGAGAACATAGGGTGCAGAGAACTCCATGTGGCAAAGTTTCGCCGTCTGCTCGAGCGGCGTCAGGAAGGTGCGAATTGGATACTTTTGATAGCCCTGCCGGGTGTAGGCGTCTTTCTGCCCGGCAGTCGTGACCGCCAGGATCATGCACTTGCCGGCCAGTTTGTCGCCACCGGCACCGTACGCGAAGCCGTGTTCGAGCACGAGATCCTGCCACTCCTTGATGAGTGACGGTGTCGAGTACCAGAACATCGGAAACTGGAACAGGATCACATCGTGATCGAGTAAGCGCTGCTGTTCGCGGTCTATGTTGATTTCGAAACGCGGATACTCGGCATAGAGATCAACGAACGTTATGCCGTCGACGTTTTTCGCTTCGGCCACCATCGCCCTATTTGCATGCGAGTGCTTGTGGCCGGGGTGGGCGTAGTAAACGATCAACTTCGCCATAGAGTGAATTGTCCTCGGTCGACGTGGGTAATCAGACCCCTTCTACTACAACAGACAGCCCGTGGACAATCTGAGTGCCAGGCAATCGTCGCCTGCACCAATAATGTGCAGGCGACGGTCTCGTTTGCACGATATGTTGTTGTCGCGGCTATTCCTGACAGACTCAAGATGTTGGCATTGATATTGCTTTGCAATATCAGCAATATCACCAGAATCCGATTCAGAGCTCATGAACACCCGGAGAAGCCAAACGATGCCAGCAAAAAGCCGTCCGACAAAGCCAGCCAGGAAAGCCAGCAAGAAGCCCGCCAAGAAGCCCGCCAAGAAGCCCGCCAAGAAGCCCGCCAAGAAGCCCGCCAAGAAGGCCGCCAAGAAGGCCCCCAAGAAGGCTACCAAGAAGGTTGCCAAGAAGGCCGCCAAGAAGGCCGCCAAGAAAGTCGCCAAGAAAGTCGCCAAGAAAACAGCCAGACGCCCGCAGGGCTCCCGAAAAAAGGTTGTCGAAGTCCCGGCAGAGCGACGCCACGAGATGATTGCGAAGGCGGCGTACTATCGTGCAGAAAGCCGCCACTTCCAGGGCGATCCTGTGGCGCACTGGTTATATTGCGAGAAAGAGGTTGACGCTCTTATATCAAAAACTATCGACTAACAGCTTCTTCGACGCAACCGGTGTACGTATTCGGGAATTGCCGATGAAGAAGACCGTTCTTCCGGAATGCGACGTGGAGTCACTGGATGTCGCCTAGATATAGGGCGGGGCGAGCAAGTAAGATTCGCTGTCATGCCGACTAACGTCACACCCGAATACAAGAAAGCCGAAGAGGCTTATCGACAGGCGCGCGATCCCGGAGATCGCCTGGACTGCCTGCGGGAGTTGTTGCGGACGATTCCCAAGCACAAGGGTACAGAGCATTTACAGGCGGATCTCAAGACCCGCATCAAGCAACTATCCGAGGAAATGGCGGGGCCCAAGACGGGTGGCCGTCGCAGTGGCCCGACCCACGTCGTTCGTCCCGAAGGTGCGGCGCAGCTTTGCCTCGTCGGCCCACCCAATGCCGGCAAGTCCAGTTTGCACACGCGGTTGACCGGATCGCACAGCGGCATCGGGCCGTACCCGTACACCACGCATCTGCCAGTACCGGGCATGCTTCCTTACGAGGACGTCCACTTTCAGCTAGTGGACCTGCCGCCCGTATCGGCTGACTTTATGGAGCCATGGCTGGTCACCGCGCTGCAGCACGGCGATGGCGCGTTGCTCGTTGTAGACATCAGCGACCCCGAATGCCTGGAGCAGGTGCCCACGATCCTCGAACGCCTGTCGGAAAAAAAGGTTTTTCTCACAACCGACTGGCAGGGTCTGGAGGCAGCGGTACCGGTAGAGCAGGGTGAGGCGGACGATCCGTTCAGCCTGCACCTGCCTACCGTGTTAATCGCCAACAAGAGTGACCTTGACCCCGATCCCGGCGAAGTCGAAATCCTCGAAGAGTTGCTCGGCTTGCGCTTCCCCACGCTAACAATGTCGGCCAAAACCGGAGATGGCCTGGATGAGCTGGGGCCCTTTCTTTTTCGCGCGCTGGAGATCGTCCGGGTGTACACCAAGACGCCGGGTAAGCCGGCAGATAATGACAAGCCCTTTACAGTGCGTCGGGGCGGCACGGTGCTCGATGTTGCTCGGCTGGTGCACGAAGACATCGCCCGTGGCTTGAAGTTTGCGCGCATGTGGGGTGTGGACGTATTTGACGGTCAGCAAGTCGGCCAGGACCATCTTGTTTCTGATCGCGATATCGTGGAGCTGCACTTGTAGAAGCTTCAGGCGCTGGTCTTACGATGTCGCTTCCATTTTTTTGCAATGGTCGATTCGCGGAGCTCCTCCAACGTCTTGAGCAGCTGGTGGCGCTCATCCGCGGTTTCCTGCGTGCGACCTGAAAGGTGGCTCGGGTGTTGCTCGCGATCCAGCCAGAACTTGCCGGATACCCTGGCGGCCTCCGTAGAGGCTGCCAGCCATACGGCCGTGTCAGCGCCCTCTTCGGGCGTGCGCAGCAGGCGTTTCGTGACACGGTAGAAGCCTGGTAAAGCGGTTTCAACGCCTGGAGTGTCTGCCCATCCAGGATGCATGGCGTTGACGACGATGCCGCTGTCGCCCCAGATTTCCGCCCACTCCTCAGTCAGGATCATCAGGCCGCGTTTGGCGCGTGCGTAGGCCACGGATCCGGAGTAGCTGCCTCGTTGGCTCTGCAAGTCGTTCACTTTTATCTTTTGTGAATACATGCCGCCGGACAGTACATTGACTATCCGCGGAGATTCAGCTTTTTGCAGCAGCGGATGCAGTCGCTCAGTAAGGATATAAGGACTCAACAGCAGCAGCGCAAAGCTATTTTCAAAACCCTCCGCCGTCTGTTGGCGTGGATTGAACAGGGCACCGGCGTTATTGATAAGCATATCGATGGGCTCACCGGCCGCAAGCAGCCGATCGCACAAGGCATGCACCTCCGACATCAGCGACAGATCGGCGATCTCAAACACGACACGGTCATTGCCCGTTTGCGCCTTTAGGTCGGCCACGAGTTTTCTCGCTTTGCTCTTGCTGCGCGCAACGACGGTCAGTCGCGCACCCAGCTCGGCCAATTGCCGCGCCGCTGCCAGGCCGAGGCCCGAGGTGGCGCCAGTGATCAAGGCATGGCGGTCGCCCTGGTAAGCTGACACTGCGTTCCAGCGCCTGCGCGATTCGCGGTAACCGAGTTTCGTGAATCGCCAGATACCGGGAAAGATCAGCCGGTCGGCCGTGGCCAGCAATTTGGATTCATGCGGCGTCTCGAAGTTGTCTTCGAGCGATTCCTTCAAACCGGCCATGGCGCTCTTGCCTACGCGATCCATAGCGGCGGGATACAAGCGGCTGAAGGCAGCCAGCGGTGCCGGGAAGTCAAAATTGGCGATGTACCGGACGCGCGTGCGCTTGCCGACCTTCTCGAACAGGATTTCCTCGCGGGCCGTGAAAAGGCGTGAATTCACGGTCATCAGCATGCGCGAATTCTTTTCGAATTCCAGCATGCGGTAGTGCAGGGAGAAGCCTGCATTCATGTCAATCCGGTACTCGCTGCCAACAGCGGGCACCCCCGGCGTCAGCTTGATTCCGCGCGCAACGGCCGGGTCCCACTCCTCAATTCGGGAAAACTCGGACACGTAGGCGAACACTTCGTACAATGGACGCTGCACTTCAATGGTCTCGTCGAGGGTAACGATCTTACTCACAGGCTAGGCTCAGTTGTGGCTATGACGGCCAACAATACGGCCCCTGGTCTTGACGGACAATGACATTCGCAGCACCGTTACATTCACTTACAAAGCGCAGACTACGCTGCGTGCGTCTTCAGCGCCGCCGGGGAAAGCCCGAACGCACGCTCGCCCGGACTGTCATTCGATGCTGATGGCCTCTTGGCAAGGGCTCTTCGGAAACCGCTTTTCCGCAGCGCCATGCGCCGTTATAAGGTAGGTTACGTAGTCTGAAAACTACAGATTCCGGGGGCAGCAATGTCTTTACGCAAGTTGCTGGCGACCATTATTGTTGCTTGCACACTAATGTCCTGCACCAATTCCGCAACTGATTCGTCGCCTGGCGCCGGTGCGGCCTTTCATGAACTGCTCGATGATCACTGGGCGGCGGCGACAGATGAAAAGGTCTTTTTTCGCACGGACCCGGATGGCTGGCGCATGGATGGCGCCTTGTCCGAGCATACGGCCGAGGCGCGCAGCCGGAGGCAGCAGTTTAATGAAGCGATCCTGGCGAGGCTCGCGACCATCGATATGGCCGAGTTGGACGCTGACGATCAGCTGTCCTTTCGAATCTTCCTCTACGAACGCGAGACGGAACGCGAAAGCTATCTGCAGCCCGGGCACTTCTTTCCGATCAACAGTCTTTTCGGCTATCACACCTATTTTGCTGAGGCACCGTCCAACACGGCATTCCTGTCGGCGCAGGATTACGAAAACTACCTGGTCAGCCTTGCGGATTTTACGCGCTACAACCGGGACTACATCGAGGTGATGCGTGAGGCTGTCGCAGCGGGCTATACGCACTATTGCGAGAGTATTTCGGGATACGCCAAGACAATCGATGTTCACATAGTCAGCAATGCAGAAAGCAGCGGACTTTTCGTGCCGTTTACGCGCTTCCCAGGCAACGTCAATGAAGACCAGCGCGCGAGTTTCATCAGTAAAGGCAGCGAGCTCATCCGTTCGGTTGTTGTGCCCGGCTATCAGGAGCTGCTGGACTTCTTTAACGATGAATATCTTCCGGCCTGCCGCAACGAGG
>CAMYLB010000210.1 GCA_947259145.1 uncultured Woeseiaceae bacterium
GATTGTCGTTCCGCCGTTTCCATACAATGACCCGAAAACTTTCGAGGCTAATTCCAAAGATCGAGTCATCATTTTTCGCAAACCCAACCTGGATGGCGTGCATATCGAAGACGTCAAACTGGTCAATAATGAATGGGTCATTGCCGGCAGTTCCGGTGTTGTGCTGATCGTGACTGGCATGGGCGTCTCGGTGAAACAGGCCCAGGCGCAAGCCTATCAGCGGGTCAAAAATATACTGATACCGAACATGTATTACCGAAAAGACATCGGTGATCGCTGGTTTGAAGATCATGACAAGCTGCACACGTGGGGCTATTTGAGAGAAAGCTGAGAAACGTTGTTAATCAGGTTTTGAGAGGAGCGTCTTATGACTTACAAAGCGTTCATTACGTAAGGTACGCATCATTTGCCAATAGCGGCCCGGCCGCACCGAGATCTTCAGGCCAAACGCCTGTATAATTGCCGGCCCGCAGGAGAATTTTCATGTTACCGCACCAGGACGTCATTGCTGAGATATCGCGCCTGCCCGACGGGCCGCAGATAGGCGCGCTCTTCGATTTCGATGGCACCGTCATATCCGGTTACTCGGCGTTTGCGTTCATCGAGGAACAAATCAAGCGCGGCCACCTGTCACCTCGCGAGCTCATCGAGCTCGTTGGCGCCATGGCCAGCTTCGGCCTCGGCAAAATGGGTTTTTCTGCCATGATGCTTGGCATGGCCCAGTTTTTGCGCGGCGTTCGCGAGGACAGCTATGCGGCTTTCGGTCGCGAGTTATTCGAGTCGCATATTGCCCGCCAGATATATCCGGAATCTCGAGCGCTGGTCGAGGCCCATCTGCGTAAAGGGCACACGGTTGCGATCATTTCCTCGGCAACGCCCTACCAGGTCGAGCCGGCTGCGCATGACCTCAATATCGAAAACGTTCTTTGTACGCACCTCGAAGTCGAGAAAGGCATGTTCACGGGCGCCGTTGTCAGGCCCACCTGTTTCGGCCAGGGCAAGGTTACCGCAGCCGAATCGCTGGTCGAGAAGTTTGGCGTCGATCTCGATCAGAGTTTTTTCTATTCGGATAGCGACGACGACATTCAGCTACTTGAGCGCGTCGGTAATCCCCGGCCGTTGAATCCGAACAAGAAGCTGCTCGCCATCGCCGAAAACAGAGGCTGGCCGGTACGGCGGTTCGGTAGTCGTGGGCAATCTCAGGTGGCGGACTGGATTCGATCGTTGCTGGTACCCGCAAGCCTTGTCGGCTCTTTTCTTGCCGGTTTGCCCATTTACGCACTCACCGGCTCGAGGCGAGATGCGTTGAATTTTTCTGTGTCGGTGTTCGCGGATACCGCGAGCGCGTTAATTGGTCTCAATCTCAAGGTCAAAGGCGAGCAACATTTGTGGTCGCATCGGCCCGCCGTTTTCATATTCAATCATCAGAGCAATGTCGACATGGTCATAATCGCGCGCTTGTTGCGTCGCGATATAACCGGCGTCGGCAAGCGCGAGATTCGTGACATGCCCGTGATCGGTCGGGTTATGGAAGCAGCCGGTGTCGTATTGATAGATCGCAGAAATTCGGCCAGCGCTATCGAAGCGATGAAACCGCTCGTGGACGCCATGCGCGTCGAGGGCAAGTCGGTTTGTCTGTCTCCGGAGGGCACGCGCGCACCGACCATCAGGCTTGCGGATTTCAAAAAGGGCGCATTCCATCTCGCGATGCAGGCGGGCGTGCCAGTCGTGCCCATCGTCATTCAGAACTCCGGCGACGTGCAGCCGAAAGGCGACATGCTTTATCACCCGGGCACTGTCGAGGTCGAGGTATTGCCACCGATCGATACCAGCAAGTGGACCGCGGAAACCATCGACAAGCACGTGGCCGATGTAAGGGCGATGTACCTGCGAGTACTCGAGCAGGACCCGGAGTCAAGAAAACCGCGATCGTCCAAAGCAGTGCTGACCGACGTTTCTGCAGGCGGAGCGCGTGAGTGAAGGTCAGCCCCTGGCCGACCGATGACACCAGTAACGTACTTATTGTTCTGGATGCCGCGCACCGGGTAGAACAACAGCACCTCGAAGCATGGCTGGAGCGCGAGCGCGTGAAGCGAGCTTATTCTGGAACGGTCGAGCACGTTGTGCTGCCGCTCGCAGAATCTCCAGAGAATCTTCCTGCCGCAACGTTGTTCGGCGTCCCCAATGTGTCAGACGATACCCTCGTGGTGCCCGCACGTGTTGTCTGGCTGAAAGGGCTGGACGTCAAAGGCACAACGCCCAGGCTTCGGGACCTGTTGTTCGGCAGTCCACGGCGCCCGGGGCCTATGAGGGCGCGCTATATTCTGAAGAGACATCCAATGCGCGCCAAGTGCATCAGCGGCAAGCCGGCGACATTCGCAGAATTGCGGCAGCGACTAGAGCACCGACTTGGCGCGACACCGGATCGAGATCAGCTGGCCCAATTCATAGCGGGACAGGCAAGCATCGCGCTCGATATCGCAGAACGGCGCTTGCGCGGCAGTCGCTACAAGGTTCCCCGGCACGTCGCTCACAACCTGAAATCACGCCGTGAGTTTATCGATGCACTAGCAGATCTGAGCGCGCAAACAGGCCGGTCAGTCAGCGACCTGCAGGCCGAGGCCGATGACATGTTCAAGGAGTTGATCTCGGTACCGCAGGCCTTTTGGCTGGATGTTAGTTACCTGCTCAATCGCAAGATTTCCACGCTGGGCTACGACAAAGGAATAGTCGTAGACCCAACCAGCTTGCAGCGCATTCGGCAAATCAGCAAGCAGCACCCTACGGCATTTCTCTGTACCCATAAGACACATGTGGATTTCCCGGCCCTGAACAAGGTGATGTTCGACCATGATTTTCCGGCGCTGCATACGATGGGTGGCGTAAATATGGCCTTTGCCGGACTCGGCTTCCTTGCGCGCCGCGCCGGCGTCATTTTTATTCGGCGCAGCTTTCAGGACGACCTGCTCTACAAGCTCATTTTGCGCCAGTACATTGGCTACCTGATGGAAAAGAACTTTCCGTTGAGCTGGGCGTTCGAAGGTACTCGTTCCAGAGTCGGTAAACTCATGCCGCCGAAATACGGGATTTTGAAATACGTTCTTGACGCGGCACACGCCAACGATGCAAATAAGTTACATATCATCCCGGTCGCACTGAACTACGACCTGATCAGCGATGTTCGCGACTATGCCAGGGAGCAGTCTGGTCTCAAGAAACGCCCGGAAAGCCTGCGCTGGTTCCTCGGTTATATGCGCAGCCTGAACAAGCCCATGGGAAAGATCTACATGAATTTTGGCGAGCCTGTCGTGCTCGAAGAAGTGCCGTCAGGCGAAGACCGGATTGCATTGACCAAACTCGCTCTCAAGGTCGGCGTCGAAGCCAATCGCGTAACGCCAATAACGCTGGCATCACTGGCGACCATGCTGCTGCTGGGCAGCTCGCCGCGTGCGCTAACTCGCCACGAGATGGCAATTGAGATCAGGGACGTCGTGCTATGGGCCAACGCCAGGAATATCAGGATCACCCACCATTTCGAAATTGAAAACGAAGCTGAGTTGGCCGCGATGGCCCAGGTGTTGGTGAATAACGGCATGCTCACTCGTTATGACGACGGCCCCGAAGAGGTCTACGCGATCGCACCGAAGCAGCATGCTGTCGCGAACTATTACCGCAATACTACGATTCACCATTTCGTTACGAAGGCCATCGCGGAACTGGCTTTGCTCCGTGCCTCAACGGAGCAGCACGCTCCGCTGCAGGCATTCTGGCAAGAGGTGGATCGGCTTCGGGACCTGTTCAAATTCGAATTCTTCTACGCGCCGCGCGAAGAGTTTCACAATGAGGTCGCCGAGGAACTGCGGCGGTATGCGCTCGACTGGAAAGACAGGTTGGCGCAGGAAGCCGAATACGCAAGCTGGCTGCTTCGCGAATTTCGGCCACTCGTCGCACATGCGACGCTGACCCAGTTCGTAGAAGCGCACTATGTTGTCGCCGATGTCGCGGCCATTACACCGCCCGAAAAGGCGCTGGATCCCGATGATTGCCTGCGGCGCTGTTTCGCCTATGGCAAAGAAGCCTATCTGCGAAGACGCATCAGCAGCGAGGCATCGATCGGTAAACAATTATTTGAAAACGGCTACAAATGGATCGAGAATCAAGGTCTTGCCGGAGCTGGTGATGCTGAGCTCACGGCGCGACGCGTGCAAACAAGTCAGAGTCTCCGCGAGCTGATGCATCGCCTTGAGCAAATAAAAGCGCTCGCGCTGCCGGTCTGAATAGGGAGTAGAACGTATGGATCAGTTAAGTGCACACATTGAAGGGCGTCTGCACATGAGTCCGCTGTTCAAGCGACGGCTCGTGCGTGTGCCGCTCGAGCTCGACTTTCCGTACTGGGTCGACGACCAGGAATTCGACCTTGAGTATCACGTTCAGCACGGTCGACTCCCCAAGCCGGGAGACTGGCGACAGTTCTGTATTCACATGGCGCGCTATCACTCGCGACCTTTGGATATGAACCGCCCGCTCTGGGAGATGTACGTTGTCGAAGGCCTCGACAATATCGAGTGGCTCCCCAAAGGCAGCTATGCCATAGCGGCAAAAATTCATCATGCCGCCGTTGACGGCAAGGCGATCATCGATTTTTTCGGCGCGATGGCCGACATCGACAACAAGGGCACGCCGGCTATACCGCTGAATATGGCGAAACTGCGTCGCAGCCCGCAACCCAGTCTGCTGGATATGGCCGTTCGAGCGACCTGGCATACGATCCGCTCGCCCATCGGCATGGCCGACGCAGTCATGCGCGCCGTGCCAAGCGTGTACAATCTCGCGCAAAGCGCACTGCGGTCACAGAAAAAAGAAAAGCATGGCGTACCGGACACCCGCTTCAACGACGTCGTGTCGCCACAAAAGATGTTTGACGCGCGGTCGTTCCCGCTGGCTGACTTGAAGGCCGTGCGCGAAGCGGTCCCGGGCTGCACGATCAATGACGTCGTTCTGGCGATCTGCGGCGGCGGCCTGCGCTACTATCTACAGCACCACGATGAGTTGCCTGATGATTCCCTGGTGGCCTGGGTGCCGATCAACGCGCGTCGAGGTGCCACATCCGACGCCGATACGCCGGGCAACGACATTAGCGCGATGACCACGCCGATATGTACGGACGTCGAAGATCCAATCGACCGCCTGACCTGTGTCCACAACGCGACGCAGCAGAGCAAAGCCGCAAAAGCCGGCATGTCCGCACGGTTGATGACGGATCTCAGCAAGCACGTACCAGCTTCAACGTTGGTGATGGCCAGCCGCCTGGTATTGCGCGCCAGCACGTCAGTTCGTATGTGCAACCTGTTCATTTCGAATGTGCCGGGACCGCAGATACCGCTATACATGAACGGTGCTCGTCAGGTGGGCAGTTTTGGCATGGCGCCGCTGGTCAACGGCATGGGCTTGTTCATTGCAACGCCAAGTTACAACGGCCAGATGTCGTTCAATGTCACGTCAACACGAGAAATCCTGCCGGACATCGACTTTTTCGTTGACTGCCTCGAGCGCTCGTTGAAAGATCTGAAAGCGGCCGCCAAACCGCCCAAGAAGACCCGCAGCAAGAAAACTCGCACCAAGAGAAAAATTCGCGCCGTTAAAGCGTAGCCGCGCGGCAATTGTTCAGGAACTCCGCGTGCACTGCCGCGGATTCCACAGGACGTTCCAGCATCGGTACGTGTCCCGTTTCTTCGAACACGACGCAGTGATTGTTCGGGATTTGAGCTTTCAAAACATCGACACAGCTAACGTCGATGAGACGATCGTCGCGACCCCAGATGACCAACGCAGGTGCCGCAATAGTATGCAGCTGGTCATTCAGAGGCCGGTCCTGCATCTCCTCAGCCATGGGCCAGAAGATTGCCTCGAGGAATTCTCGGTGCGCTATCAGGTCTTCACAGTACGGTTTCTTGATAAAGCCCGGCAGCGGCAACGGTCGATAGACAATCAACTTGAGAAGCCTGTCGAACTCTTCGGGCGATGAAACGGTCAACAGGCTTTCGCCGTTTTCAGTCGCAATCTGCAGTTCGCTCTTGGTTTCGCCAAGAACCCCGGCGCTGTCGAGCAACGCGAGGCTCAGGATTCTATCGGCATGGGCCAGCGTGAATTTCAGCGTAATGTATCCGCCCATTGAATTGCCGCCGATATGGAACCTGTCGATTCCCATTGCATCGGCAAACGCGAGCAACCACCTTGCCTGTGCATCAATGTGATAATCCGCGTTCGGATCTCGCGCGTTGTCTCCAAAGCCCGGCAGGTCCGGGATGATGACACGGTAGTTTTTTCGCAGGCTGCGCGCATACAACAGCCAGTTGTCTTTGTCGCCACTGAAGCCGTGTAGCAGGACCAGGACTTCGCCGGACTCCGGGCCGCCTTCAAGATAGGGCCAGAGAGTGCCGTCGAACTCGACCGACCGCGTCTTGAGACCCATGATTCTGCGTACGGCGAGCAGCACCAGGCGAAGAAACTGCCGCGGGAATGCAAAACGAAAAATGACAACGACGACAATGACTGCCGCCGCCGCAATTAGAATGTTACTCATCAAATCAGCTGGCCCGTCGCGAAACGCTACTGCGGAGACGCGGTTCCTGGTGATCAAAATCTCTCAGGATTCCATCAAGCGCTCTGCTGATCTGCGTCTGCACGCGGATCATCTCAATTTTCGGCCAGGTCCCTTTCTCACCCAATTCGATCAGCTCGATGATTTCTTCGATCGATTTGTGCGCCAGTAGCTTCAGCGGGTTAAACATGCGCTTGTCGGGCAGGATGTTGATATCGCCGAAGTAGTCCTGATTGATGATACTCAACGCCACATTCGCGACCCTGTTGATCGACGAGTTCCATGCGAGTGGTCCTGCAAGCAGCGATGCACTGGCATTAATCCACTCGCGTGCAATCCGCCCGCCGGCGAGCTTTACGGTTGTAAGTGGATCTCTTTTTCTCTTCGTGTCAGTAACAAACGGAAAGATATGCGGATTGATCTGGCTGACAATAAAATGATTGACGCCGTAGATGCGCGACAGGCGTTTTGCCGGCAGGTCATCGCTTAACGAACCGTCAACCCATCTGCGTGAGGGCAGGTAGGGCTGCTTTAGGCCCTGATCGTTTTTAGCGGCAAGCGCGACTGGCGGATAAAAACCGGGAACGGCTGCCGAGGCCATGACGGCTTCACGTACATAAACGTTCGGTGTCGTGATCGCATTCAGCAAACGCGAAGTCTGGTGTTTTTCGGCCGCCGCGATCGAGACCGTCTTCCGCTTTCGCTACTTCCGGTCTGAATGCCTCAAAGCGCCTGAATAGCCCCTCATCGCGCTGCATTTCCTGCGCGAGGTTTTCAGGCTCCAGCATCTCCTCCAGGTCTTCGTCGTCGTGTACACCGACCAGGCTACCCACTACGGCACCACCGCTGCTTCCCGACAGCACGCTTGGCAGAACTCCCTCCAGCCACAGGGCCTTGACGACACCGATGTGAAAGAACAACAGCGAGCCAGCGCCGCTCATCATAAGCGCCGAGCAGCCGTAGCAATGCTGAGCGCGGCGGAAGAAATCCAGCCGCTCATCCATGGGTATGTCATCGGCCTCGGAACTTGCCAGCATTTGCAGAGCATCCACGACCTCATTGACATAATCGACGATGAGCTTCTTGGTGCTGAATTGCGCCTTGCCATACAGGGCCGAACTGCCCATGCCGTCGATATTGCCGTGAAGACCCTCGTTTAGCGCAAACAGAACGGCAGCGTGGTCGTTCTTGGCCCTCAGCCTCCGAAGCCGCCGCAAACGTCGACGAATAGACGTGTAGTCGAAATGTTTAGACTCGTCCGATTTTTGCCATCGCGTCACGCCTGATTTCTTGTCGTGCGCTATGGCTGCGGCTTTCCACTCGTCGTAAGTGTGCGCATCCGCCATATCCGACTCAAGACGTTTCGTCGCTGAAAATATCATGTCTGATCCGCGCCCGTGCTGCCCTAATCTGGACCAGCATACACGCTAAATCGTTGCGAAAAGAGCCGATAAGTCGCTTTTTTGATAGCAGAATATCCCTATAGTTTCTGCCCCCATCTACGGTGTACATTGGGCTACGGAACCAGCGCCGGGCCTGCAGGCCCCGGTGGGAGGCTAGAGACCGATGACCAACAGGAAATTGCTGGCTGCGATGCCGGATAGCCTGACCGCGATCGTGGAACATGGCTACGCCATCTGGGCGAACGACGACGTGGACGCCGCGCTTCGTGCCCGTTTTGACAGCAAGCGCATACCCGTTGTCGGAGTTCGTCACGTCAGGGTCTGGGGATTACAGGTTGATGACGAACGCGTTCTTCCCGGGCGCGAGCGTACCCAGATACAGGACGAGGAAATCTGGGAGGTCAACCTCGAGGCGAAAAACGGTTCCCGTTACGAGGTTGAATCAAAGCTGCTGAAGCCGGCGTAAGACTCGCGGTCCGTTTATCCCGGGTAATTGACTGCTGCGTTATCGGGTCACTAACGACGCAAATCAATAAATTGTTTTTCGCCAGCTAACCAGCCTGTCGACAAGCCTACGGCGACCTCTGCGCTTGGCCAGCGGCTGCTTTTCGTGCCTGGAAAACATTCCATCCGCTTCACCAAACATATCGTCAATAGAATTGTAATTGGCTGCGTCGTATTGGACACAGCCGACGAATATCGACAAGGAACCGTCGTTGCCATCGTAATGCAGTGACTCTTTCGCATCCGCGCATAAGCGATTGATCGCCAGCGTGTCATCAAAAGCCTCGTCTTCCTTGAGCAGCACACAGAAATGGTGGCCACCTAAATGTGCTATCGATTTTGCCACAGGAAAGTTTTCTCGAAGAAGCTCTGCAAAAATCGTTCCCGGTTTTTGCAAATCGGTGTCGGCCGGTGATGCAAAGACATCGCTGATATCGAATAACAACATTGACAACTTGCACGCGTCGGCGCCCTTCTCCAGGCATCTCGCTCCCGTGAGCATTTGCGCATCTCGATTAGCCAGCCCGGTTTCGGTATCGGCGCTGCTGATCATCTCATCGACGACCATATCGGCCAGGTTCTTCAGCATGGCTTTCTCTTCATCGCTAAGCTGACGCGGGACTCGGTCGATGACGCACAGCGTTCCGAGTTTGTGTCCGTTCGGCGCCTCAAGCGGCGCTCCGGCATAGAAGCGGATACGTGGCTGTTCGACGACTAACGGGTTGTCGAAAAACCGCGGGTCGCGGCGCGCATTTGGAACCTCTAATACATCGTCGCCCAGTATCGCGTGGGCGCAGAAGGAAATGTCGCGGCTCGTCTCTTCTACATCCAGGCCTTCGGCCGATTTGAACCACTGCCGACCGTCATCCACCAAACTGATGAGTACAATGGGCATGTCGAAGATTCGTGCTGTGATTCGCGTGTAACGATCGAAACGATTGTCGCGGGGCGTGTCGAGGATATTCAGGCTTCGCAGCGTAGCGACCCTGGCTGTCTCATTGCCTGGCAATTCTGGTACTTGCATAACAACCTCCAGCTTCAACCGATAGCTTATCCACCAGTGTAGACCTTTCTACGCCAAACAGCAGGAAAATCGGCCGAATAAGGCTGCTTTTTCGGACTGCAACGGGCCATAAACAGGGCCAAAGGCGCGCCAACTGCGGCGTGCGAGTAATAGAGTAAGGTTTTAGGCTCAACGCCGTCGGGGTCTGCTCTGTGATAATCTCCTGCCGACTGAAAAGGGATGCGCAATGAGCAGAAACAGAATCATTTCGACACGATGGCTAGTCATCGTGATTATTGGGCTGACAAGTGTTTTGCAGGCCTGCGCTGGATTGCGCCCCGGATATGAAACACCGACCGTCACGATTAACTCGTTTCGTGCCTTGCCCTCACAGGGTGCCTTACCGAATTTTGAAATCGGTTTGCATGTCGTCAACCCGAACCGCGAGCCCCTTAAGCTCCGTGGCGTTTCTTATACCGTCAACCTTGGCGGCCATGAATTAATCAAGGGTGTCGGCAATGAACTGCCCGTCATCGAGGCGTATGGGGAAGGCAGTCTTACTCTCACGGCATCGCCAAACCTGTTCGCGGGGATTCGGATCGTCTCGGACCTGATGAACTCTTCCAGCGAAAGCGTTCCTTATAAGCTGGAAGCAAAGCTCGACGTCGGCAGGATCGGGCCTGCGATCCGGGTAGGCGATTCCGGCGAAATTTCGCTACGGCCAGCCGCCCGCCAGTAACGCCATATGATTGACCCGCGGGTATCCTGATACACATGGATACAGACATAGCGCGGGATTTTCGTCATTATTGATTATGAAACCCCTCGTATTGAACAGACTATGACCGAATTCGTGGAGCGCCACGCAGGAGCGCTTCAGCTCATCTTCGTCGTCGGCGTGATCGGCC
Source organism: uncultured Woeseiaceae bacterium (assembly GCA_947259145.1). Lineage (GTDB taxonomy): Bacteria > Pseudomonadota > Gammaproteobacteria > Steroidobacterales > Woeseiaceae > UBA1847. The sequence goes on from CAMYLB010000210.1 coordinate 10,420, forward strand.
TGGCGTTGTTGCTGTCGATCAGCTTGAGGCCCGACTCATCGGGACCAGCTGCGGCTGCCCGTTCGACCGACACTACCGTTTCGATTGTCACGCCGGTCGCCACGCCCTTTCGGCCGTCCGTAAGCCTCAATGGCGTTGTGCAAGCACGAACCGTAACCCGTGTAATCCCACAGGTGACCGGGCGCGTCGTCAAAGTCTCACCAGCATTTCGTCCCGGAGCCAGTGTCGCCAAGGGCGAGATGCTTTTTACAATCGACCCTTCGGACTACAAATTGGCGATCGAGCGCACGCTTGCCGAAATCGAGGCCGCGCGCAGCGAGCTGACGAGACTCGAAGCGGAAGCCGCGGCAGAGCGTCAAATCTGGCGAGGCCAGTTTCCCGATCGCAAGATTCCGGATCTGATCGCGCGGGTGCCACAAATCGCCGCGGCAAAAGCCCGCATCCACAGCGGCGAAGCCGCGCGACAGGCGGCAGACCTCGCGCTCAGCCGTACAGTCGTGCGTGCGCCGTTCGACGCCCGCATTCTGGAAACTGAGCTTGACGTTGGCCAGGTTGTAGGAGGCAGCGCTGCGGTCGGATCCATGTTCTCGATCGACAGCCTTGAAATAGTCGTACCGGTCTCGGCCGAGCAGCGCCGGCTAATCGGCCCGCTTAACGGTCAGCGTGTCGCGATCATCACGCCTGTCACGAGCGACGGCGTCATTGATGGCAAACTCGTTCGTGCCGCGGCTGCCCTCGACGAACGCACGCGCCTGGGCACGCTCTACGTGGCAACTGACAATCCCGATTTGTTGACCGTCGGCGAATTTGTCACAGTAGAGATCATCGGTGAAGACACGCCCGATTCTTACCGTGTTCCTGCCACGGCTTTGACCTCACGCGATCGACTCTGGGTCGTTGAAGACGGCCGCCTCGCCGGGCGCACGGTCGAAGTATTAGGCCGCGAAGCCGAGATGGCGGTGGTCAGGGTATTCGATGACGCCGACGGCGTCGTCGCTTTGCCTCCGGCGAACGCCCGCGATGGCTTGTCCGTCAGCCCTCGTGGACCCGGTGAGCTCGCGACCGTCGATAGCGACGCAAACTGAAGCCACCATGACCGGACCGCATCGCGAAATGAGCCGTGGCCCCATTCTCAGGTTCATCCAGAACCCCGTGGCAGCAAACCTGTTGATGGTTGTCCTGCTCGTTGGTGGCGCGATCTCTGCCTCTCGCCTGCAGTCGCAGGTATTCCCCACGATTTCCCCGGGCACCGTTACGGTGACCGTACCGTTTCCTGGCGCCACGCCGGCCGAGGTTGAGGAGAGCATCACACGCCGCGTCGAGGAAGCCGTACTCGGTATCGATGGCGTCAAGCGCGTCAACTCAATTGCGTCTGAGAACGTCGGCACAGTCGTCATTGAGACCAACGACTTCGCGGATCGCCAGCTGGTGAAAGACGATGTCGAGTCGGCGGTCGATCGACTCAGCGACTTCCCGCCCGAGAACGCCGAAAAACCCGTCGTTGTTGCGCCCAAACCGACCGGCGGCGTCGTTACACTGGCAGTGGTCGGCGACGTAGGACCGTTCACGCTGCGTCGCGCCGCCGAGCAGATTGAACGGGACCTTCTCACGCAGCCCGGCGTATCGCTCGTGTCATTGAGCGGCGATCGTGATTACGAAATTTCGATCGAGGTCAGTGAAGCCACGCTCCGGCGCTACGACATGACTTTCGGTGATGTCGCCACGGCTGTACGGCAGTCCTCGCTCGATTTATTAATCTGTATAACGGTCGGCCGGCTGTATTTGTCGACGTCAAGCGCGCCGAAGCCGAAGACGTACTCAAAGTTAAGGCAGCCGTCGATGTGTTCCTTGCCGGCTATACTCCGCCGCCTGGTATCCAGGTCGTCGAGTTCCGTGACGAAACCAGCCTGCTTCGTGAGCGTGTCAACCTGCTACTGCGAAACGGTTTGTTCGGTTTTGCGCTGGTGTTTACCTTTCTTGTGCTGATGCTCGACCTGAAGCTCGCCGTCTGGGTCAGTACGGGAATCGCGACCGCGTTCATGGGTGGGTTCCTGCTGTTCGGCGCGCTCGGCGTAACGATAACGATGATTTCGCTGTTCGGGCTCATCATCGTGCTCGGCCTTGTAGTGGACGACGCTATCGTGATCGGCGAAAACATCGACTCGGAGCGTCAGCATGGCTGGAGCGGCGAGATAGCCGCCAACCGCGGTGCGCATGGCGTTATGGCCCCCGTCATTGTTGGCGTATTAACGTCGGTGGCTGCCTTTGCGCCGCTGCTCGTGACGGGCGGCACATTCGGCGACATCACGCGTGCGATTCCGCTCGTCGTTATCAGCGTGCTACTCATGTCGATGGTCGAGGCCTTCTGCATCCTGCCTTCACATCTCAGTCACGGCGGGCCCTGGTCGCGCGGTCTGATCGCAGCGATTCAGCAACGCGTCGCCGCCGCTGTCGCCCGCATTCGTGACAATCTGATCGAGCCCGGGGTCGCGTTTGCAGCGCGCTGGCGCTATGCAACCGTGGCTATTGCCGTCTCGTTTTTTATTCTCTGCATCAGCCTGGTGCAAAACGGGCAGGTCCGCTTTATCTTCTTCCCGCAGATCGAAGGGAATAACATTTCGGCATCGGTGACGATGCCTGAAGGCACGCCTTTCGAGCGCACCGATGCAGCCGTGCGGCGCATGACCGCAGCCGCTTCCGAGGTCGCCGACGCTGTGCGCCAGGAGAGCGGCGAAGAAATCTTTGTCTCGGTAACATCGACCAGCGGCGGCAACGCGGCACAAGGCGTTGGGCCCGGCGCGCAGTCCGGATTCGGAACGTCGGAGAATATCGGCCAGGTCCGCATCGAACTGACGGCGTTCGGCGAACGGCGCATGCCCGCGGCCGAAATCGAACGTCGCTGGCGCGCAGCGGTCGGCGACATCGAGGGCGCCGAACGTGTGACCGTCTCCTCGACCGTCACACGCTTTGGCGACGACGTCGATTACGAACTCGCCCATCAGGACGAGGGCCAGCTCATCGCCGCCGCTGAAAGCATGAAAGTGCGTCTGCGGCAGATCGACGGCGTTAATGAAATCGAGGACAGTTTCGATCTCGGCAAGCGGCAGCTCGTTTTCGAGCTTACGCCAGCCGGCAGCGCGGCGGGTCTGCGTCCGGCCGATGTTGCCGTGCAGGTACGCCAGGGCTTCTTCGGTGAAGAAGTGCAGCGCATTCAACGTGGCCGCGAGGAAATCCGTGTCTACGTGCGTTATCCCGAATCAACGCGTGCGGACCTTGAGTCGCTCAACGATTTCCGCGTACGCCTGCCCAATGGTGATCGTGCGCCGCTACTAACCGTCGCCAGCGTTGAGGAAAGCCGATCTTACTCGTCGATTGAGCGCATCGATGGACGACGCATCGTCTCGGTAAGCGCGAATGTCGATGAGGCGGTCTCGACACCCAACATTGCGAACGAAACGATTGTGGCTTCGCTCATGGCTCATGCCCGAGCTCGAACGAAATTTCCCGGGTCTGCGTTGGGTACAAGCCGGGTCGACCCGCGAGCAGAATGAAGATCTCGCCGACATCGGCAGCGCTTTTCTCATCGTCTTGCTGATTATTTACGCAATGATCGCCACTCAGCTCCGCTCCTACCTGCAGCCGCTGGCGATCCTCGTCTCGATTCCGCTTGGCGTTGCTGGTGCAATCCTCGGGCACCTCGTGCTCGGTTTTCCGCTGTCGTTTATCTCGATCTTCGGCATCGTGGCACTTGCCGGCGTCGCTGTGAACGCCTCGGTCGTGCTCGTGGACTTGTATAATCGGCGCCGCCGAGAGGGCCTTGACCCGATCGAAGCCGCGGCCTCCGCGGCGGCGCGACGATTCCGCCCGATTGTACTTACAACATTGACTACGGCTATGGGCCTGACACCGCTGCTGTTCGAGAAAAGCCCGCAGGCACAGTTCCTGATACCGATGGGTGTCAGCCTCGGCTTCGGCATCGTTATATCGGGCTTTATGGTCCTCTTTGTCACGCCTGCGGTGGCTGTGATCATCGAGGACCTGCGCGGTACTCGCCCTGCTGAAGAGCTCGCCGCCGACTCCGTTTCCGGCTAGTCGTCGTACTTCTTTTTCAGAGCATCAGCCAGAAACTGCCCGGTGCTGTTATACGGATCGCAGTCTTCACCATAGGACTCATCGACCTTCAATGACGCGACGTCGATCGTTTCGATAACAGGCTGCTTGCTGTCACGAAGTCTCTCGAGGTCGGCCCTGGTCTTTGCCAGTCGCGCGTGCGCATGGTGCGTCGCTTTATTTTCAGTTGACATAATAATATTTCCTACACCTCGTACTACGAGTTCATCGTATGCCCGGACACCGCCGCTGTGAATGCTCCTCGTCAGACCACAGCTACCGTCGGTCGGGTTATCGCCTGCAATCGCTGCAAATCGACCACTTATGACCGGTGGCGGACCCATCGATGAGACGCGGTTCCGCTTGGCTCCAAGACCCAGCTCAACGTTTTTCATACGTGCTGCCGCTAGTGTTGAACTTCGCGACGAAGGAGCTGAACGATGGGCTTACTGGCCAAACCAAACGGAAAACCCGCTGCTGGTACAAAATCCTCGAACAATGAATACCGCGGCGTCCAGGTAGTGATAAACAAGAATGAATGTTGCGCGGCGGCAGTGGCCATCGCCGATCAGCGGTTTCTCATTGAGCAGGTGCCAAGGCTGCCCCTGGCTATTTGCGACGCAGCGCAATGTGGTTGCGGCTACGAGCGATTTGATGACCGGCGCGCTGATTTGAGGAGGGCATCGGACGTAGCGTTTGACATGGCCAGCCAGCTTCACGACGACGACAATCGATCAAGCCCGTCATCCGGCCGGCGAGACGACGACTGATTTCTGTTGCAAGTAGGCTTCCTGAACAACTTCCGCTCCGTACCTGCGCTCAAGACGTCGAATTGCAAAGTGTCCGCGGGCCATGTCCTGGAAGTGACTAATGAATATCGTGTTCACCAGTCCGCCACCGATTGCCCCGATGACAGGAATCGTCTGCGCCATCGCTTTTTGAGTGACGACAACACCGAAGCGACTCGCCAGCGCCGAAATCAAGCGCACCAGTGCCGGTGCAGTTCTGCTACCCATGCCATGTGATACGACGTACTGCAGCGCGTCGGTGACGGCCTTGCTCATGGCCACACGTACGCCATAGTAAGAAGTCTCAGCCGCATCGTCTTTTTCCGATGTGCGACTGCCCATCGCAAAAACCTGCATGCAATTCAGGATGGTCTCCGGATCCTGCGGCGATTCCCCCTCCGCACGTGCGATGTCGGCAATCGATCGGAACATGATCCCGGTCGTCAACGGTAGTTCGACAATCAGCGTCTCGAGGCCAAAGAACCCGGCGACGGCACCGGTGGTCATCGCGGCGGCGGTGTGCAATCGGGGACTCGCAGGTGCCTGCCCCTCCGCTTTGATGCTGCGCATTGAACTCTGCAGTACAAATTCGAGGGCCCTGTGAGTCGATTTGCTGACGGCTTCGACGATGACATCGGGCGCCCGCTTGCCCAACTCCCGGGTCACGGCCTCCACGGGCATGCCAACAGCAGAACTGATTCGTATTGCCAGTGATGGATTTTCAAGCGTGGTGTAGGCGTCTTTGAGCGTCGCCAGTTCGCTTTTCGTCAGGTCCATGCGGTTTATTGCTTTCGTTGCGGTTCAGTCAGCCATTATGACTTTGCCGGGCGTGATAGCCAAAAAAAGCACGCGGAAGTGACTTTCCGGGTGCTTGGGACCCCGGGAGGTTCAGGTCTCACTTAAAGCCCTGACGTAATTGGCAGCGTTACATTTGGAAACATTTCGTTACAGGCCTGCGACCCACTTGCCTCAGATACCACGCAGACTCTCGGGCACCAAAAGAACGCAAACCCTAACTGGAGAACTAAAGTGAAAAATCGTACTCATGCATTGGCCGCGCTTGGCGCAGTCATTTTTCTTGCCGGCTGCGAAGGCGACGATGGCCTGAACGGTGCCGACGGCGCTGACGGTGCCGACGGCCTAAACTCTCTCGTCGCATTTCGTGAACTGGCAGTAGGCGACGCCGACTGCCTCGGCGGCGGCCAGGTTTTTGAAACCGGCCTGGACACGAACCGCAACGGCGCCCTCGACCCTTCTGAAGTTCAGTCGACAGAATTTGTAGAATGTGCTGTAACGCCAACGCTGCGTGCTCTGCACGCATCTCCTGACGCCCCGTTGGTCAACATCTCGATTGATGGCGCTCTTGCGCTTCCTGGTGTGGACTTCAACGAGGGTTCGGGATTTGTCAAAGTCGGTCAGGCTGCAAACGTCACCGCAACCGGTGCAGACGTCAATGTTGAGGTCGAAGCCATCCTGCCGGGTGCCGACGCCGTCGTACTTGACGCTGATCTGCCGCTGGAATTCGGTACCGAGACCACGGTCATCGCGTCCGGAACAATCGAAGGCAACACTTTCGGACCGATTCTCGTAACGAATCCGATTGGTGAGCCAATTGCTGCGGGTAGCTTCCGTGCGGAAGTTGTACACGCAGCACCGAATGCCCCGGATGTTGATGTTTACGTGACCGCATTCAACGGCGCTCTCGCAAACCCCGTGAATGGGGCAGCTCCGCTCGCATTTGGTTTGAGCACCGGCCAGCTGGAAGTACCCGCAGGCGATTACCAGATTCGCGTGGTCGCACCGACCCTAGCCGGTGCACCCGTTGTCTACGATTCCGGTGAGATTTCTCTGCCGGCTGGCGCGGACCTGATGATTGTTGCCACCGAGAATGTATTCCTCGGCGACTCGGCTGTACAGCTGATGGTACTCGACGGCACAACCGCAACGCCGCTGTATGATGCAGCCACCCCCGCAGCCGCTCTCGCTGTACACGCATCGCCGCCCGACACACCGAACGTGGACGTCCTTGCCGACGTAGTTTCGACCATGGATGTCGAACAGATCAAGCTTGTCGAGAATCTCGCGTACACAGAGTCCTGCTTGATTAATCCTATTGGTGCGCCCGAAGACTATGCGCTGAGTGTGGTTGCCACCGGCGACACCAACAGCGTGCTTCCTATTCCGTACAGCGCCGTGGTGAATGAAGGTACTACCGTTATCGTCAGCGGATTGATTTCGGACATGAGCTTGCAGGCCATTGCGCTTGGCGTAGATGGTCGCAGCGTCTTTACGGAGACGAAGATTCGCCTGACGCACGGTTCGCCATCAACTCCTAACGTGGATATCTATGTACTTCCCGCCGGGGGCGCTATCGGTGATCCCGACGCCTATGTCGAGTTCTTCGACGTACCGTTCGGTGCAGACACCGGCGTACTCAAGATCGACCCCGATCTGGACTACGACATTTACGTAACGGCAGCTGGAAGCACGACGCCTGCCATCTCGGTTACCGCCGCCGGCGGATTCGATCCGCAGCCCGGCCAGATCCTGGACGTCATTGCTCGTGATGCTTTCGGCATGGAGATGGCACCGCAGGTAATCGTGATCGACTACGACGCAGTGAATGACTGTGCAGTCACACCGTAACTAAAACACCGCCCGCAACCTAGCGGGTGGGATAGCAGTAACAAGGCACCCGGAGCGAAAGTTTCGGGTGCTTTTTTTTGCGCGGCAGCTTTTTCCCCGAACGTCCGCTTATTTCTTTTCCAACTGGACACTTAAATTGCCGAAAAGCCGGTTTGTGGCCCTGTTCCGTCTATGGGCCTAGGTGCCCATATGTATGGCTGGCAGGGGTTCCGGCCCATTCGCGTCCCTAAACTGTTAACTCGGTCAACAATTGCGGATGCCGATGTTTTGTAAGATCCAACACCTGTTCAACACATCCGGTAACGGACATGAAACGCAAACTGACAACGTTGTCTATCGGCCTGATCGGACTCGGGATTGCTCCGCTGTGCATGGCGGAGGGAACCATCGCCGGCACCGATATTGATAACACGGCAGCAGTCAGCTACGAGGTTGGCGGCACGCCGCAGACGACGACATCAAACACGCTCACGTTGACCGTGGCAGAGGTATTGGATGTCGATGTCACGCTATTGAGCGGCCCGGTGTCGGTGCCGTCTGGCACAGGCCCACATGGACTGCTGTTTGTTGTCACTAATACCGGCAACGGTACCGAAGAATTCTCGCTCGCGATCAACAACGCCGTGGGCGGCGATGATTTCGAACCTGAGGCGTCCACCCCTGCAGCCATTTATTTCGATACTGACGGCAGCGGAGACTTTTCTGCCGGAGATACTGCATACGTTCCCGGCGATAACGACCCGGTGTTGGCTCCCGACGCCTCAGTTGATGTTCTGCTGGTTAACGACATCCCGGCCGACCTGGCCGACGGCGCAATTGGTCTGAGCGAGCTCGGCGCAGTTGCGGCGACCGGCAGCGGCGATCCTGGCGACCTCTTCCCGGGTGATGGCGACGACGGCGTCGATGCGGTCGTCGGCACGAGCGGAGCAGACGATGTGATCGCCGGGCAATACGTGATCAGCGATATCGAACTCGCAGTGGTCAAGAGTGCGACTGTGCTCGACCCCTTTGGCGGCAGCAGCCCGATGCCCGGCGCCGAAATTACCTACCGTATCGTGATAACACCAACCGGTTCGGAAACTGCCGTCAACACTGTGATTACCGATCCGATTCCTGCGAATACGACCTACTCGTCCGAGAGCATTAGCCTGAACGGCGGCGCGCTGACTGACGACGACACTGATGCCGATGCCGACCCCGGCGCCGGAAATCGCCGTGGACCTCGGCGACCTGACCGAAGCGAGCGGCGCCCAGACCATTGAATTTACCGTCACGATTGACTAACGAGCGAATGAAAATGACCGATATGATGAGAAGAGAAAAACTGATGAACAGCCTGGCGACAACGTTCTCCAAGTGCGCGCTGCTCGCCGGCCTGCTGCTGCTGAGCGGCAGCGCATTGGCACAGCAGGGCACGATACAACTCGAGCACAAGGCCGAGCAATGGGAGAGCGTCACGGATGACAACGGAATCGAGCAGACCCGGCTCGTTGAGGCAGCAGGTGTGGTGCCCGGAGAGGAAGTGTTGTTTACCGTTACCTACACCAATGTCGGCGGTCAGGCAGCCGAAGCCGTCGTGATCACCAATCCGGTTCCCGATCACATGTCCTATGTCAATAATTCGGCGACCGGTGACAATACATCCATCACGTTCTCAGTAGACGGTGGCGAAACATTTGGTGCTCCCCAGGATCTGCTGGTCACGGACGCACTCGGCGCCGAGACACAGGCCGCTGCCAAAGACTATAGCCACATACGCTGGGTCGTTGACGGCGATGTCGCTGCCGGCGGCAGCGGCACGGTCAAATTTACAGCCGTAGTCGACTAAATACCGAATCATAAAGCCGCGCCCGGATTCGCAAGGGCGCAGCACATTCAGGCGGGAAAAATGGTTGCTGATCTACGGATCAGACAGTTTGTTACGTTTTTAGGAAAAGGAATCTCGCTCTATGTGTGCTTTTAAATCAAGCCTGAAAAGGCTCCTTGCCACAGGATTAGTGGCATTTTTCGGAGTCGTGTATTCGACGTCCGCACTCGCGCTCGGCACGGCTGCCGACACCGACATCGAGAACTTCGCAACGGTCGATTACCAGGTCAGTGGTGCCAACCAGTTGCCGGTCACCAGTAACACGACCCGCTTCAAGGTCGACCAGGTCGTCGATTTAACCGTGGCGGAAGCCGACGGTGCCGAGACTGCGGTTGTGCCGAACCAGCAGGACGCGGTCGCGCGCTTCACCGTTACCAACACCGGTAACGCGGCGCAGGACTTCAGCTTGTCGGTAATCAACGTCGCTAGCAATCCATTTGGGGTACCGGACAATTTCGATCCGACTGCCTTCACGATCGTCGTGGACGTCAACAACAACAACGTCTACGACGTCGGAGTCGATACCGCGACGTTCATTGATGAACTGGGGCCCGATGTCACCGGTGATGAGGCGACGGACAACGTAATTTCGGTCTTCGTACTGGCGGATATTCCGCTCGGCCCGACCCCGGGTCAGGGCGCCAACATCCAGCTGGTGGCTGCAGCCCTCGAAGGCGGCGCTTCCGGTGCCCAGGGCGACGTCCAGGTTGCATCTGGTGGCTCCAACACCGACGGTCTCGAAGTCGCGATATCGAACGGTACGGCCTCTGCTGACGATGCCTACCTGGTTGGTGCGGTCGCAACTCTGGCGGCGACCAAGGAGTCTCGAGTCGTGAGTGATCCGCTGTCGAACGAGTTCCCGACAGCTCTCGCTATACCGGGCGCCATCGTCGAGTACACCATAACGATCACAAACTCGGGTAGCGTTCCCGCCACGGACGTCACTGTCAGCGATACGCTACCGGGCGACCTGACGTTTGTAAATGGCGGCTATGATATAGGTGTCACCGACTCGGACATACAGATCGACTCCCTTGGAGTTACCAGCTACTGCATAGCAGAAGGAGGTGGCACGGACACCAACGCCGACGGCTGCGTGCTGACCGGTGCTGTCCTGACAGTAGGCGCTGCTGGCATGACCGCAGACACGCTGGCGACCGCACCGAATAACGTGGTTACCGTGCGTTTCCAGGTGTCGATCAACTAGTACGTGCTAACTGACAAGATCTATGTGATCTGAATGAAATCAGATAGCACGGCCACGGCAACGTGGTGGCCGTGTCGGCAGCATGAAAGCAAGCCGGCCACTACGTTAGAGCGCGATTCGGCCGCGGCGGGTAACACAGCCTCTCAGAGATTCCGGGTTGTACTGCTGTGCGCACTCGCGTTTTTGACCAGTACAAACGCTTTCGCGCAAACCGCGCCGGGCACGACAATCACCAACCAGGCGAGCGCTGCGTACCTCGATCCACGCGGTGATCTGCTTACAATCCCGTCCAACCAAATTGACATCAACACCGTTGCGATTCGCACGCTCGCAACGCTGACATTCACGCGGGTTACCGCGAGCGGCAGCGGCGTTCCCGTTGGTCCGACATCCTGCGCTGCAAGCGGCGGTGCCTTCCAGGTTTTGCCGGACCCGGTTCTACTCGGCGCCGTCACTATCGATCCGAACCAACCACAGACACTGGCACCGACCGGCATGTACAACGCCGGCGAACCGCTCTTTGTCACCTTGAGCGACCTGGACCAGAACCAGGACCCGGGCGTCAGAGACGAAACGGCCGTCGATAGCGGCCTGTTCGCGGGCTACCTGCAAACAGCGACCGGTAGCCCAACACCCGACGACTGCGTACTGCAGGTCGCTACCGACAGTGACGTCACCGGTTTCTACCAGGACCCGGACGACCTTACCGATAGTTCGAGTGCGGCGGCGGTTGTCGATCCATTGAGCATCGTGTTTGACTCAGGCAGCGGCAATTCGGTCGACGGCGCGGTCATAACAATTGTCGATGCCGTAAGCGGGGCGCCTGCAGTCGTTTACGGATCCGACGGTGTATCGAGCTTCCCGTCCACCGTTACGAGCGGCGGCAGCGTCAGCGACAGCAGCGGGCAGGTTTACGAATTCCCGGTGGGCGGATTCCGCTTCCCGGTATTGCCGGCGGGCGATTACCGAATTGAAATAGAGCCCCCGGCCGGATACACGGGTCTTTCTACCCTGGACATGGGTGTGTTGCAGGGACTACCCGGCGCACCTTTCGTGCTCGACAGTGGATCTTTCGGCGATCCGTTTACGGTCGATGATTCACGCACGTTCCGTCGTGACCTGCCGCTGGATCCGGGTGCATCAGTGCTCTACCTGCAAAAAGCGGCGGGGACTGCCATCGCAAGCCCCGGCGATTTCGTGCCGTACACCTTGCGTATCGAGAATTCGAGTGCTGTCGTACAGACGCAGGTCACCGTTAGCGACTGGTTGCCGGCAGGTTTTCGCCTTATGCCCGGTTCGACCTATGTCAATGACACCCTGGCGCCGGAACCTTCCATCGCCCCGGACGGCCGCCTGCTGCAATTCAATATTGGCGATCTCGACCCGGGCCAAAGCACTACAGTTCGCTACGTTACCGAAGTTACGGTCGGCGCCAGCGGTAAAACGGCGATCAACACCGCGTCCGCCAGTAGCACGACCGGCGTTCAGTCCAACGCAGCAAACGCCACGCTGAGGCTGGTCGAGGACCTGTTCACGAACAAGGCGACCATCGTCGGCCGCGCCATTCTCGACAGTTGTGATGATGACGTCAGCAATGACCTGGAAGGTATCGGCGGTCTTGGTATTTACATGGAAGACGGTCGCTATGCGATCTCGGACGAAGGTGGGCGCTTCCATTTCGAAGGACTGGAACCCGGCACGCATGTCGTGCAACTGGACCGCGATACGATCCCGCTTCACCTGGAGTTGGCGGACTGCAAGACCGACTCTCGTTTTGCGGGCCGCAACTTTTCGCAATTTGTCGACCTGCGCGGCGGCAGCGTGTGGCGAGCCGATTTTCATTTGCGCGAGCGACCGTTCCCGACCGGCAACGTGACGCTCGAGCTCGATGGCGAACCGGTGGGAACCGACGTCATTCGTTACGAAGTCAAGCTGAGTGGGAGCGATGTGTCGATCAAAGACGTTGTCGTCAGTATCGTATTGCCGGAAGGGCTGACTTACGTGCCGCAATCATCTGTAGTCGGCGGCTCGCGCAAGAGCGAACGGGAGCTGCGCGGGAACACGATCAGTTACAAACTCGGCGACAAGCCCGAAAGCTGGAACGAACGCATCCTGTTAGACGCGCGTCTGAGCCGTGACGCCGACGGTGAGCTGGTCGCCAAAGCAGTTGCTACGTTTCGAATGATGACCGGTGAGACCGGTCACACGCCCCTCGCATCAAAACAATTCGACTACCGACCAGAGCTCAGCAAAACCAGGGCCATCAGTTTCGCGCCGCATTTTGCGACGCTCAGCGCCCGGCTGACGGATAGAGATCGCCTCGAACTGGACACTCTGATTGCCGACTGGCAGGGCGGCGCCGATGCCCTGCTGATCGCAACGGGGCACACCGACGCTCATCGAATCGCGCCCGGACACCCGGTATTCGCGGACAACTACGAACTGTCGATGGCGCGTGCCAGGGCCGTGGCAGCTTATATCGGCAGCAAGCTGCAGATAACCGACGACAGGCTCCGGATCGACGGACGTGGTCCCGATAAGCCGATCGCCAGCAACGACACCGCCGTTGGCCGCGCCAAGAATCGCCGTGTCGATCTGCGGCTGGAGAGCCGGGTGCTGGTCAGTGCCGCCGAACTGGATGCGGCGAGTGCCGGCAGCCGGGTTGCAGCGCGTACCACGGGTACTCATGCGGTTGATGCGAACACGCTGAAAATACCCGACGCCAAGCAAGCAGAAGCCGCCGTATTCAGCGAGCCCGGTTTCATCGAGACCCTGAAACCGGGCGTTCGGTGGCTGGCTCCGGTCGGCAACTTCGGCCCTCCAATACCGAGCATGAAAATCGCCATCCAGCATGAGCCCGGTATGCAGGTGGAGCTCTCCGTGAACGGCGCTGCCGTTGACCCGTTGAATTTTGTCGGCACCGAAGTTAATCGCAAGAAGAGCGTGGCAATAAGCCAATGGCGCGGCGTCGATCTCGAGGACGGCAACAACGATTTGACCGCGATTGTCAGCGATGCGGACCGTGGCCCGATAAAGACGCTGCAGACGAGCGTCCACTTTGGCGGCGGTCCTGTCCGGGCCGTGCTCGATCGAGAAGCATCGACGCTGATCGCCGATGGCCGGACCCCCCCGGTCGTTGCGCTGCGCCTGTTCGATCGTTACGGCCGGCCGGCGCGGCCGTCGACGACAGGCGCTTTCGCCGTGAACGCGCCGTATCGCTCGCTCTGGGAGGTCGAAGCACTGACCGAGAATCAGCTCGTTGCGGTTGGCGATCGCGAACCGATCTATCGCGTGGGAGCGAACGGCATTGCCTACCTGCAGCTGGAGCCGACGACAGTCACCGGTGAAGCCACCGTTCGATTGAAGTTCGCCAACAATCGCACGCAGGAGCTGCGCGCCTGGATAGAACCCGCAGCACGCGACTGGATCCTGGTTGGATTCGCGGAAGGAACACTTGGCTACAACACGCTGAAAGACAACATAGTGACGGCAGCCGGGGCGGGCGTCGAGGACGATGCCTACACCGATGGCCAGGTCTCTTTCTTCGCCAAGGGCCAGGTTAAGGGCGAGTACCTGATGACACTGGCGTACCGGAGCGACGTCAACGAAGCCGAAAGCGATCAGCAGCTGTTCGGCACCATTGATCCGAATCGCTATTACACGCTGTACGGTGACACGACCGAGCAGCGCTTCGAAGCAGCGTCGCGCCGCGGACTGTTCCTGAAGATCGAGCGACGTGAATTCTTCGCGTTATTCGGCGACTACCAGACCGGCCTCTCCGTAACCGAACTGTCGCGCTACGATCGCAGTCTCAACGGCCTGAAGTCGGAATTTCGTGGCGATCACTTTGCCTACACGGCTTTCGCAAGCGACACGGACAAGGCCTTCGTCCGCGATGAGATTATCGGCGACGGAACGTCCGGACTGTATTACCTTTCGGCCAGCCCGCTCGTTATCAACAGCGACAAAATCGAACTGCAGACACGCGACCGATTCAGGAGCGAAGTCATTGTTGAAACGCGGCCGCTGACGCGCTATCTCGATTACAGTATTGACTATGCGACCGGCGAGATTCTCATGAAGCGACCGGTACCGAGTCGCGACGACAATTTCAATCCCATCTATATTGTCGCCAACTACGAGACACCGCAGAGCACGGGCCAGAATATCAGCGCCGGCGGCCGCGGCTCATGGAGGACCAGCGACGAACGTCTCGAGGTCGGCACTTCCATAATTCACCAGGGTACTGAAGGCGACGCAGTAGATCTGCTGGGCGCCGACCTGCGCTTCAAGATTGATGAGCAAACGGAAGTTCGTGCCGAACTCGCCAGCACGGAATCCGATCTGGCTGGCCGCAACACCGGCGTGCTCGCATCACTGGATCACCAGAGCGAGAAAAAGGAACTGCGCGCCTTTTACCAGGAACTGGAGACCGGCTTTGGCCTCGGCCAGCAGAATCGTTCCGAAACCGGTATGCGAAAATACGGCGTCGACGGCCGTTACGTGTGGACCGATCAATTCAGCCTGGTTGGCGCCGCGTTCCGCAATGACAACCTTGTCGACGATGCACGACAGGACGTGCTCGAGGCAAAATTCCTCTACCAGGACAGCAATCGTAATGCAGCCGTGGGCCTGAATTCGGCACGCGACGAATTCAGTAGCGGCGCGGACAACCAGTCCGACCTTGTATTCGTGTCCGGCAGCATGGGGCTGATCGGAAACGTACTGAAAGTACGCGGCTCCAGTGAAACGTCACTCAATGGCGATAGTGCTGCCGCCAACTACCC
Organism: uncultured Woeseiaceae bacterium; assembly: GCA_947259145.1. Classification (GTDB taxonomy): domain Bacteria; phylum Pseudomonadota; class Gammaproteobacteria; order Steroidobacterales; family Woeseiaceae; genus UBA1847. The sequence goes on from CAMYLB010000210.1 coordinate 25,825, forward strand.
TGACCGCCTGCTGCTCGGCCTGGACTATCAGATGACGGATGCGGCGCTGATGTTCGGCGAGGTCGAGTCGTTCAGTGGTGGCGGCCAGGATGGCGTCATGACCCGCGTTGGCGTCAAGGCGCAGCCCTGGCAGAGCGCGCAGCTTAATTCGACCGTGCATCGCGAAGCGACGGAATTCGGCCCGCGCAGTTTTGCGACAGTTGGCCTTACACAGGGGTGGCAGGCAAGTGAAAAATGGTACTTCGACTTTGGACTCGATCAGTCACGCACGATTGGCGACGAACCGCCGCGAGTAAACGCCGACGCGCCGCCCGCATCCGGCAACATCAATGGCGAGGATTTTCTTGCCACTTTTGTCGGCGCCCTGTACCGCACCGAAGCCTGGACCTTTACGTCCCGAACCGAATACCGCAACAGTGACACAGAAGAACGCATCAACGTGCTCGGTGGTATCTATCGTGAGCAAACCCAGGGCCACGGATTCTCCGCCAACCTGCTTTGGCAGGACAGCGAGTTCGAGACCGGCGGGTCCGCCACGCTCGCCAATCTGCCACGCTCGCCAATCTACGGCTTGGCTGGTCGTGGCGCCCGGTTGACAGTAAGTGGATCGTGTACGACCGGATCGACTTCATCTACCAGAACAATGCCGGCGCACTCGGTGATTTCAAATCCTGGAAACTCATTAACAACCTGAACGCCAACTGGATGATCAACCTCGCGACCCAGCTGGAACTACAGTACAGCGCCAAGTACGTGCGCAGTCTTATCGGCAGCGATGCCTACACGGGATATACGGACGTATTTGGCGCGGGGCTGCGGCGCGATCTCAACAAACGCTGGGATATCGGCGTGCACGGCGACGTCCGGCACTCGTGGAAATCCGATGTGTCGGATTTCGGCTGGGGCGTGGATGTCGGCGTCACACTGTTCGACAATATCTGGCTGAGTCTCGGTTACAACTTCGCTGGATTCCGGGACGACGATTTCTCGGGCTCGAACTACACGGCGCAGGGACCCTTCATTACCTTCCGCATCAAGGCGGACCAGGACACGTTCCGGGAAACGGCAAGCGGTGGCAAGCTTCCGAGGCGAGGCGAAGATGACTGAGCTTCGCAATCCAATCAATCTCGCTGGGTGCGAGCCCGATCGGGCCGCGAGGCGCCCGGGCATTACGCAACTCGGCTGGCTTTGCCTCCTGTGTATCCTGCTGTTCCCGACTCCGGGCCAAGCCGACACAGTGCGTGACGAATTCAACGCGACCTCCTTTGCCGGCAACAACGGCACCGCCAACTGGACTAATAGCTGGCAGGAACTCGGCGAGTCGAATGGCACGGGCTTGGGTCGCGTCCGCGTGCTTTCAAGCACGCGCTGCGCCGCGACCAACTGTCTTCGCATTGGCGGCGATGAGCAGAGCATCAACGGCCGCGGCGCAAGCCGCCAGGCCAACCTGACCGGCGCTGTCTCGGCGACGCTGACGTTCAGTTATCGGCGACAGGAGCTCGACGGGTCGGGCGGCAGCATCGATCTCGATGTCTGGGATAACGACCTGTCAACCTGGGTCACGCTGCAGACCTACCAGCTCAACGGCAGCGATGGCGCCCAGGTTCCGCAAAGCTTCGATATCACCGACTACGTCTTCGCCAATACACAAATACGGTTCATCGGCTCGGGATCCGAGGTCGAATCCTACTTTTACGCCGACAATGTCGAGATCGACTACGACCTGCTGTGCCCCGGCGGTAACGTAATCACCACAAGCGATTCGGCAACCGGCGGGTCCCTGCGGGCCTGCGTTATCTGGGCCAACGGCAATCCGGGCGCAGACACGATCACTGTTCCCCCCGGCACCTATGTGCTGAACCGCAGCAGCGGT
>CAMYLB010000211.1:0-27448 GCA_947259145.1 uncultured Woeseiaceae bacterium
CAGGTGTCATTATCGACCGTAATAGTGCTGTACTTGGTGTCATGGTCGAACTGAAGGTCACCGGACTCCTGGCTGCAGGCGGCAAGGGCAAGAATCACGACGGACGAGGCAATAGGGTGCATCTTCATGGCTCGGCAGCTTACCCGATTTTTCGGCCTTGAGGCCGGCCTGCTGTAACTGAGATACCTAGGTATTTTCCCTAGTACTGCTACGGCCACCGTACGACTAATGTAACCTGCGGGGAGTTAGGGGTTGCGCAAGCGTAAGGTTGGCCGTGATAACGGCTCCGGCAGCGCATTTGTTTAAGCAAATTCACCGTAAGGAATTTAGTGGCCATGAGTGAAGAGACCACAAACTCAGGGGAACCGGTACGCGTGCCGTTCATGCAACGTGTGCTGGACAACCCGTTCATACTTCTTTTCATCGGCATCGTGTTTCCGACGCTTTTCTACATTATCTGGGGAATCATGGAAATCGTGAACATCCCCATTGCCCCGTAGCCACCAGACTCTGGTGAAGGAAGAGGTGACCGTATGAGCGCCATTCAACCTCCCGCCGAATTAGTCTGGTGGAAGCAACCGCTGGACAAAGTCGAGGGGACCTGGATCGGCATTGCGCTGGTCTGGTCTCTTTTCATGTTTTTCATGATGCCTTTCTGGCACATCTACGGAAAACAGAACCTCTCGAGCGAAGCCTACAAAACGACGCCGCAGGCGTACATGGCGAAGACGCAGGCGATGGTCGACCAGTACACGGTTCGAACCGAAACGGCCGCACAGCTACCGGTGGTCAGACCGCCACCTGGCAGTGACGTCTATCTGCTTGGTCGACTGTGGCAGTGGTATCCGCTACTCGAGTTCGAGAAAGGTCAGACCTATCGACTGCATATCTCTTCGATGGACTGGCAACACGGCTTTTCCCTGCAGCCGGTCAATATCAATACCCAGATTTTACCCGGTTATGAAATGGTCATGACCATCACTCCGGACACCTCGGGTGAGCAGACGATTATCTGTAACGAGTTCTGCGGAATTGGGCACCACACGATGTTGGGCAAGATCTACGTGACGGAGGGCGGACAATGAGCGATAACCAATTTAGGATCTGTCCCGAGTCCGGTCTGCAATTCCACAAGCCCGCTGAAATGCTGATGCGTGCTCACGCAGTGGTTGCCGTTGTCATTCTGTTGATCGGTGGCATCGCCGCGTTGCTGGTGACTTTGACCCGCTGGCCGGCGATCCATCTGCTCCCCGCCGATCGCTTTTACCAGTTGTTGACGATGCATGGCACCAATATGCTGATCTTCTGGATGATCTCTTTTGAGATTGCGGTCCTGTATTTCTGTTCATCAACGCTACTGAGGTGCCGCCTCGCAACACCCAGGATCGCCTGGCTCGGTTTCGCATTGATGCTGATCGGGATCATCGTGAATAACGCGGCCGTGGCAAGCGGTACTGCGTCCGTCATGATGACGTCGTATGTGCCGATGCCCGCCAACCCGAATTTCTACCTGGGCCTGATTCTTTTCGCGGTCGGCGCATTGATCGGCTGTTTCGTTTTCCTGGCTACGCTGGTCGTTGCGAAAGACGAAAAAACTTACGAGGGCTCGATTCCGCTCGTGACGTTTGGCGCGCTGACGGCTTGTATCATCGCGGTGTTTACCATTGCGTCCGGCGCCATCGTATTGATTCCGACGTGGCTGTGGTCTCTTGGCTACATCAACCACATCGATGCTGCTATGTACCGTATCGTCTGGTGGGCGCTCGGGCACTCTTCGCAGCAGATCAACGTCGCGGCTCATGTCGCAGTCTGGTACGCGATTGCGGCAATCGTCTTCGGCGCACGTCCGCTGTCCGAGAAGGTCAGTCGTGTTGCGTTCTTCCTCTATATCGCGTTCCTGCAGCTTGCGAGCGCGCATCACTTGCTCGTGGACCCGGGGCTTAGCGCGGAGTGGAAGATTTTTAATACCAGTTATGCGATGTACCTCGCCGTGCTGGCCAGCATGGTGCATGGCCTGACCGTGCCGGGCTCGATCGAAGTCGCGCAACGCGCCAAGGGCCTCACCAATGGTCTGTTCGAATGGCTGCGCAAGGCCCCGTGGGGTAACCCGATTTTTTCCGGTATGTTCATATCGCTCATCGGCTTTGGCTTTATTGGCGGCATCTCGGGCGTTGTGATGGGAACGGAACAGATCAATATCATCATCCACAACACGATTTATGTTCCGGGGCACTTCCACGCGACGGTTGTAATTGGATCGACACTGGCATTTATGTCGCTAACATATTTCCTGATTCCGACCTTATTTCGTAAACAGGTCGCGTTCCCGGGTCTTGCCAAGTGGCAGCCGTATCTCTTTGGTATTGGTATGTCGTCATTCACGCTCGCGATGATGGGTGCCGGAACCCTGGGCGTCGAACGTCGCCACTGGGATATGGCATTCACAAACTCAGCGCTCGGTTTTGAATATCCAGCGAGCGCATTCACATTGATGGGAATCATGGGTATCTCCGGCGTTGTCGCGATACTGGGTGGGGCCATCTTCATACTCGTTACCGTTGTCTCGGTATTCTTCGGAAAGTCGGTCGAGTCGGAATCCAGCTACGGAATCTCAGCGACACGCCTGATGCGGGCTGATCCCGTTGTAGTGCCCGAGGGCGGTCACGGGGCCGCAGGAAAATGGGGTTTCGCGGCTCCCGGCACGTTCGTGCTGGCATTGTTCTTCCTTGCGATCTTTGTGTTGTATTACGCGGTTAACTGGAAGTACCTGGCGTCGGTCTGGCCAATGTCATAACCCCCGTCGTTCGACCAAGCCTCTTGACCAGGGCGGGCAGTATGCCCGCCCTTTCTTATTGAGATACATTTCGACTCATGAGCAGAATTGACACAATCGCGGTCCTGCTGGCCTTATCGTTGGTGTCGTCAACAGCCAGCGCCCAGCAAGACGAGCGCTACAATCCGGATCGTGCGCTTGAGATTTCGCAGGCCGCGCTGGGCAACACCATTGGCAACCACGAGCTCATTGACAGCCTGGGAGCATCCGTTCGGCTGCGCGATGATTACGCCGGGCGACCGCTCGTGATCAGTCTGATTTTCACATCGTGTCATCATGTCTGTCCTGCGACGACTAAACATCTTGCAAAGGCCGTTGACGCAGCTCGGGAAGCTCTGGGCTCGGACAGTTTTGACGTCGTTACTATCGGCTTCGATACCGCACATGACACGCCTAAGGCGATGGGCGCGTTCGCACGCAGGCAGAGAGTCAACAAGGCGGGCTGGCGATTCCTGAGCGCGGACCGGGAGACGATTGAGCAGATCAGTAATGATCTGGGCTTTATATTCTTTCCGACGGCGCGCGGTTTTGATCATCTCAACCAATCGACGATCATCAATCGCGACGGCGTAGTGTACAGCCAGGTATACGGCGTGACGTTTGAACTGCCATGGCTGGTCGAACCACTCAAGGAACTCGTATTCAACCGACCCGGAAGCGCCGGACACCTCGTCGCAGGACTCGTTGACCGCATTAAGCTGTTCTGCACGGTATACGACCCGACGACGGGACGTTATCGTTTTGACAATTCCCTGTTTGTCCGCGCGGCCGCCGGGCTGATCTTCATACTGGGCTTACTGATTTATTTGACGCGCGAAATCATTATCGCGAGAAGATCAAACAAACACGAATGATCAAACGCATACACAGGGTCGGCCGCGTCGCGTTCGAGCTGCTGCGCAAGCCATTCTCACGCGCCTTTGAAAGTGACCAGAATCCACTAAATTATCTGGGCGCCCTGACGGTATTTTTTCTCTGGATAATTCTGGTCAGCGGCATATGGCTGTTGATCTTCTTTCGTACGAGCGTATCTGCCGCCTTCGATTCAGTGGAATACCTGACGCATGAGCAGTGGTATCTCGGCGGAATCATGCGCAGCCTTCACCGCTATGCATCAGATGCGGCGATCGTCACAATTCTGCTGCATGTCATCAAGGAATTCGTGTTTGATCGTTACCGCAGCGTTCGCTGGTTCAATTGGGTAACGGGTTTGCCGCTGATCTGGATAGTTTTTCCGCTCGGTATCACCGGGTACTGGCTCGTGTGGGATGAGCTGGCGCAGTACGTTGCGATCAGCTCGGCCGAACTGCTGGACCGTATTCCCTGTGCATGCTGGTGCTGTCAGCGGTGTATCCGGCCGTCAGCCATGAAAAGGCGAACCTCGCAATGGCGCCGCAAGTGTTGCGGCTCGACTGGTTTTACCTGCATGTCTACCCGTTAATTCAGATGTGGTCGCCGGGCGCCGTTTGGGCGCTACTCATTGGCATCAGCGGTGTGATTATCATTGCGCCGTGGTCGCCGCCCGCCAAAGAGCTCAGGCCGGCGGTCGTCGATCTCGAAAACTGCAACGGCTGCAAGCGTTGTGTCGATGATTGCCCGTTCGGCGCGGTTGAGATGGTGCCGAGAACCGACGGCACGAGTTATGCCCAACAGGCTTCCGTCAACAGCGATCTTTGCGTTAGCTGCGGCCTGTGCGTCGGCGCGTGCCCGACAGCGACACCGTTTCGGTCTCGCAGCGCGTTGATCCCCGGCATTGACCTTCCCGATCGTTCGGCGGCTGACATACGTCAGGACATTGTCGAACATGCCGAGCCTGTGTCAGCGAACCCCCGTGTGCTCGTATTTGGCTGCGAGGACGATCGTGAAGCGGCCAGACTGCGCCGTGCCGGTGCAAATGTGATTACCGTCATGTGTATGGGGCACCTGCAGCCGTCCAATTTCGATTTTGTGCTGAGCCGAAATCACGCTGACGGAATTCTCTTGCTGGGATGTCAGGACGGCAACTGCAACTACCGACTAGGTGCAGAATGGACCGAACAGCGCATTGCACGTGAACGCGATCCACGGCTGCGCAAGCGTACTGATACGACTAAGATTGCATTGGCCTGGCAGGCGCCATGGTCAGACCACCGCGACCCGGTGGCGATGTATGAGGCATTCCGCGCGACATTGCGAGACCGCCTGGCGGAAGGCGAAGCGGTGACTTCATGAAAGTCCTTTACGAGACGCTCGCGTACGTGGCCTTTGCGGGTCTTGTCGGCTTGCTGTCGGTGTGGCCGCGCTATGAGTCGGTCGACGGGGACAAAGCCGTTATTTCTTTGACCTTCTCGCACGCAGGCCAGCGTATCGGCGAGTGCCGCACATTGACGCAGGAAGATCTCAATAAGTTGCCGCCGAATATGCGAAAACCGGCGGACTGCCCGCGCGAGCGTCACCCGATTCGCATCGTGCTACGTTCGGATGATGTAGTCCTTTATGACGAAGTGCATGCGCCGAGCGGTATCTGGTCTGACGGTAAGGCCAATGTGTATCGCCGCCTTTTCGTTCCGGCCGGCAAACACTCGATATTCGTGGGCATGAATGACAGTGGCAGCGACAGCGAGTTTAACTATGACGCTGCCGCCAACATCGAGCTTGTGCCAGGGCGCAATCTCGTTGTCAGTTTTGATCAACAGCAACAGCAGCTCGTGATTCGTTGAGGTTTTTATGAACTTGTTAGAGTGGAAATCAGACTATTCGGTTGGCGTAGAGTCGGTGGATGCCGAGCATCGCGAGATGATCGAACTGATAAATGATGTGTATGCGAAACTGGGCAATCCACCGGACGCTGAGGATGTCGAGGAATGCCTGGAGAATATTCATACTGCGATCTCCCTGCATTTTGCTCTTGAAGAACGGATCATGCGCGAGAATTCGTACTTCGAATATGAAGAACACAAGGAAGACCACGAGGACCTGCTCGATGAAATCCGCGATCTCATGGATGAGTTCGTTGTCGATACCGACGCAGGTGCTCGTCTGCTCGAAAAAAGACTGTCAGACTGGTTCGCGCGTCATTTCGCGACGTTTGATGCACGTCTGCACGGCAAGCTCGGCCCCCATTAGTAACAGGGCCTCAGGCAGTTAGCAGAATTCGCAGCACCCTGAAAGAGACCAGCGCGAGCACGAGGAAGACGGCGAAGAAAATGACCTGCCTCTGCTTGAGAGCTTCGCCGCGCCGGGCCTCGATCATGCGGATGATCCAGTCAGAGGCCAGGTAGATGACGATGGCGACCAGCGTGAATAGCAGGATTTCCATAAACATGTTGCCTTTTCCTAGTAGACCCTATTGTCGCGATGACGCATCGACTTCCAGGCGACGATGAGAAACAAAAGACCGCCAAGCACCGAAACCAATCCACCCAGGCCCATCAGGCCCATACCAGCGATCTGGCCGAGGCCGTCCAGGCCCTGAGCAACACCGGCGGTCTTACGCTGCACGCCGTAGCCACCGCTCCAGGCGAGTCCAATAATGTGCATGAGTTGTCCGCCACCGTACAGGTAGGGCTGCCAGACAGCCATGCGCTCCGGCAGAGGCCCAAAACCCAGGCGCGGCAGCAGGTAATAGGTCAGTCCCATGAACGCGATCGTCACGCCCACCGTCGCGCCGTGGTAGTGCGCCGGAATCACAATGTCGAGACCGGCAATCATGAAGCCCAGGACACCGCCGACTGCAAACAGGCCGAGCGAGCTGAGAAGTGCCGCGCGCAGGTAGCGTCCTTCGCCTTGCGGTTTCGCCGCACGCCACAGGCTGGCTGCAACGGCAAGCCCGAGTGGCAGACAGGAAAGGCCGCCATATTTCATGAGTTCGGTGAACGCAAGCCGGTGGCCTGGCGACGTTACATCGTGAGCGATGTATAGAAACGGCACGGTAATGACCGGTAGCGCCAGAATAACGAGGTACACGAGGGTCAGGCGAGGCGTCAGTTCAAATCGGCAGCCGCTGGCGAACGCCAGGACGACCCAGGCCACCATCATTAGCAGCGTGTAGCTGAACTGGATGACGTGACCGGCGCCCCAGAACAGGAATTCAAAATAGACCTGGCCGTCCATTCCTGCCGGCAAGTCGCGCCAGGATGCAAAAGCGGCAAGGATGGAAATGCCCGTCAGAAGCATCGACAGTGTGATACCGAAGTGCAATGCGCCTGATCCATCGAGTCTCGCTGAAATGCGCCTGCGGTCGAGCAAGGTACGGAGCAGGTGGCAGAAGATGCCAGCGATGAAGAGCACGAGCCCCGTGTAAAACAACGGGTGCTGAAGTATCGGCACGTAGTTGTTCATCAATGGACTGCCAGCACCGACAAATGGACTGACGATAATGATTGCGGTACCACTGGCAGCCAGCAAGAACGACAGTCGATCCGTGATTGGCCGGTCAGTTGAGGTGCTCAGGCTCCAAAAGGCGGCTGATATTGCGAGCAGCCAGATCGAAACCGAGAGGGTGACGTGGACAACCAGTGCGACGCGGAAGAAATCGAGAAACGGAATGTACTCCTGCACGAATGGCGTACGAGCGAGCACGAGCAGGATAGAGAAAAAACCGGCAGCGACGAGTGATATGAGCCCGAGGGTTAGCCAGGTAGTCGTTGATCTTGCAGCCGCCGGGCTGCGGATCGGTAACTCAAAACTGATTTCGGACATGCGCCTGCATCGTTCCTGGTTGAACGCCGCAAACTACAGGCCTCGGCACGCCGTCGTCAATGCGCGCGCACCAGCGGCTGTTAAGCAGGTTGGTGTTACGTGTTAATCTGCGCATATGCGGATCAAAGACTGCAATAACATCATGGATTTCCGGCGTATCGCGCGTCGTCGACTACCGGCTCCAGTGTTCCATTATATGGACGGCGGTGCTGACGACGAATGGACGCTGGGTCGAAATACGGAGGCATTCAATGACTACGAGCTGCTGCCCTCGCAGCTTTCGGACGTTAGTAGCATCGACCTGAAGTCGACACTATTCGGACAGGCGGTTGATTGGCCCGTCATGATTGCACCGACAGGCGCATCCAAGCTATTTCATCGTGATGGCGAGCCCGCCGTTATCCGTGCTGCCGAGAAATTCGGCATGATGTACAGCTTGTCGACACTCGGTACGATAACAATCGAGGATGCGGCGGATGCGGGCCGTTGCCCGAAGATGTTTCAGATTTACGTTTTCAAAGATCGGGGGCTGACGCAGGACTTCATCGATCGCAGCAAGGAAAAGAAATATGCGGCGCTGTGCCTGACGGTTGACACGCCGCTGGCCGGCAACCGGGAACGCGACATCGTTTACGGTATGTCTGCACCCCCCAAATTCAAGTTTCGTAGCGCGATCAGCTATGCGCGACATCCCGGATGGCTTTACCGGGCATTGGTTCGCAAAGACCTCGACCTCGTGAATATTACGAGCAGCGACGCGGGCGCGAAAATCGATAGCGGAGTGGTCGAATATATCAACAGCCAGTTCGATCGCTCTTTGACCTGGAAAGACGTCGAGTGGCTGGCCGGCCAGTGGGATGGCCCGCTGGTCATCAAGGGCGTACAAACCGTTGCAGATTGTCGCAAAGCCGCAAACTCGGGCGCGACTGCGGTCATGCTGTCTAATCACGGTGGTCGTCAGCTGGAATCGGCGCCGGCTCCGGTTGACTGCATAGCGTCCGTTGCTGATGCGTTACGCGACCGGCTGGAAATCATCTGCGATCAAACGCCTGCAGCATTGGACGCGGCTATCTCTACCCGCTGGCGGCCGGCGGTCAGCTGGGGGTCGAACGTGGCCTATGGTTGCTGCGAACCGAACTGGAACGGACGATGGCGTTACTGGGCTGTGACAGGATTGAAAAACTTGGCGAGCAGTATATTCAGCATAGGCTGTAGCCTGCCGCGCAATATCGCGTGAAATGCGATGCGATTGGGGGTACCATTTCTTGAGCCTCGACCACCATGGCGCGGCGTTGGAACCGTCCTTGTGACGGATAGAAAGTTAAGAGGTAGTTATGTCAGGCGAAAGAGTTACAGGAACCGTCAAGTGGTTCAATGATGACAAGGGATTTGGTTTTATCGAACGTGAAGGTGGGCCGGACGTATTCGTTCATCACACCGCGATTCAGATGGAAGGCTTCAAAACCCTCAAGGAAGGGCAGCAGGTCACGATGGAAGTGACACAAGGACAAAAAGGACCGCAGGCCGAAAACGTCATGGCCGACTAGTTTGTTCTTGTAGCGAAGATTCGCTTGTTCGTAAACGAATCAAGACATCGCTCGGATTTGTGTTTGCTCAACCAGGCCGCCAGCCGCTGGTGGCCCTCTCTTTATGCCTGCGTGTATTTGCGATAAGAAGGCCAATTGAAACTCCGAATCAAAGACAATTCTGTCCGCATGCGCCTGACGCGAGGCGAGGTCGAAGCATTGCGCCAAAACGGCATCGTGGCAGCAATCACGGGCTTCCCGGGCGGCAGGTCGTTTCAGTACCGGGTTGAAAGCAGTCCCGCCAGCGTCAAACTGGCCGCATTCTTCTCCGACAATACGGTCACGGTTCGTTTGCCCGAAACAGCGGTGCTGGCATGGGCAACCACGGAGCAGGTGTCACTGCATGGCGAACAAGTGCTGGACGACGGGGATACGTTGCAGATTCTTGTAGAAAAAGACTTCGCCTGCCTCACTCAGAGAGAGGACGAGGACGAATCTGACATGTATCCGCATCCCGATGCCGGCAACTACAACTGCTGATCGTGGCACCGCGTTACGCCAGCTTCAATGCGGAGACGATTCGCTTCCTGGAGCAACTCGCCGCCAATAACAACCGTGAGTGGTTCCAGCAACACAAGGGTCGCTACGAAGAGCAGGTCCTCGATGTGGCACTTCGATTTATTCAATCCATGCAGGATCCGCTGGCAGGCATCGCGCCGCATTTTGTGGCGTTGCCTACACGTGTCGGCGGCTCGCTGATGCGGGTTTACCGCGATACACGATTCTCAAAAGACAAGACGCCTTACAAAACCAATATCGGCATTCAGTTTCGCCACGAGCAGGCGAAAGACGTGCACGCGCCGGGATATTATCTTCACATAGCGCCGGATCAGGCGTTCTTGGGCGTTGGCATGTGGCGGCCGGATTCCGAGCCATTGCGGCAGATTCGCGAGCGCATCGCGGCGAGACCGGGGGAGTGGAAACGTGTCCTGAACAATCGCTCGTTCAAGCGTCAGTTTGAGCTTGGTGGCGAATCCCTGCTGCGTCCCCCACGCGGATTCGACAAAGACCATGAGTGCATCGACGATATCAGGCGCAAGAGTTTCATCGCCGTCAAAGAGATTGAAACAAAAGACTGTTTGAAGCCGCAATTCCAGCGTAGCGTCGAATCGTCCTTCAAGACGGCGGAGCCGTTCATGCGTTTTCTGTGCGAGGCCGTTGGCGTCAGGTTTTGAGGGTTTTCGTCAATTCCCGCAACAGCAGCTCCGGGTCCGGACGGTCAGAAATCTGCCTGGATAACGCGGTATAGCGAATGATGCCTGCCGCATCGATGACCAGGGCGGTCGGCCAGATCGTATCGCGTCCGTATTCCTTGTTGTAGTCGGCGGGCACCCCGGCTTCATGCAACAATCCCAGTTGTTCGGTAACCACCAGGGAATCGTCGAGCCAGAAGTCAAATTCAACCTCGAAAAATTGGGCTACGCGGCGCGTCGTTTCCAGCGGCTTCGGTGTCAGAAGTACCAGCTTGGCCCCAAGGTCGATGATGTCTTTGTAGTATTTCGTCAGGTTGCTGACCTGTGTGCTGCAGAATGGGCACCAATTGCCGCGCACGAAAAGAACAACGGCTGGCGCGCCGTGCAGCGCAGTTGATCGGACGGGATCGCCCTGTTCGTCAATGGCATGAAAATCGGGCAGCGGACGACCGGGCTTGAGCTGCGACGGTACCGGGCGCTGGCCTCGCCTGGCGACCCAGATCCAGGCGCTTACAAGCGCGACAACGATGCCGATAGTGATGGCGAAAATCGCAGTGGTCATTGATTCAGTATCACCCTGTATGGGACATGGACACAAGGTACTATTTATGGATACTGGCCCGACTGAAGGCCTGTGCGCTTTTAATTTGGAATTCCATGACGAGTAACCCGATCATCTGGTCACCTGACACGAATCGTGTGCAGGAATCGGCCATGTATCGATTCATGCGACAGGCTGGATTCGACGATTACGAATCGTTGCATCAGTGGTCGGTGGATCATTCACCGATGTTCTGGGAAGCTGTCTGTGATTTCTGCGAGATTCGATTCGAGAAGAGTGCCGACGCGACACTTCGGCGGCCTGACGACATCATGGACGCCGGTTGGTTCGACGGCAGTCAGCTGAACTATGCTGCCAACCTGCTACGTAATCATGGTGATACGACGGCGATCGTGTTCTTCGGCGAAAACGGAGCGCGTCGCGAGCTCAGCCACCGCGAACTCCGCGCTGAGGTCGCGACTATTGCGGCTGGGCTTCGGGCATCAGGCGTCGGTAAAGGCGATCGCGTCGCTGGATTTCTGCCCAACTGTCCCGAGGCCGTTATTGCCATGCTCGCGACCACCTGCATCGGAGCGATCTGGTCTTCATGCTCGCCGGACTTTGGAATAAACGGTGTCGTCGACCGCTTCGGTCAAATAAAGCCGAAGGTACTATTCGCGCCGAACGGCTATATTTATAACGGCAAGACTTTTGATTTGCGGTCGATAGTCGACGGTGTGGCTGAAAGAATACCGGACATCGAACGCGTTGTGATTGTTCCATTTATAGGCAAGCTCGCAACGGACACATTGCCGGGCAGTGCTGTTAGCTGGAGCGAGTTTGCAGTTGCGGCATCATCGATTACTTTCACAGCAGTCGATTTCGATCATCCTCTGTACATCATGTTCTCCTCGGGTACGACAGGTGTACCAAAGTGCATCGTCCACGGGCATGGCGGAACACTGCTGCAACACATGAAGGAACACGTACTGCATACGGATATTGGTGCGGGCGACAGGCTGTTCTATTTCACGACCTGCGGCTGGATGATGTGGAACTGGTTGGTCAGCGGACTTGCGGCCGGCGCTACGCTGGTGCTTTTCGACGGCTCACCGTTCTGGAAAGATGGACGCATACTATGGGAGATGGCCGCCCGTGAGCGAGTGACCATTTTCGGCACAGGGGCAAAGTATATTTCGGCGCTGGAAAACGCCGGCGTCCGTCCCAGGGACGAGTTCCAGCTACCCGCGCTGCGCACGGTACTCTCGACGGGTTCGCCACTCTCGCCGGAGAGTTTTGACTTCGTCTATGACGCGATCGGCGATGACCTTCAACTGGCGTCGATCTCGGGCGGAACCGACATATTGAGCTGCTTCGCGCTGGGTAATCCGGTACTTCCGGTTCGACGCGGCGAACTACAGTGTCGTGGCCTGGGGATGGCCGTGCAGATTTTCAATGAAGGCGGCAAGCCCGTTGTCGGCGAACATGGCGAACTCGTGTGCACGAAGCCGTTTCCATCGGCGCCAGTAGGATTCTGGAACGACGATGACGGTTCACGCTACCGTGCGGCCTATTTCGAGCGCTTCCCCGGGGTCTGGGCGCACGGCGATTTTGCCGAGCTCACAGACAATGGTGGCCTCATCATCTACGGCCGTTCCGACGCTGTCCTTAATCCGGGCGGAGTCCGGATCGGCACGGCAGAGATTTATCGGCAAGTCGAGAAACTGGACGAAGTTGTCGAGAGCATCGCGATAGGGCAGCAGTGGAAGGACGATGTGCGCGTTGTGCTCTTCGTTATCCTGCGCGACGGCCTTGATCTTGATACTGAATTGCAGCAACGCATACGAGCCATCATTCGGGAAAATACGACACCACGGCACGTACCGGCCAAGATCATTGCGGTCCCGGAAATTCCGCGCACGAAAAGCGGCAAGATAGTCGAACTGGCCGTGCGTTCGGTCGTCCACGGAGAGTCCGTGAAAAATACCGAGGCTTTGGCGAACCCCGATGCACTGGCGCATTTCGCCGGCGTCCCGGAATTGAGTGAGGATTGAAGCCGATGTCACAGACCGAAATGCTGGGTACCGAAGTCGCACGCGGGCAGGTGTTGCCGGAATGGATCGATATCAACAATCATATGAACGTAGCGTATTACGTGCTTGCGTTCGATCAGGGCGTCGACTTCTTATGGAGTCAATTCGGACTCACTGATGAATACATCAGGACTCATAGCAGCTCTACATTCGCTGTCGAATCGCATATTACCTGGCAACGGGAGTTGTCGGAGGCGGATCCGTATGTCGTTACGTCTCAGGTCCTCGCCTTCGACGAAAAACGCATTCACCAGTTCCTGCGGATGTATCATGCCGATGAACAGTACCTTGTGGCGACGGCCGAGTGGATGAACCTGCATGTCGATCTCGAGGTGCGTCGTGTGGCACCTTGGCCAGATGTGATTCTCGAGCTCATTACGAAGTACGTTGCAAAGCAGGGCGAGCAGCCCTGGCCCGATGAGGCGGGCAGGAAAATGAACATAGAAAAACCGCTGTTTACGGCAAAGGCAGATGTGACGTGAGTAAGAAATTCCTGCTGGCTATCGATCAGGGAACAAGCAGCAGTCGCACCGTCGTGTATGACCATGGGGCGCAGGTGGTGGCACACGCGCAACAGGAATTTCCGCAAATCTACCCGCAGCCGGGCTGGGTCGAGCACGATCCGGAAGCCATCTGGGATTCAGTTACGGCCGTTACCGAGGGCGCCATGCGGAAAGCCGGGGCCGCTGCCGCCGATATTTCGGCGATCGGCATTACTAACCAGCGTGAAACAACCGTTATCTGGGATCGTGAGTCTGGCGACTGTGTCCACAACGCGATTGTGTGGCAGGACCGGCGGACGGCGGCGTTCTGCCAGTCCCTGAAAGACGATGGTCTCGAATCAAAAATCACGGAAAAGACCGGCCTGCGTCTGGATCCGTATTTCTCCGCGACAAAAGTCGCCTGGATTCTCGACAACGTCGACGGCGTGCGCAAACGTGCAGAAGCCGGAAAACTTGCATTTGGCACGATAGACAGCTTCCTACTCTGGCGCCTGACCGGTGGACGCGTGCATGCGACCGATGCAACGAATGCATCGCGCACACTGCTTTTCAATATTCACACCCAGCGCTGGGACGATGAACTGCTGGAGATTTTTTCTGTGCCGCGGTCTTTGCTGCCGGATGTGCGCGACTGTGCCGCGGACTTTGGCATTGCAGTCGACGCTTGCGTGGGCGGTGATGTGCCGGTTTGCGGCATCGCCGGTGATCAGCAGGCAGCCCTGATCGGGCAGGCCGGGTTCAGTGACGGGATGACGAAAAGCACGTATGGGACCGGTTGTTTCGTAATCGCCAACACTGGCGACAAAGCGCTGCGTTCCGAGAACCAGCTGTTGACGACGATTGCCATGCGCATTGATGGGAAGGTCACTTACGGTCTTGAAGGCAGCGTTTTCGTAGCAGGATCGGCAATGCAGTGGCTGAGGGATGAGCTTCGCATCATCGATTCGGCCGCTGACTCTGAAACCATTGCGCGACGAAACGGCGTTGTTGCGGACGTTCACGTCGTACCGGCCTTCGCCGGTCTCGGTGCGCCTTACTGGGACCCCGATGCCCGCGGTGCAATTTTGGGACTGACGCGCGGCAGCGGCCGCGATGAAATCGTGACGGCGACCCTGCAAGCTGTCGCCTACCAGACTCGTGATTTGATCGATGCGATGTCCGATGACGGGATCAAGCCAAGCGTTATTCGTGTGGACGGCGGTATGGTGGCGAACAACTGGTTTCTGCAATTCCTGGCCGATGTCCTCGACATTCCCGTAGAGCGGCCGACGAACGTCGAGTCGACCGTATTGGGCGCTGCTTACCTGGCAGGATTCCGCGCCGGCGTGGTCAAGTCCGTCGGTGAGCTTTCGGCGCTATGGCAACGCGACGAGATTTTCAGGCCGGAGATGGGTGATGAGCAACGAAAACAGCTGCTGCGAGGCTGGCGGAATGCGGTGAATTGCGTGCGCAGCAGGGAAGCCAACACCTGATGCTGAGGGCACGCCAGAAGATCGGCAAGTATCGAATTCTCGGCCGCATCGCGTCGGGCCCTCTCGCGAACGTCTATCGCGCACACGACACGATTCAGAACATCAAGGTCGCGCTGAAGATCCCGAAAAAAGACGACCAGACGGGGCATGAGGAATTTCTTCACGAAGTGCGTGTCGCGACCAAGCTTAAGCATCCAAATATCCTGCCGGTGCTTAACGCAAGTTATATCGATGGCCACTTCGTCATCGCCATGGAATTGGGCGGGGAGTCGCTCGCGGACCGCATCGAACGACGGACGTCTACAGCGCGGGCGCTGGACCTGGCTGGCCAGGGACTCGCTGCACTGTCGCATGCGCATGATCACAATATTATTCACTGCGACATCAAGCCGGAGAACTTCATCCTGTTTGCAGGTAACCGACTCAAGCTTGGCGACTTTGGCTTCGCAAAACTCAGCTTGCGGACGCTCAAGGCCTCAGGCTCGGGCACGATCGACTACATCGCGCCGGAACAGGCGATGGGGCGTCCGAAGTTCCAGTCGGACGTATTTTCGATGGGGCTGGTCCTGTATCGCATGTTCTCCGGCAAACTACCGGAGTGGCCTTTCGACTGGCCAATGGCGGGCGATGACACGCTCAGTGCACGAGTTCGACCTGAGCTTATTGAAGTACTCAGGAAGGCCATTCAGCTCGACCCGGCGAAACGTTATCGCGACGCCGTGCAGATGCATTCGGATTTCGAACTTTCTCAACGTCACGCCCGCAAGCAAAAACGGCCGAAAGCGAAAAATGGCGGCCGTCGAGGCACGTCCTGGCGGCAATTGCAGTGGCGCGAGTTTCAACGGCAGTTCCGCAAGGTACTGGATACCCGGCACCACTGTCGCCGCTGTGAAGGGCCGGTGTCGGAGAGCATGCAGGCATGTCCGTGGTGCGGATTTGATAATCCGGCGCGCGGTTCCGAATCGAAAATGCCGTCGAGCTGCCCGCGCTGTGAGCGCGGCGTCAAGAACGACTGGGACTACTGCGCCTGGTGCTTCGGGCCGGGTTTCGTGGAAGAGGCGACGCGTCACTACCCCGACAAACGCTATACGGCGCGCTGCGCCAACCAGCGCTGTCGTGAACCATTGATGCCATTCATGCGCTATTGTCCCTGGTGCCGGATGAAAGTGCGGCGACCCTGGAAGCTGAAAGGCAGCAAACACTCATGCAAGGCTTGCAATTGGGGCATTGCGCGGGAATTCTGGAACTACTGCGCCTGGTGCCGGGAACCCGTCCGACACGAGTAGGCTTGAAATGGACCGCCGATGACGAAAACAGTCGAAGAGATGCTGTTGCTGGACGCGGCATACGAGCCGCAGCAGTTACAGACTGATGTCGCCGGCGGCATGGCGATTGCCTATTCCTGTCGGGATCCCGGAAAAGAAACCGAGAACGAAGATTCAGTGGCAATCATTCCGTATGGTCCCGGCGCTGCCGTACTCGTGGTTGCTGATGGCGCCGGGGGACTGCCGGCCGGCAAGCGCGCATCGCTGACGGCGGTCACGACGCTTGCAGAGTCCTTGCAGACTGCGATGGACAAGACCCTGTTGCTGCGAACGGCCATTTTAAACGGTATAGAGGCCGCCAACGAGGCGGTATTGGGGCTGGCCAACGGCTCGGCCACGACGATGACGGTTATCACGATCGAAGGGCTCGTCGCGCGCTCCTACCAGATCGGTGATTCCGAGGCGATCATTGTCGGCCAGCGTGGTCGCATCAAGCTCCAGACCACGGCGCATTCGCCCACGGGATTTGCGGTGGAGGCGGGCTTTCTCGATGAGCGCGATGCGCTGCACCACGCGGAGCGGCACCTGGTTTCGAATTTCCTCGGCACGAATGACATGCGTATCGACGTCGGCGCCACGGTCAGGCTCAATCCTCGGGACACGATCATCGTGGCCAGCGACGGACTGATGGACAACGTGCACGTCGACGAAATCGTCGAGTACGTTCGCAAGGGAGCGTTGACTGATGCCGTTGCGACTGCGGTCGGTCTGGCCAAGCAACGCATGCACACGGCTCACGACGGCGAACCCAGCAAACCGGACGACCTCTCATTGATCCTGTTCAGAAAGCCCAATCGCCGAGCTACTTAACAGTATCAAGGGCTTGGGTGTTGATCGTGCGCATGCCGCGTATTATCGTGAAGTCTGAGGAACATAACGCCCCGGTAGCCCTCAAACCTATGAATAGGCGGCGAAAGTCGTTGTTTTCGCTGTCCACCTTTTCCGAGAGGTCGAAAATCATGCACCAGACTCACCTGAACCGGTTCCGAACATCGCTCCCAAGGGCCTGCATTGCCATCGTGGCGGCCGCGGTATTCGTGACCGGATGCGCGTCAGTCAGCATGAGCGGAGGCAGCAGTGGTTCGAGCGGCGGCGGAATCCAGCTGCCCGGTGGTTCATCGGGCGGTTCGTCAGGCGGTTCGTCAGGCGGTTCATCGGGCGGTTCGTCAGGCGGTTCATCGGGTGGCGGCATGCCGGGTGGATCATCAGGCGGCGGTATGCCGGGAGGGTCTTCGGGCGGCTCATCGGGCGACGGTTCGTCGGGAGGATCCTCGGGCGACTCTGGTGGATCCGGCGGTTCCGGTCCAATGGAAAGCGTCGAAATTCCGGCCGACGGCGAAGGCGGCGGCGGCAGTGATTGTGGCGATGATGGCGTAATGGGTGGCGGCATCGGCGGTGGCATGGGCTGCGAAGGGGACCAGGCCGGCAGCGTCGGCCAATTCCCGGGCGGTGATGCCGAGCGTGCCGAACAGCTGGGTGAGGAACTCGACGAGTCCGTCGGCGACTTCGATGAAGTGCTGATGGAAGAGCAGCGCGACATCGAAACCGTCGGTCGAAACACCGAAGGCTATGGGACCGGATCCGGAAGTGGATCCGGGGGCACTATCAGCCTTGGTGAACAGTCAGCCGGTGCCCAGGGTGGTGGTGGCGCCGCAGGCGGCGGCGGTGGTGGCGGCGGCGGCGCGGGACAAAGCGATCCTCTTCAAGGCATGAGTGAGGGCGAGATCGAAAAACGTACACCCGACGACATTTCCGTCATGATGGACGACGATATTGTGGCCAAGCAGCTGAGAGAGGCGGCATTGGCAGAAGATGATCCTGAATTGCGCGAACGCCTCTGGGTGGAATACCGCAAATACAAGGGAATGTAAGAGGTCGCATTGCGCACTATGCTTAGGATTTCATTACTTATTGTTTTTCTGTGCCTGGCAACAGCGGGTTGTTCGGTCAACGAAGTTGTCGTTGCGGAGGAGACGAAACTCATTGTGGCCGAGTCACCGCGCGATGAGGCACTGCTGCTTGACATCGGTATCGTTGAATTTGACGCGGGCATCCCTGACGACAATGATCCACAGAAGACACGCGTTTTCGGCGAGATACGCACCGCCGAAACAAGATTCCTCGCATACCATCTCAAGACAACTTTGCAGGGCACCGGATATTGGGGTGCGGTTCGGGTTATCCCTTCCCGGAGTGCTTTCACTGACGTCGTCATCAGTGGCGAAATCGAAAAGTCGGATGGCGAGTTCGTTGTTCTGAACATCTCGGTCGACGATGCGACGGGTCGGCACTGGTTCGAGAAGTCCTACGAGATGCAGACCGGCAAGACCTCCTACTCGGAGCGCCGCGATCGCCGGCGGGATCCGTACCAGAAAGTATTCAATGATATTTCAAACGACCTGCAGATTTTCGTTGCACAGCTGCCCGCCAAACAATTGCAGCAAACACGGCAGGTCTCTGAACTGCAGTTTTTCGCGGACATGTCTCCATTGGCCTACGGTGAGCACCTGCAGATGGACGAAGAGGGACTGGTGAGCATTAGTCGCTTGCCAGCCGAAAATGACCCGGCTGTCATGCGCTTGCGCCAGATTCGTGAGCGGGATCGGCTGGTTGTCGACACGCTCAACGAGCATTACGCAAATTTCTACTACGGCATCGCGATTCCGTACCGCAGCTGGCGCAAGAACGCCCGACAGGAGTCGGTTAATTTCCGCGAAGTTAAGCGCTCGGCGCGGATGCAGGCATTGGTCGGCGTTGTTGTTCTCGCCGGTTCGCTGGCACTCGACACGGACAGTTCGAACAGCAGGACCAGGAACGTGAATCGTGGCCTGCAGAATATGGGTATCTACGAAGGTCTGAACCGTGTGATTGGTGGCTTTCAACGCAATAGCGAGGCGAGCCTGCATCTTGATACGATTGCCGAGTTGTCCGAGTCGTTTGGCGCTGAAGCCGCCCCAATGGTGGTCAATGTCGAAGGGCAGGAGCGCCGCCTGACAGGCACCGCAGCAGCGCAATACGAAAGCTGGCGCAAATTGCTGAAAGAAATATACGAGGCGGAGACCGGTTTCAGCCAGACTGCTGACGTGATTGCTCCGGTTCGTGACGCTGAAAATACGCTGTAAAACGGGCAGTCATTAATCGCACGCGATGCCTCAACTCAGCCAAGGAACCCAGCTAGCCGACAGATACACGCTAGACCGACACTTGGGTGGCGGTGGCGAGGCAGAGACCTGGCTGGCAAACGATCGCCTGACCGGCGCGGCAGTCGCCCTCAAGATAGTCCGCAAGGATTCGGGAGCTGCCGAACGCCTGCGTGAAGAGTGGCAAACCAATATTCGCCTGATGCATGCGCATATCGCGCGCGTGTTCGAATTTCATAGCGACGCGGACCACGCTTTTTATAGCCAGCAATACATCGATGGTCCTGACCTGGGGGCGCTCGCCGGCGAACCGCTGCAGCAGGCTCTGGCTCCCGTCGGTTTGATTGCCGACGCGTTGCGCTATGCGCATGGCAAAGGCGTTGTACACAGGGACATCAAGGCATCCAATATTTTGCTGGACCGGAACGGTGCGCCCTATCTCAATGACTTCGGCGTGGCCTCGAAAGTCGGTTCAAGAAAAGGCGGCGGCTCACTGATTGCCCGGAGTCCGCAGTCGCTGGCTGGCGAAGCCGTGCAGCCGGCCGATGATATTTTCGCGCTGGGCGGCTTGATTTACGAGCTGGTCAGCGGTCGTTCGCCGTATTCATCGTCGCAAACAGCCAGTGATATTCAAAGCCACATGCCGGAGCCACTGCGGGCGGCCGATGGTTCGGACATACCGCCGGATTTACAGCAGCTGGTCGCCAGCATGTTGGACAAGGACGCAGCCAACCGACCGGATGCCGAGCGTGTTGTGGCGCAATTACGCGCTGCCGGTTTTGCGCCCGGACCCGCCAGGATCAAGATCGCGGCGCGACCAACCGTGGCGGATGAGCGCGTCGAGACGGTCGAGTCGATCCACCCTGCAAGCCTGGCGCGAACGACGGCACAACCGGAGATGGCAAACTTCTCGAAGCCCGGTATCAGCGTTAAGATGCTGGGTATCGCTCTCGGCGCATTGTTGCTTCTGTTGCTGGGCGTTGTATTCCTGCTGCCGAAAACCGTTTCCACAGATCCATTGACTGCAGCGGCACGACAGGCCGGGCAAGCGGCTACGGCAGAACCGGCTGCCGATGGCGACGAGGAAGGCGATCTGTTACCGGGCCAGGGCCGAGCCAGGCGCGACTACGTTCCTGAGTCCCGCGGCATAGGTGGCGAAGAGATCCTGTTTAACGAAAACGAGGCCGATTACAGCGGTCTCGACGAGTCAGGCAGGGCCCGGTTCAATGCCGAGATGATCCTGGGCGAGTTGCTGTCGAACTTTGAGACGCTGGAACGGCGCAGCGTACAGCGTTGGGCCGGCGTGCAGTTCCAGCGGGCACAAGAGCTTTATGCCGCTGGCGACAAAGCCTATCTCGAGCGAGACTATCGTGCTGCCGAGACCAGCTACCTCGATGCAATTGCCGTCGTGGAGCCGTTGTTCGAGCAGATCGAGCCGGAGTTTCAAAAGGCGCTCACGGGTGCCCAGAACGCCTTTGCTGCCGGCGACAGGCCCGAGGCGCTGCGTTTATATGAACTGGCCGTGGCGATCACTCCCAACAGCCCTGTAGCGCGCGCCGGATACGAGCGGACCAAGAATCTGCAAAGTGTGTTGCGACTGGTTGATCAGGGCCTTAGCTATGAACAGGACCTGGAGCTTGTGGCAGCCGAGAGCAGCTTCAGCCAAGCGGTCACTATTGACCCGCTTTGGGAGCCCGCCGTGGACGGCCTGGCGCGCGTGCAAAGAACCCGCATTGAGATGGAGTTCGACCAGCGCATGAGTGAGGGACTTGGCGCATTGGCCGCCGGCGATTACCTCGCTGCGCGGGCCGCTTTTCGAATGGCAGAGCGACTCATCCCCGAATCGCCGGAGCCGGCTGACGGGCTGCTGCAGGTTGATCAGGGATTGCGGCTCGATAACATTAGTGTGCTTGAACAGGAGGCTCATTCACTGCAGCAGGATGAGCACTGGGAGGCTGTCGCGACGACCTACGAGGAAATCCTCAAGATCGACGGCAACCTGTCTTTTGCGATTGACGGACTTGCTCATGCTCGTGAGATGAGTGCCTTGCACGAGAAGCTGGATGAGTATCTCAGTGATCCTGACAAGCTCAGTGTGCCGTCCGTAATGCAGAAGGCCACCATGTTGGTAGTCGATATCACGCGAATGCAGGAAATTGGCGCGCGGCTGGCGGCGCAGCGCGACGAACTTTCACGCTTGCTCAAGCGGGCAGTGACACCGGTTCCGGTTGCGCTGGTTTCCGACAACCTGACCAATGTGTCAGTCTACAAGGTTGGTAACCTTGGCAACTTCACGAACCGGGAACTTACGTTGAGGCCCGGGACTTATGTGGCCGTGGGTGTTCGTCCGGGCTTTCGCGATGTGCGCCTTGAGTTTCGGGTCGCACCGGAACTCGAAATGCAGCCTGTCATCGTCCGTTGCGAGGAACAGATTTGAGTCTTGATCACTTGTTCATCCGGGACGTGGACGGCGAGCGCCGCATTGCGCCAGACCAGCTGCCGCTGCGTGTGGGAACCGGGAGCGACTGTGCATTGAGACTGCCTGGCCCGGGCGGCGCACCCGTGGCATTACTGGACCTGCTCGACGGCGTCCCGTTCGTGCAACCGGTGGGTCGGGATACGGCGCTGCAAATCAATGCAATGCCACTGGAGACCAGCCGACGGCTGGAAAACGGCGATGAACTGCAGTTTTTTGGTAGCCGCATCCGCATTAGCGTGGATGACGACCGCGTACTGCTCGACGTCAAACTCGAGGACAGCGCCTACGTTACGAAACCACCGGAGGACACCGAGCGGGAAGGACTCCCGGATGCCGAAGCGATCGCGCCGACGGCGTTCCGACGCGCCGCCGACATAACAGCGCAAATCGATACGGCAAGGAAAAGCCCGCTCAAGATCATCGTCGGCAGCGGTCTGGCCTTGTTACTGTTCGCATCCTACCTGCTGTTCAGTGCGAAATCGGTGGAATTCGAAATCGATCCGGCGGGCCCTGATGGTTTTAACATCGACGGCGGCTGGTTTCGGCTTCCGATCGGTGATCGCACGCTGTTGCGCAAAGGCACTTACACCGTCAACGTGAAAAAACGGGGTTACTACGACGTCGATCAGAGCTTTGTTGTCGGCGACGATCAATCGATGACGCTCTCGCTGCGCATGCGCAAGAAACCCGGGAAGCTGCTGGTTTTTGCAGAACCACCGGTCGACGCGATCGTCACGGTTGACGACAACCAGGTGGGCAAAGCGCCGTTCGGGCCGCTCGAATTGCAGCCCGGGACGCACACGGTGCGCGTCGAGTCTGCGCGGTTTTTGCCGTTCACGGATTCCATCGAAGTGGCCGGACTTGAGCGGGTTGAAAGCCTGCATATTCAGCTCGTGCCACGATGGGCGAACGTCTCCGTGCAGTCGGAGCCACCGGGCGCCGACATTCTTGTGGGCGACGAACAGCTTGGTGTGACGCCCACAGTTATTGAATTGCTGGAGGGCACGCACGAGATCACGGTTGCCAAGGACGGCTATGCGGCGTGGGATGGCAGCGTGGTTGCCGAGCCAAATGTCGACCAATCGATGCCGAAAATTACGCTGCAACCGGCCGACGCGAAGCTGCTCGTGAACACGATTCCGCGCGGCGCGAATGTGACGGTGAACGGTCGCTACCGCGGTCAGTCGCCCATCACCTTGTCGCTGTCGCCGGATATCAATTATGAAATTGGCATGTCAAAAGCGGGCTACGGCGTTACGAGTCGTAGTATGCGACTCGAGTCCGCTGCCAGCGATGCGATCACTGTCGATCTTTCGGCGCGGCTTGGCACGGTAACCGTCAGCGTTCAGCCAAAAGATGCCACGGTGTATGTCGACGGCCGTGCCCGCGGTACCGGTAAGAAAAGCTTGCGTTTGAGTTCGGCACCGCACCGCATAGAAGTTCGCAGGCAGGGTTACCAATCATGGTCACGTACGGTGACGCCGCGACCCGGATACCCGCAAACCCTGACGGCGCGGCTGCGGTCGCTGCAGTCGATAGCACGCGATGCGGTTGCGCAAACGGTGGCTACGGCGGCGGGCCAGACCCTGCGCCGCATCGAAGGCGGCACGTTTTCGATGGGAGCCTCGCGGGCGGAGCCGGGCCGACGGGCAAACGAGGTCATACGGCCTGTGACGTTAACGCGACCCTATCTGGTCAGCATTCACGAAGTGACGAATAAGCAATTTGCCGAATTTCGCAAGAACCATGACTCGGGAGCTGATATACACGCCTCGCTGGCTGCCGACGATAACCCGGTTGCGAACGTCAGTTGGGACGATGCGGCGCAATACTGCAACTGGCTGAGCACGCAGGAGGGGCGCACGCCGGTGTACCGACAGGAATTCGACCAATGGGTGCCGATAAACCCGACGCCGGATGGCTATCGTCTGCCGACGGAGGCCGAGTGGGTACTGGCGATGCGTTATGCCGGCGGCAAACGGGCGCTGAAATTTCCGTGGGGCGACAAATGGCCACCTCCCGAGGACAGTGGCAACCTGGCAGACATTTCGGCCAGGGAGCTGGTACCGTCGATTCTGCCCGCATATGACGACGGTTTTGCGTCAACCGCACCCGTGGGCAAGTTCAAGCCGAATGCCATCGGTATTTACGATACGGCAGGTAATGTGGCGGAGTGGGTTAACGACTGGTACACAGTGCACACGCCCGGTATCACCGAGCCAGCGATCGACCCTGTCGGTCCCGAACGCGGTACCAGCCACGTCGTTCGCGGTTCCAGCTGGCGCCATTCCGGAATTACCGAATTGCGCTTAAGCTACCGTGACTACAGCGCGACCCCGCGACCCGACATAGGTTTTCGTATCGCACGCTATGCGGACTGAATATCGGGATCAAGATTTCATGAGACAATTGGCTGTCAACGCTGTCCAAAGCTTACGCCGGTTCGAAGGAGGCCCGACATGCATCGACCGCTGATATTGCTGCTATTACTGCTCACGGCAGTACCGGTTTGCGCGCAGGAATCAGATGCCACCGATCCTGAATCGACGGATGCCAAGCCCGAGGAGACTGCCGATTCGACTGAAGCGGCGGCCGCAGACGCCGTCGACGACGATGAGTTCTCAGACGAACTCTACACGGAAGAAGAGGACGCGTTCATTCCGAGTGAAAATGTCAAGTTCGGGCAGTCCATACCCTTTCCCACGGATATTTGATCCACTTCAGGTTTGTATTTATGAAAAAGAAGAACATTCCGATCGAGTTCGTCTTTCAGCTCTTCGCTCTCATTATTGCAATCATCGTCGTACACGCATTTTATGTTTCGGTTGTGCGCCCGAATGCTGTCGAGGTGATTGAGGAACAAAATATGATGGCGGCGGCCGATCCGGACTTCGTTCGTGAACGCAGCGTGTGGGTCCTTATAAAGGATTGGGAACAGGAGTCCTGCTTCATCCTGATGTTCTGGGCGCTTGCAATCATGGGGTACAAATCGGTGCGGCTGAACGGCGAGCGGCGACTGCTGGAGGTAGACCTCGTGCCGGTTGCCGAGGGGATGCGCATATTGCCGGAAGATACGCGGGAGTTTGCCCGCCAGGTTCAGGCGCTGCCGGAGGATCGCCAGCAGATGTTGCTGCCGAGGGCACTCCTGAGTGCGTTACGGCGCTTCAGTTCGACACGCAGCATCCAGGACGTTGCGACGAGTACGCACACGATCTGCGAATCGGAGGCTGAGCGACTCGACTCCGAGCTGTCAATGATTCGCTATATATCCTGGGCCATTCCATCGATCGGCTTTATCGGCACCGTGCGAGGAATCGGTGAAGCACTGGCGCAGGCCGACAAAGCGGTGCAGGGCGATATCGCGGGCGTGACCCAGAGCCTGGGTGTTGCTTTCAACTCGACGTTTATTGCCCTGCTCATCAGTATTTTCCTGATGTTCCTCGTGCATCAGCTGCAGCTCATGCAAGAGCGGCTCGTGTACGACAGCGAGGCGTATTGTGATGACAAAGTCATCCGGCACATGAAGGCGGACTAGGCGCAGGCTATCGAAGCAGTGGGCATACTCGCAGCACATTTGAACGACGCCGCCATCCTGGTCACTAATGACGAGCGAATTCTTTATCGCGAGCCAGGTTTCGCGCTGCTTGAAGACGACCGCCTCGCGACGGGCGATGCGGCATATTCGAACGCAAGACTGAAACCTCGCCGGATTCACAATCGCTACTGGTCCGACCTCCGAGCCGAGCCGCTTGCGGATCCGCGTTTCCAGCACATGAGTACGGCGGACCTTGTGAGCCGCCAGCTGGAACAAATCTGGCAGGGGGCTGCCAAGCCTGGCGACCGGCTCGCGATTGCGGTGCCCGCGTACATGAACAATGACAATCTTGGGCTATTGCTGGGCATTGCCGTGGAGCTCGACATCAGCGTGGTCGCGATGGTCGATGCGGCAGTTGCCGCGACGCGCCGACACTACGAGCATGCGGTCCCGGTGCATATCGATCTCAGCCTGCATTCGGCAGTGCTGACGCGTTTGTTGCAGGAAGGCGAGACGCAGGTGGAGCGATCTGCGGTCGTCGAGGACTGCGGCTTGCTGAATCTCCATGACAACTGGCTGCGGATCATTGCCGAGGCCTTTGTGCAGCAATCGCGTTTCGATCCGCTGCACACCGCGGAAACAGAACAGATGTTGCAGGACAGCATGTCGGACTGGCTGTCCGTTGCCGCCAGCAGAGAGACGGTTCCCATGGAGGTCGAGTATCGCGGCATTACGCATCGGGCAGAGCTCGAGTCGCTCGAACTGGTCGCGGCGGCGGCACCTGTGTATCAGAATATAGTCAGTAACCTTCGGGCTCTGTACAGGGCGGAGGATACGCCCGCAATTCAATTATCCGATCGAGCGGCACGTATGCCCGGGCTCGCCGAGACCCTGAAAACCCGGGTCGGCGGGGAGGTATTCCTGCTCGAGCCCGGCGCGACGGCACGCGGGCTGTTGCAGCGCTGTCGTGAAGATCACCGCAGCGGCGGACTGACGCTGGTGCGTCATCTCCCTTGGGACCAGGCTCCTGTTAAGGTCCGGCCGAGTGATGCTGCCAGTCGGGGCGGCCAGCCAACGCACCTGTTGTTCGGCAATCATGCGTATGCAATCGAAGCCGATCCGCTGGTCCTCGGTACCCAGGCGGCGGACAGTGAGCGCTGGCTGGAATTGCAGCAGCAGATGCCGGGCCTGTCCCGTCGCCATTGCGCAGTCAGTCAGGAGAATGGCCAGTGCGTGGTTACCGATTTCAGCCGCTACGGCACATTCCTGAACGGACATCGAATCGATAGCTCGGCCGTGCTGCAGGCCGGCGACCTCATACGGGTCGGAACACCGGGATTCGAGCTGCGACTGATATCAGCGGACGAGCGACATGAGACGTAAACGTCGCGAGGCAGAAATTTTCAGCATGGCATTCCTCGACTGTATGAGCTGCGGTTTCGGTGCTGTGATCCTGTTCTTCATGATCATCAATTCACACGTCAATGCTACGACGGAAGCCGACATGACGCCGATGATGGCCGAAACCAATCGGCTCGAAATCGAGGTATTGGAAGGGCGCAAGAACCTCGCCCTGGCGCGAAATACCAAGCAAAAACTCGTAACTGAGCTGCAGGAAGCAGACAGCAAGATCGCACAGATCATGGCGCTCATTCAGGAACTTCAGGCCGAGCTCGATAAGTATGACAACGACACACTCGCAAAAATCGAGCGTGTTGAGAAGCTGCAGTCGGACATCAAGTCGCTGGAGCAAGAAGTCAAACGCCTGCTGGCGATGAAGCAGCAGCAGGACGCGGCGGGCCAGCAAATCCGTACGTTCAAAGGTGAAGGGGACAGGCAGTACCTGACCGGGCTGAAGCTCGGCGGAAAGCGCACCCTGGTATTGGTCGATCGTTCAGCAAGTATGCTCAGTGACAAGCTCGTCAACGTATTGCGACGGCGAAACCTGCCCGTTGCCGAGCAGCTCCGGTCCCGCAAATGGCGCCAGGTTGTCGCCAGCGTGGACTGGCTGACGTCGCAATTTGCGCAGGGCAGCGAGTATCAAATCTACATGTTCAACAACAAAGCG
>CAMYLB010000211.1:27467-38294 GCA_947259145.1 uncultured Woeseiaceae bacterium
TCCCGCAAATGGCGCCAGGTTGTCGCCAGCGTGGACTGGCTGACGTCGCAATTTGCGCAGGGCAGCGAGTATCAAATCTACATGTTCAACAACAAAGCGGAACCGGTAATCCAGGGCACGGACGGGATCTGGCTAAAAGCCGAAGACGATACGCAGCTCAATGAAGCGATACGCGTCTTGCGGCGAACCGTGCCGGAAAACGGTACCAACATGCACGCGGCATTCCGGATCGCCAAACAACTCTCGCCACGACCGGACAATATTATCCTGCTGGTTGACGGGATGCCCACGATGGAAGCTGAAACGACCAGCAAGACGGTTGTCAGCAGCGGCGAGCGGGGTAACATATTCACCAAAGCAGTTCGCGAGCTGCCGTCAGGTGTGCCGGTGAACATTCTGCTGTACCCGATGGAAGGCGACCTTAATGCGCCAATTTCGTTCTGGTCTTTGGCATTGACGAGCAACGGCTCATTTGTCAGCGTCAGCAGAGACTGGCCGTGACCGAGGGCTAGAAGACGATGCGCCGCAAACGAAATATTCAGGCATTCAGCTTGTCTTTTCTTGACTGCATTTGTTGCGGTTTCGGGGCCATTATTCTTTTGCTTGTGTTGAGCAAAATCTACGAACCGGTAGTCATCGAGAAGGCCGATACCAACCTCGAACAATTGATCGCATTGTTGCAGGAAGAACTGTTTCAGATTCGTGGACAGTCAACAATTCTTGATCGCGAACTCAAGGAAGTCAGCGCAGACGCGGCTTCGACAAGATTGTATCTTGCTGAACTCAGCGGTGATCTGAACAAGATCCGTGGCCAATACAAGGCTACGAAGCAGGACGAAGAAGAGACTATCGATGAAGGGGAAATGCTGGCCGCGAAACAGCGCCTGACCGAAGAAATGCGCCGTCTCCAGCCCTATTACCGGCGTCCGGACGAAGATGCCGTAGCGGGTATCCCGGTCGACAGCGAGTACATAATTTTTGTCATAGACACATCACCCAGTATGCAGAACTACAACTGGGGCCTGGTTCAGCGCAAGGTACGCGAAACACTGGAGGCGTATCCCACGGTTAAGGGCATCCAGATCATGAACGACGACGGTCGTTACATGTTTCCGGACTTCGTCGCCCGATGGATTCCGGACTCACCCGGACGCCGTCAGGCCATCGTTAACCGGATGCGTACCTGGAACGCGAGCAGTGACAGTGACCCGGTGGATGGGATCCAGGAAGCGATCACGCAATTCTGGGCCGTAGACAAGAAAGTCAGCGTGTACGTTTTCGGCGACGACTTTCAGGGCAATTATTCAATTGATGCCGTCGTGGCCACAATTGACCGGCTCAACCGTGCCGGGGCTGACGGCAAACGGCGCGTGCGTTTGCACGGCGTCGGTTTTCCGCGCGGTTTTCGCAAAGGTGGCCAGATACCGGCCACGGCTATTCGCTTCGCAACGCTAATGCGCATTCTCTGCGAGAGAAACGGCGGTACGTTTGTCGCCCTGACCGATGAGAACCGCTAGGTAATCGGCAGTTTGCAACCGGCAGGTGCTACGGCCACGATTCGCCACAATTGATCATCGACTTACCACGATAGCGACCTTTCCAGACCCGTATTTCGCCGTGTAATGACCTCAAGAAGCAGGCCACAGCCGTGGCCGTGCAAGCAAGAGGACATTCAAATGCGTACTACGACAATTGCACTACTCATTGCCAGCCTGGGAATATTTCTTTTCACTACTTCGGCCGTTGCAGCGACGAAATCGTCAAAAGAAGAAGCTATCGGTGTCGGTTCGGGCGCCGTGATCGGCGCAGCCGCGGGTGGCCCTGTTGGTTTTATTATCGGTGCGGCTATTGGTGCGAAGCTTGGCGATACGATTGATCGTAAAAACGACGGGCTCGCAAGCGCCCAGGACTCGCTCGTTAATGCGACGAACACGGTTGCGCTCCTCGAAGGCGATATCGACAGGCTGAGCGGTGAGATCGAACACTTACGTAGCGTTGCGCGCCCCGAACTCGTGAGCCTTTTGCAGGCGGGCATCGCTATGGACCTTCTTTTCAGAACGGATGAATTCGCGCTCGCCGATACTACCGGCGATCGCCTGTCACAGATGGCCGGAACGCTGGCCTCGATGCCGGATCTGAAAATCCAGCTCGACGGTTTCGCCGACGAACGTGGTGATGAAAAATACAACCTGGAGCTGTCTGAAAAGCGTGTGAAATTCGTGCGCGAACAGTTTGTTGCTGCCGGCGTGCACCCGGATCGAATCAGTGTCTCAGCG
This sequence comes from uncultured Woeseiaceae bacterium, assembly GCA_947259145.1. Lineage (GTDB taxonomy): Bacteria > Pseudomonadota > Gammaproteobacteria > Steroidobacterales > Woeseiaceae > UBA1847. The sequence goes on from CAMYLB010000211.1 coordinate 29,744, forward strand.
CACGGCGAGTCGGTCGCACAGGACGCGACCGCTGACAGTTTTGCACTTGAGCGACGAGTCAGCGTCAAATTGTTTATCAGCAATGCGCCTTCGCTGGCCGCCAACCCTAACTAGCTTTCCCTGCGACTCATCTCGAGTCTCCGCCTGGCCGGCCCGCGAGGGTCGGCCCTTTTTATGGGGCTCGCTGCACGCGCTTGCCCGGTATCATATAAGCTTGGGTTTATCGCGTGAGGAGTAATCAATGGCAGAGAAGCTCGCAAACAAACGCTGTAAGCCCTGCGAGGGTGGCGTTGAACCATTACGTCGTGATCAGGTTGAGGCGCTACTCAAAGCGTTGCACGGCGACTGGAAATTGAGTGGTGACGAACTGGAAATCTCGCGAGTCTTCAATTTTCCGGCTTACAGTCGCACGCTTGCATTTGCAAACGCCGTCGCGTGGATCGCGATCAGCGAAGGGCATCACCCGGTACTGACGGTCAGCTACAGTTCCTGTGCCGTGAGTTATACCACCCATGCGATCAACGGCCTGTCAGACAACGACTTTATCTGCGCGGCCAAGATCGACCGACTCCAGGAAGATTCCGCCGGGTGATCGACAGCAAAGATATCGAGGCGGCGGCCGCGCGCCTTTCCGGCGTCAGCGTGCGCACGCCGTTGCTGCGTAATTTCGAGCTGGACGAGGTTGCAGGCGGCACTGTACTTGTGAAGCCCGAATGCCTGCAGGTAGCGGGATCCTTCAAGATTCGTGGCGCTTACAATCTGTTGAGCCAGTTGACGAAAGAGCAAGCGCGGCACGGCGTCGTCGCCTGGTCGTCAGGCAACCATGCACAGGGCGTCGCAGCGGCCGGCGGCATGCTGGGTATCGCCACCGCGATCGTGATGCCCGAAGATGCGCCGCAGGCGAAGCTGTCGAACACTCGGAAGCTGGGCGGTGAAGTCATTACTTACGATCGCTATACGGGAGATCGTGAAGCTATTGCGCGACGCATCGCGACGGAACGCGGCGCCGAGCTGGTTCCGTCCTACGACCACGAGCACATAATTGCCGGCCAGGGCACGGTCGGTCTCGAAATAGCCGAACAGTCAATCGAGATGGGTTTGCCCGTGGATCAGGTACTAATCTGCTGCGGCGGCGGCGGATTGACGGCGGGAAGTGCGATCGCGCTGAAAGCGCGTTTGCCCGGTGTTTCTGTACATACAGTCGAGCCCGGGGATTTCGATGACACGGCGCGTTCGCTGGAGCTTGGCAAGCGTGTTTGCGTCGACGACTCGGCGCGGTCTATTTGTGACGCGCTGCAGTCGCCTACGCCAGGCAAGCTGACCTTCGACATCAATCAACGATTGGCGGGCAAGGGCCTTAGTGTCAGTGACGACGAAGTGCGTGACGCGATGCGTTTCGCGTTTCGAAATCTCAAGCTGGTTGTTGAGCCTGGCGGCGCGGTCGCGCTGGCGGCTGTGTTAAGCGGGAAAATCGAGACGAAAGGCAAAACGACGGCGATTGTTCTCAGCGGCGGTAATGTAGACAGCGATCTCTTCGCTGCAATCCAGAGTGGCGCCTCAGGCTGACCCAAACTGCGGCCGGCGCAAAATGGAAGACGGAGCCAACGGTTGACGTTTCACTGCCGCCGCCGAGGTCGAGGCGCGCCGACGCTGCGGCCAGGCTTCCAGCCATTCTACGATTTTCTCGATCTGTTCAACGTCCTGCTTGACTCGCGACGGCTGCATCTCGCAAAGGCCGAGACCTTTTTCCGCCGCGTAAACGAAATTCTGGCTGTCACGCAGTACCGCGATAATCGGGATGCCCAGTGAGTCGAGGAAACGCATGAGCTTGGCAAAGCTCTTGGTGTTCTTGCGCGTGCGGTTGGCGACGACCGCCAGTTTGCGGTCGCGGCGATCAATCTTGGCGACCAGCAGCAGATCGGCAATACACCGCGATGCCGCATGAATATCCATCGACGATGGCAGTACGGGCACGAGGATGCTCGTCGCGTCGCGCGTCAGTTCGCGGAGATCGTCGTGGCTGACGCTGGCCGGTGAATCCACGAGAACATTGACGGTGTCACTTGGAACGCGAAGCTGCCAGCTGCGTGTAGCCTGCATGGATTTCTTGAAGGCCGCGATACCGTGGATCTGCGGGCGTTCCTGCGATCGGCGATTTAGCCAGGCAATGGTCGATCCCTGCGGGTCGAAGTCCATGAGCGCAGGTATGGGGCCATCTTGGGCGTAGCGAGCGGCGAGATTGGTCGCGAGTGTAGACTTGCCGCAACCGCCCTTGGGATTGAGGATTATGATCTTGTTGAGCTTGTCTTGTCTCGGCGTAATCAGCATCGTTTGGTGACCGTTTCGGGGCCGTGCTACCAATCTCGCCGATATCCGGCGGGAATTCCTTGCGCCAGTTCACATAATACCGGACTCGGCAAGATTAGGAAAATCGAGAAAATCCGGATAGTTAGCCGAGATAGGTATCGTGGCAGGCGAAGTCCCTATTATGCGCTGTGCCGGTGGGTTCGCAGGAATCCCATGGCTTCACGGAGCCAGTTGCAGGTATCGCACTCGCAGTAGTCAGGATGGGGTGGTTCGCCGTCGCTCGGTGACCGCAGGTAGTCGACCGCCGCATTTAGCGCTTGCAGGAGTTTGTCCAGCGGCATATTGGGCGACGGGGCAATGCGATTCATGTTCAGCCAGCAGCAGGCCTCGCCGAATAAGCAGGCTGCACACTGATTATCGTCTACGTCGAAGCCACCGCTGAGGTGACAATTTGTGAAGTCGACTTCGCGCTCGATAATCCAGCGTGGGTAATCGAGCAGCGTGACGATGTAGCCCGTCACGGTACGCGTGTTCTGGCCCGTTAGCGTTGGCATCAACAATCTCTCCTGCGCGGGAGAGCGTAATTGACTGGCGGCTGGCACCGCAATTCGGAGTTTTACTTAGTTGCGCGAACAGAAATGGGTATTTCAGCCAGCTAGTTCGACGAAGCGATGGACGCATTCGCCAGCGAGATCTTTTCCTCAACAAAGGCGATCCACGCATCGACGCCTTGTCTTTCACTGGGCTCACTAAGCTCTCGTGCGCGACGAAATGCCCTTATCGAATCTGTGTATCGATCAAGCTCGGAATAAGCCATGCCAACAAGCATGTGCGCCTCGGCAGGCTTTTTTATCCCGGCATCAAGAGCTTGCTTAGCGGCGTCTGCCACTTTCTGCCACTCACCCAACTCGTTATAAATACCGGCTTTCCGCATATAGTATTCGCCGTCTTCATTCAGCGGAGCAATCTTGTCGATGGTTGCGATTGCCCGCTCATACTCCCTGGCGAAAAGCCATGCCTGTAACAATATGTCGAGATTCTTCTTGTTGCTTGCTACCGTGCCTGCGGAAATCTCACGCTCGAGTATGGACCCGGCCACGTACGGAGTATCCAGGGCCAGGTTAAGCTGAACCACCGACAGTATCTTGCTCTCTGTCGATACCAAGCCCTTGGCATAGGCAGCCATGATCGCGTCGAGCGCATTCTTGTCTTCACCAAGCTCCAGATACGCTCCGAAAAGAATTTCCCAGTATGTAGGCTTGTCCGGCCAGTATTGCAGCATCTTCCTGGCAACACGCACTGCGTCACGGAACCGCTTCTTCTCGAAGTAAATCGCCAACTCCAGCAAGTACCAGTTTTCGCGAGGCTTGTCGGACTTTTGTATTGCTTTCTGCACATACGGCAGCGCGTCGTCGTAACGTAGCAACTCGGTGAAGCTCGAAGCAATCACCATGTAAGCGTTGGGGACAGGATCCGCCTCATAGCGAAACCATTCGCGCATGGTCTCGATCGCTTTCAGGTATTGCTCTTCTGCTGCGTACAGTCCGGCTAGTGAATACAACATTCCTTGCTGAGCCTCACTGGGCAGCGCTTGAAGAGCGAGGCTTTCCTCAAAACTTTTGATAGCCAACCTTTCTCTGTCCATACGAACGTAGACAAATCCGTAGGTTTGCTTAACCAGCGCCTCTTCGTAGTCATTGAGACGAGTCTTCTCCAATTTTCTCAGGCTATCCAGCGCTGCTGGCAGTTTGTCGTCGCCGAGCAATTCGTGGATCGCGCTTAATCGTTTATAAGCTAACTCCGACATGGTCTGAGTACTATCGCGACGCTCCTCGATCTTTCGTTCGTCATTCAACTCGTCCTGGGCGATCGCGCAGACAGTGCTCAAGAGGATCGCGATTGCAAAAAAGCACGCGTATACGGTATTGCCTCCACACAAGACGCCATCTCGACGCCGGGGCGAGACAGATTCAAGGCCAACAGACTTCGTCCAGTTGTACATTCGCGCTTTTACTCTAAAGACAATCACTCATTAAGATTGAAATCTAATCTCTGTGTCGCGCGCCTCGCGACAGGCTGGCCGTCGACGATCCTGGGTTTGAATTTCCACTTGTAGATTGCGCGTATAGCATTTCTATCAAACATGCGCTTCGGCTCTGCCTCCACAACTCTTGGATCGGAAACAGATCCATCGGGTTCGATTGTAAATTCCACGATAACGTAACCGCTAATACCTTCTATCAGCGCCTCGCGCGGGAACTGCGGTTCGATACGCACTATCGGAATCACATCGCCCTCGGCTGCGGGATCCCCTGCCGACCAGTTGCCGAGGTAAGGACCATCGCCACTCGCGACGCCCAGGCTGATTTTGGGCATGTCCACTTGCGGCACATTCTGCTGAGGACGGTCCGGATTACTGACCGTGAGCTTCGGCGGGGGCGGCGGCTTCTCGGGCGGTTCCGGCTCCGGCGGCGGTTTGCGTTCCTTTATTCGCTCCAGCTCGTCCTGATCGACCTGGATGAAATCGAGCCGTAACGCCTGGTCCCGGTCACGATTAAAGTCCCGGCTGCCGGAGATCAGGCTGTGCATCAGCCAAAACAACAGCAGCGCTATCACTAGGCCCGAGAATGCTGATACTAGAGTTCGCATTTCGTCTACTGGGATTCAGGTTCAGCGGAAACTGCGATTTCGATGATACCGCCAAGTCGTACCTGATCCATGACGTCGATCAACACACCGGTCGGCGATTCCTGGTCGGCAATCAGAACCACAGAACTCTCGGGTGTTTCATTGACGGCATCTTCGATAAGCTGTCGAACCTGATTTACTTGCATTTGCCGGTTATTAATCCAGATCCGTCCGTCCAGGTCCACACCTATGAGTATATTTGCCCGCGGTTTCGACTCAGCCGTTTGGGCGACCGGTTTCTTCGGGCTAATGCCGGTCTCTTTGACAAACGATGTGGTGACAATAAAGAAGATCAACATAATAAACACGATGTCCAGCATCGGCGTGATGTTGATTTCGGTGTCTTCGTTTTCCTTGCTACGTCGCTTACGCATATGACGTCACTCCACCAATGCAACCAGCGATACACGTTGCGCACCGGCGACGCGTGCCTGGTCGACGACGCGCACCAGGAGCCCGGCATCGGCTTGCCTGGCGGCGGCAACGACAACGGGTGATTCTGGATTTGCCGCCAGACCACTCTCGATGTTGGCGCGAACTGCGCGGACATCCGTCAAACGATCCTTAACAAAAATTTGGCCGCTTGCGTCGATTTTGACGAATATGACCTCGGAAAGTTTCTCTGTCTTGGGCGGCGCGTTCGATGGCCGGCTCATGTCCACGGCAAATTCTTTGACGAACGAGGTCGTCACGATAAAGAAAATCAACAGGATGAAAATGATGTCGAGCATCGGCGCAATATTGATCTCGGCCTCATCCGGCCTGTGCCGCCTTTTACGCATTGTCAGTTGCCTTCATCATGACTCGGTCAATACGTTCTCTAAAGCATTTACGACTTTATCGGCCCGCTTTTTAAGATGGGCTGTCAGATAAAGGCCGGATAAAGCCGCAACCAGGCCGGCCATGGTCGGGATGGTTGCGGCCGACACGCCGCCAGCCATCAGCCGCGCGTTACTGGTGCCGGCAATAGCCATGACGTTGAACACCTGAATCATGCCGGTAACCGTTCCCAACAGGCCCAGCAGCGGCAGTAGCACCATCAGTACCTGAACGATGCTGATATTTCGATGCGACTCTAACGAGACCTCGGATATCAACTGTGCACGTATCTGCATGGCATTCCAGGAGGTTTTATCTTTGCGTGCCTCCCATTCCTGGAGCACTGACTCAAACAAACGGGGCAAAGTGGCGCGAAAGAACCAGACCCTTTCTACAATCAACGCCCACATCAGCATTGTAACGGCAAAAATTGCCCACAATACGTCTCCGCCTGCTTCGAAGAAGCTGCGAATTGCGATGAAGGGTGCCTCGAGAAAGTACATTGGGGCCTGTGGCTACCCGCCACGTTCCGAATGGCGCGCGATTATTCCAGCGCTTTGCTCTTCGAGGATTTCTATCAGCCCACGGCTGTTCGCTGAAATAACGGAGTGCAGGAACACTAACGGTATCGCAACGATGAGTCCTTCAACTGTTGTCACCAGTGCCTGCGATATTCCGCCCGCCATCAGCTTCGGATCGCCCGTGCCAAAAAGAGTGATCGTCTGAAACGTTCTGATCATGCCCACGACTGTTCCGAGCAAACCCATTAAGGGCGCAATGGCGGCTAACACCTTTATCGTACCCTGCATGGTTTCCAGCTTCGGCGTCTCGCGCATGATTGCTTCATCGAGCTTCAGTTCCAGACTTTCGACCGTACCCCCTTTACCTGCTACGTACACCGCAAGAACCCGCCCTAAGGGGTTGTCGGTCCTTGCCTCGGATGCCTTGAGCTGTCGCCTTATTTTTCCACCAATAAGATGCAACGCGATGAGCCGGTATAGAGCGATCGCGAGCCCGCAGATACCGATGAGGATAATTGCGTAACCGACGGCCCCTCCCTGGTTGATCTGCTCGACCAGGCTGGGACTCTGAATGACCAGGCTGAGCAGAGCGCCGCGACTGGGGTCGATCGCCATGGCGACGCTACCCGAGTCGGCGCCGAAAAAGTCTTGCGCCAGGTTGACATAACGATCGGCCGGTGCGCGCGGCAATTCTCTGAGACTTGTGTCAGTGCTGTCATAGGTTAGAAAGCCACCGGCATTTATCGCAGTGAAAACGCCGATGCGGACCACATCCTGCGTCGTCTTGAGGCCCGAAGCATCCTCGACTTCGGTCGTGAACTTAACGACTTTGCCTGACTCGATCATTTCCTCGAGCAATATAGCCTGCAGGTCTCTAAGGTCAGCGATTGATGGCAGCTCTTTTGCCTCTGCCAGTCGGTTAGCAACCGAGCTTCGCTCACGCAACTGTGCCGAGGTCAAAGAGCTTTCGATGGTGCCTTTGGTGTCGCCGGCAAGCTGGCGCACAACACCGAACAACTCGCCCATGTCACCAACACGGATCCTGAGCGTTTCGCTGATTTCCTCGAGTACGCGTTCATTCTCATCAAATTGTTTCTTCAGTTGCGTGGAGCGGGCCTGCTCAGCGCGAAGTGCCGCTTTGGTACGATCAAGTATTGCCTTTTGCTCGTTACGCTTTGCCAGAAACTCCTGTTCGCGTCGCTTGTTATCGGCCGCGAACTCGGTGCCTTGCTCACGCACAGCCTTTAACAGTTCGTCCAGGCTCTGAGCGGCGTTCTGTGCGTGCGCAAAGCCGGCAAATCCCACGCTGCCGAACACGAGGGAAATAGCAACTAACAAACGTATCGCCCTCATCGCAGATCCTCCGGTGCAGAGATCGGCAATTTCAGCAACGTCGGCGCTGCTTGTTTCTTCGCGATCTTAATGCCGTCGGCAATCGACCGGCGATATTCGTCGTCGAGATCAACCCACTGGCGGCCCGACTTGTCCCAATAGCCGGTCATCGATTGATCCGACGTTTGATAGGCCAGCAGGATTCGTCCAACACGCAGAATATCAACCTTTCGCTGCGCGCCGTCTATGGTCAGCGAAGCGGGATACGTTTCGATAGTCCGGCCGAACGAAACCTCGATCTGATAGGCGTCCATTATCTGTCGATATTTTTCGGAGACCGTCAAATCGGATCGATCCATATTATTCTGTAGCCGCTCAACCCTGTCGCCGCGTTCCTTGCTGGAGAAAGGCAGGTCTAGCGCGATAAAGGCCCTCAAGGAAGCAACCAGTTCGTACATCAGCGGAACCACGCCCTGTTCTACATCGGCAAAATCCTCCAACTGACGTCCGATCGATGTTTTTTCATTTTGCTGATCGCGGACCAGTAGCTCTAGATTGCCGTTGTAGATCTTCAGTCGGTCCAGCTGTTGCAGGGTGACGCGGTAATCACCGAAGTATTCGGTTCCTTCGTCGGCGAGCTGGGCGACCCGCAGCTGGGATCGCTTCGCCTCGGTACCTGTCTTCGCCTGTTCGCCAAGAGCCACATTTAGCAATTGCTCGGTATTCTGAGCCATTGCCACGCCCGATATGGCGATTACGCAAGCAATTGCAGTCCATCGCAAGCACCGTCTCGCGACGGTGGAGATGCATAAGCTCGACATCAGTTTACCCCTTATGAAACAGCGGCCTCAGTTATAGGTTTGCGCAGAAAGTGCGCTTTATCA
>CAMYLB010000212.1 GCA_947259145.1 uncultured Woeseiaceae bacterium
ACTCGATCAGCGCCGCCCGGTAGCGTAGCCGCGATTCAGGCACACCCAGGGAGTTGATCTGCAGCTCGATCCGCGAAATGCCAAGCCGCCGCCAGAGCCTGGCTGTCATGATAATCAGCTCCGCGTCTACGTCCGGACCCTCGTAACCCAGTGCCTCAACGTCGAACTGATGGAACTGCCGATAGCGGCCTTTTTGCGGCTTTTCGTAGCGGAACATCGGACCAGAGGTCCATAGTTTCTGGCGCTGGTTGTGCAGCAGACCGTTGGTCATACCGGCGCGGACGACGCTTGCCGTGGCCTCCGGGCGCAGGGTCAGGCTCTCACCGTTGCGATCCAGGAACGTGTACATCTCTTTTTCAACGATGTCGGTCACCTCGCCGATCGAGCGTTGAAACAGCTCTGTGTACTCGAGCAACGGCAAGCGGATTTCCGAATAGCCGTAAGATTGCACGATCTCGCGCACGACAGACTCGAGGTACCGCCAGGTACCTGAGACCTCCGGCAGGATGTCGTTCATTCCGCGAATAGCTCTGAGTTTCACTTGTTTTCAGGAGCCCGAGACGGTCAATCGCGCCGTGTTACCGCGCCGCTCCGCAGCGGATATTGCGCGTTCAGTACCATTGACCCGAATGCTGACGTTGGCCGCGTTGCCGAACAGCACATTGAACGGCGCCTCACCGCTGAGTTCAACCGTGCGACCATCGGTCCCAAGACCGAAAAACAAACGGCGACCCTTTGCATCCGAAATCTCTGTCCAGCAATCGCCGCTGTAGGTAATCAGCATTTGCATCTGACCCTCATTCGGCGCTGGCGTGGCGTTTGCCACAACATTTTCGTCCGAGTCGAGGGCCGACTGCAGCACGGCCGAATCATCATCCGCGACCTCAACAGCTTCGCCTTCGGCCGCCGGCAGCGACTCGTCTTTTGGCACCGGCAATGTCTCTGGTTCGGACGCCGGCAATGTCTCTGCTTCGGACGCCGGCGGTGTCTCTGCTTCGGACTCCGGCAGCGATTGCTGTGGTATCAATTCCTGCGAAGGTTGCTCGTCGTCAGCCGACTGCATTGTGAACAGCCAGTATGCCGTTGCGGCGATAATGATGGCGACGATCACGGCAATCCACGGACCCGGCGACATCTCGCGACGCGGCCGCGGCCGCGTTGAAATAACCGGTGGCACGCCTGACGCGCGGTTCAGCTGATAGTAATCAGACATGACGTCGTCTACATCGACCTGCACCAACTGTGCGTATTTGCGCAAGTGGCCTTTGGCAAACACGGGCGCGCCGAGCACGTCGAACTCATTGCGTTCGAGCGCGCGAACCTTGGGCTCGTCAAGGTGCAACTCCTTGGCAATCTCAAGGACCGAGATTTGCTGCGCGCGACGCGCTTCCGCCAGGCGCTCGCCACCGAGCGGGCCCTGCTCACTCGAGGATGTCTCCTCCTCGGAATTGTCGGTGGCGTCGCTCATGCTATCCGCTTTCCAGTGCCTTTCTTGCTTCCGGTGATGTCGGAAAGTCACGCAATAACTGGTTGACGAGCTCCGTACGCGCGCGCTCATCACCCAGCTTCTCTTCAATTTGTGCGCCAAGATAAAGAACGCCGGCCGTTGTTTTACCCGCGACTATGAACCGTTGCAGGAAGGCGCGCGACCCCAGGTAGTCTTCTTGTTTGAATTTCAGGAGGCAGAGTTGCAGCAGCGCGTCCGGGTAATTAGCCTTGCGATCTCGGCCGCCACGAGATCAGGCTTCTGCACCATACAGACTCCCGCATTCGTCAACGCCACCTCTGCGTCGTCGTTTTCAGGGTGGCTGGCAGCTTTGTCAAAGTTCTTCTGCGCGGCAGCGAAGTCCCGCTGATTGCAGAGAAATACGGCGTAAGTGTTCTGCAAGCCGAAGTTACGTGGCTCCATTCGAGCCGCTTTTTCGTAAGACTCGGTCGCCAGGCGGAGATTGCCGAGTGCCTCATACGTCAGGGCAAGCGTCGAGTGGGCAGCAGCGCTTTTCGGGTTCAGTTCGATGGACAGCAGCAGCCGGTCACGCGCCAGCTCGTAGTTGCCATTCTGGTAGTACCGTGCGCCCAACTGATAATTTAATTCCGCCGCATCTCCTTCATCTCTGTCCGGAGGCGCGCGTCCCGTAGTTGACGATATGCATGCAGTCAGCAGTAGAAAACATAATGCCGCTGGCAGGATCAGTTTGCTCTTTTTCATGCCGATGCCATCCTTATGTTCGACTTGCGTGATTTCTTGTCAGCAATGGTCTTTTGCCCTAACGGACTGCGTACACGATCGCTCACTTTTCCGGCGAGCTGTCCACACGCCGCGTCAATATCGTCACCACGCGTCTTTCGCGTCGTCGCTACGAGTCCCCGCTGCCGGAGGCGCGTTTGAAAATGTCGAATCGTATCGGCCGATGATCGCTTGAATTGCGTGCCGGGGAAGGGATTGAACGGAATCAGGTTCACTTTGGCCGGTTTGCCGCTCAACAACTCTGCAAGTTGATCCGCGTGCGCCAACGAATCGTTCACGCCGCGCAACATCACGTACTCGAATGTTATAAAGCGATTTGCCTGCTTTGCGGTGTAAGCCCAGCACGCCTCAAGCAATGCCGCTATCGGATGCAGCTTGTTGATAGGAACAATTTCGTCCCGTAACTCATCGTTGGCTGCGTGCAGCGATACAGCAAGCGACACGTTGCAGTCGTCGCCGAGTTTTTCAATCAGCGGCACGATACCCGAGGTGCTGAGCGTGACCCGACGCCGTGACATACCAAAAGCCAGGTCAGATACGAGCAGCTTCAAAACCGGCACAACATTCCGGTAGTTGGCAAGTGGTTCACCCATGCCCATAAAGACGACATTTGTCACCGCGGGTTCACCGTTGTCGCGTCGCGGCAGTTCCCGAATCGCGTGCCACACCTGGCCGATAATTTCGGCGCTCGACAGATTGCGATTAAATCCCTGGGCACCCGTTGCACAGAACGCGCAATCGAGCGCACAGCCAACCTGTGACGATATACAGAGCGTGCCGCGACCGGATTCCGGGATGAATACGGTCTCAACTGCCTGGCCCGAGCCGCTGGCAAACAACCATTTGATCGTGCCATCAACCGAATCGTGCCGTGACTGTACTTCGGGCAGGACTATTTCAGCCTCAGCGTTCAGCCACTCGCGCGACGATTTGGCAAGATCCGTCATGTCGTCGAAGCAGGTGACCCCTCGCTGATAAATCCACTGCATGAGCTGCCGTGCGCGAAATGGTTTTTCGCCGTGGGCAGCAAAAAGCTGTTCGAGATCATCTTGCGACAATCCGAGCAGGTTCGTTTTGCTTGCGGTGGATGACATGGTCTCGGCTGCGCTCAGCGGGTCCTGGGGCAGACGCCGTCATCGCCGAAAAAGAATGCAATTTCGACCGCAGCCGTGTCCGCGGCATCGGAACCGTGTACAACGTTTTCCTCAATGCTCGCCGCGAAGTCCGCACGTACGGTGCCCGGCGCTGCATCCGCCGGATTGGTCGCACCCATGATTTCGCGGTTCCTGGCAATGGCATTTTCGCCGCGCAGCGCCTGCACAATGACAGGACCCGATGTCATGTAGCTGACCAGGTCGTTGAAGAACGGCCGGTCCTTATGCACGGCATAAAATCCCTGCGCCTGTTCCTTCGTCAAATGCATCATGCGTGCGGCGACGATTTCCAGCCCGGCTTTCTCGAAACGGCTGTAAATCTCTCCGATCAGGTTCTTTTGCACGCCATCGGGCTTGATGATGGACAGCGTCTGTTCAACGGCCATGTATTGCTTCCTTTATTGCTGTTCTTTATGGGTGGTAGTCAGCACCCGGCAATTCCGCCGGGCGAATCGATGCGAACCGTTAATACTACTACGGCACTTTCAGACGTTGAAGCTTTCGCCGCAGCCGCATTCGCCCGAAATATTGGGATTTCGGAAGCTGAAGGCCTCGTTGAGGCCGTTCTTGACGAAGTCGACCTCGGTACCGTCGATCAACTGCAGGGCTTCGGGGTCGACGACGACCTTGACGCCCTTGTCTTCGAAAACGACGTCCGAAGCGGCAATTTCCTCCGCATAATTGATGACATAGGAGTAGCCGGAACACCCGGTTTGCGTAACCCCGAGGCGCAGCCCGATACCGGTACCGCGCTGGTCGAGGTGGGTACGGACGCGATCAGCGGCCGAACGGGTAAGCGAAATCGCCATGTGTGTCTCTCTTTGAATACGACTGTTTTACGGTGCAGAACCGCCGCCAAGTCTTTGCCCAAGCGACCGCACCGCATCTTCTAGGACAAGTATACGTCCCGTTTTCTCCACAGGTACAGACAGATTGCACATTATGTCCGACGCCTGAAACCCGCTGAGACTCTCGCCAGGCTCGCCCTCGTAATGGGAACAGAACCACTCGCAGGCGGCAATCACGTGGGGGCAACCCCAGGCGCGGAACCGGAGAGACTGTATATGTCCCATATTCACTGTGGCAGAGAGTCTCAGTCTGATGCCCTGCTCGTCGATGTTGACCGCGACGGCGCCGGCCAGATCACCGCAATGCGCGGTATTGGCGAAGTGCTTTCGGACCAACGGGCTGTAGGGATCATCGCTCACGGAGCTGCCGCCGTTGCCAAATCCCGCAGCCGCGCGACCGCTTCGCGGTAGCGCCGGGCTGCAAGCTCTACTTCGTGCTCGGTGGTTGGCCGACCCATGCTGAAGCGAATAGCGCTCTGCGCGAGCAGGTCGCTGCGCCCCAGGGCGCGCAGTACATAGGACGGCTCCTGGCTCTTCGAATTGCAGGCCGATCCCGTTGCCACACAGATTGGCTCCAGTTCGAGCAGCAGGCTCTCGCCCTCGACGTCCTCTACACTGACGTTCAGGATTCCCGGGAATCCCGACTCGATGTTGCCGTTAACGAGCACGCCCTCGATACCCTGAATGCCGGCCCAGAGCCGGCGACGCAGATTTTTCAGGTGGTCGTGATCTGTGTCGATCCTGGGCTGCGCAATCTCCGCCGCAAGACCCAGTCCAGCGATGAGATCGGCGGGCAGCGTCCCGGGTCGAATCCGCTGCTGTTGCCCACCACCGAACAGTATCGGCTCGACGTGACAGCCAGGCCGGTCGGCAATATATAAAGCACCAATGCCTTTGGGACCATAGAATTTGTGCGCCGTTAGCGACAGCAAGTCGACCGGCAGCGCCTGCAGATCGATCGGGACTTTGCCAACCGCTTGCGCGGCGTCAACGTGAAACAGCACGTCATGCTCTCGACAGATTGAGCCAATGGCCTCGATGTCCTGCATGACACCCATTTCATTGTTGACGTACATGATGGATGCCAGCTGCGTGTCCTTGCGCAGCGCGGCCGCGAATGCTGCGGGGTCCAGACGCCCGTCGTCCTCCGGCTTGAGCCAGGTTACCTCGAATCCCTGTTTCTCGAGCATGCGAAACACGTCAGTAACCGCTTTGTGCTCGGTCAGCAGCGTGACGAGGTGTTTGCCGCGATGCGACCGGAACCTCGCCGCGCCGGCAATTCCCAGGTTATCCGACTCGGTCGCGCCCGAGGTCCAGATCAGGGTCGCGGGATCAACGTTCAGCAGTGCGGCGAGCTGTTCTGCAGCGCGCTCAATATTTGCGCGGCTCACTCGCCCGGCGATGTGATTCGAAGACGGGTTTGCATACCCGGACTCGCGGCAGTCGCGCATGCATTCGGCAACTCGCGGATCCACCGGGGTTGAGGCCGCGTAGTCGAGATAGATGAAGTCCTGCGCCATCAGTCCGAGTGTTCCTTGTGATCGATAGCCGTGAGGAAACCACGCAGTATATTGACCTCATTCTTGTCTGGACGCGCACGGATAAACAAGCGCCTCAGGCGACGCATGAGGTGTCGCGGATTTTCCGGGTCCAGGAAACGAATATCTTCGAGCACGCGTTCCAGGTGCGTGTAAAAGTGTTCCATTTCCTCATGCGTGGCCGGGGGGGCGTCACTCTCGAACGCTGGGCCTGCCTGCAGCATGCTGGCGACGCGCAGTTCGTAGGTCAACACCTGCACGGCCATCGCGAGGTTCAGCGAGCTGAATCCGGGATCCGTTGGTATCGTCAGCAACGTATGGCACAGATCGAGATCGTCATTGTGCAATCCGGACTTTTCCGGCCCGAAAACGGCCGCGACTTTCCCTTCGTTGCATTCCCTGATCATGCGCTCCGCGCAATCGCGCGGTCCCATGCTCGGCCAGCTGATGGTCCGTGAACGCGCGCTCGCGCCCGCAACGTAAACACAATCGGTCAGCGCATCGGCAAGGCTTGTCACGATCATCGCGTTTTCAAGAATATCGGTCGCACCGGACGCCCGGGCCGTTGCGTCCTCGTGTGGAAAATATCGCGGGTTGACGAGCGCAAGATCGCTGAGCCCCATGTTTTTCATGGCGCGCGCGGCGGCCCCGATGTTTCCGGGGTGCGTGGTTCCGACGAGGACAATGCGAATCGACATAGGCGGTGTTCTGGACGACAGGTCACTAAAAGTCCGGTATTCTAGCGCCCCTGCGGCCTGCCCTGACAGTCCTGGCGACATCCGCGGCAATAAATCTGCCCAGTTCTTTGACATTGACGGAATCGTTTCATGCACGCACTACTCAACGTAGCGGTAATGGCGGCGCGGCGCGCCGGCGGCACACTGATCAGAAACCTGGTGAAGCTGGAGAAGCTCAAGGTTGAAGTAAAAGGCCACAACGACTACGTCAGCGAAGCAGATCGCGCGGCCGAGCGCGCCGTTATCGATGTCATCCTGAAGCATTACCCCGATCACGCCATCCTCGCCGAAGAGTCGGGCGCACAGGGCAATGAAGACGCCGACACGGTCTGGATCATCGATCCGCTGGATGGCACGACCAACTACCTGCACGGATTCCCGGTGTTTGCCGTCTCGATCGGCGTGCAGATCAATGGCCGCATGGAG
>CAMYLB010000213.1 GCA_947259145.1 uncultured Woeseiaceae bacterium
GTTTCGGCACTGTTACCGGCAAATACTTCGTGATGAATCGGCAAGCCTTCAGCGGTTTGCACCACGCCGAGCATGACCTGGCGCGCAATATCGCCTTCCAGGTCACCCGAGTTCGACACTTTATCGCGTAACTTATTGTTTTTATTGAATCGGGGTGGCCGATTTTGTCACTACAAGGCGTTGGCGGTCGGTGTCGGTAAGCCGATCGTGTCGAAAAGCTCCTGCTGTTCGGGACTGAGGGTGGTCACTCCAGAGGCCGATTGGCGCTGATGCAGCGTGACCTTGTGGTGCTGAATACGTCGAGCGATCTGCAGTGCACGCTCGGGTGAATAGGGACTGCCGCGATCTTTCAAGCGCAGGCGTAACACGCGGTACAGAATCAATGCGAGGAAGCAGATCATCGCGTGAGCGTTGATCCGATTCGGCAGACGATGAAAGACCGGTGCAATCTCGATCTCGGACTTGAGGACGCGAAAACCGCGTTCGATATCGGCCAGTGCTTTGTATCGGCTGACCAATGTGGTGGCATCCAGGTCCGGGACATTGCTGACCAACATCAGTTTCCCATCGAGTAATCGCGCGCGTTTCAGCGCACGCTGATCAATCGTGTAGCCGAAGATATCCGAGGTGAGATCGACTTTGATGATCGAGGCGAGTTTGGCCTCGCACACCGTCTGATAGAAACGCGCGGTCGCACCACCGTCCGAGAGTTTGCGACCGCGATAGCGTTGTCCGGCATCCTGATCATCCAATTTGCCTGTCAGCCGTTTGGCCTCATCTTCCAGCACCTGGATGCGGGTATCACGGCGAGTCCCCAGTTCCGTCGCCAACTCGGGACGATGCGCCACGATCAGCCGGTGGCCTTGCCAGGAAAATTCGCCCACGATTTCTTCGGTGGCAGCGCGACAACTGTCACGATGAAACTTGTCGAGCAAGGTATCGAAATCGCTGTAACGACGTGCAGGGACGGCCAGGATGAATTCCAACGGCTGTCCTTGCACGGTGATCTGCTTGACTTCCTTCGCCCTGCCATACTGGCGCAATTCGCCGCAGCCGACCTGACTGTCGCCTTCGGTACGAATCGTCGTCAGGTCGTAGAATACGATCGACAACTCCTGATCAATCAACGGGCGCAGCAGCGTGGCCGTGGCCTTCTCCAAGGCATCGGCGCAATCGGTCAGGGTATCCATGGTGCGCAGCAGGCGTTGATGGGTGACGCTTTCACCGGGCACCTCCGGTACCAACGTGCCTTCCAGCCAGCGACTGATACCCAGCTTCGATTCCGGATCGCACAGTCGATTGAAGACCATGACGCGCAGCAGCTTTTCCGCATCGAAGCGCCGGCGAGGCCGCAAGACACGGCGGAACGCCTCGGCAAAGCCCAGCTCCTGCCAGAGCGCGGTCAGCATCCAGGTATCGCCGACCGTCAACGCGGGCGCGAAAGACACGCTACCGGTGCCTTCAGCCATCGTCGGTTGATCGGCCGCACGCAGCAGGCCGTTGATCAGCGCGTTGCTCTCGCCAGCGCGGACCGCTTCGATCCGGCCCAGTGTGGCGATCACACGTTGGCGCGGCACGCCGGCATCGTCGCGAAACGCTTCGACCAGCTTGACGTACTGGCGGCCACCGGATGACGTGATCTTCACGAACATGTCGCTACTGTAGGAGGCACTTTGTTGACTTTCAAGGGGTCAACGAAAATTTCGTGTCACTACAAGCGAAAAACAGCCGGGAAAGTTAAGTTGCTGTTTTTCCTTAAAAAGAAGGGAAATACTGGCCGATTTTTAGCCGGTTATTGTCGAACTCGGGTGCCCCGATGGTGCAGTTGATCCGCTGCCTTGAGTACCCGATAGAAGCTGGACTCTGATGCCAGGTAGACGCCATCGTCAGCCAATAACGGGACGATCTGTGTCGGCGGCAGGCTTTGGTAAGCCTCCTGGTTGCAAACCGCCAGGATCTCCTCGCGCTCTTTCAGCGTCAGCTTGTTGGCTGGTGCCGAACGCGGGGCTTGAGGACGCCCATCCACCTTGACGTCA
>CAMYLB010000214.1 GCA_947259145.1 uncultured Woeseiaceae bacterium
TTGCCTGCAGCGATGACTTCACCCTTGATGGGTTTTTCAGCCGCAGCGTCAGGAATGACGATCCCACCGGGCGATTTGCGCTCTTCTTCCATGCGCTTAACGATGACCCGATCATGAAGCGGACGCATCTTCATGGTGCATTTCTCCTATAAGTTATTAATTTACAACCGATTTTCGGCGATGTTCGGGCCTTGCGCTGTTAGCACTCGGCCACGAGGAGTGCTAATAATAGGCATGAGCGCCCAAATTTCAAGCTCCCGGCACCGACTTTTTTGGCAAAAATCCGACCTGCATCGGTGACACGGGCCCGCTTTGGGGTAACAATCGCTACGCCTGGCCGGTCCCATCGTGCAGGCGCCTTGATTCCTGACCACCACAGACTCCTGAAATGACGAAAATTGGAAATGATTTTGCTGCACTCTTGCTCGCGTTCTGCCTGGCGACACCGGCGTTCGCGGACGAAGCTCCGCCGCGGGTCACCGAGGCCTTTCAGTACGTCGTGAGCGACACGGGCACTGCGCTCGAGATTGATTGGGCAATCGACGAATGCTGTTACCTGTATCGCGACAAGCTCACGTTTGCGAGTGGCGATGGCGTACTCATTTTCGGCCAGATCCAGCTTCCCGAGGGCCAGCCGCATGAAGACGAATTTTTCGGCAAGCAGCAGGTCTACCGCGATCGCTTTTTCGTCACGATTCCCTACACGGTAGAGGGTGACCGACCGCAGACGGCGAAACTGATCATAAAGAGCCAGGGCTGCAACGACGTCATCGGCATATGCTATCCGCCGCAAACCTGGACCGACGAGGTCAAGCTGCGGAAGGTCTCCGCTGGCACGCCGAAGCGGAAGCTCGGGCAACTCGGCGACACCTCAAAAACAAGCAGCGAGTTTCCGCCTGCCGACGAAGTGTTCTTCCCGGAAGCGTTCCCGGTCGATGGCAACGCGGTCGAAGTCGGCATACGCGTGGTCCCGGGTTTCTATCTTTATAAAGACAAGATCTCGGTTCGTTCCCTGAGCGACGGTGCCAAAGCCGGCCGGCTCGACTTGCCTAAGGGCAAGATGAAAGTCGATGAGTACTTCGGAGAAATGGAGGTCTACCTCGACAGCATCCTGGCGCCGCTGGCCATTGCGCGTGCCACACCCGATGCCATGGACCTCGAGCTTGAGCTCAAGTACCAGGGTTGCGCCGAAGGCGGCCTTTGTTACATGCCGCAGACGCGCGTCATTACAGTTAGCCTGCCCGAAGCATCCACTGTTTCAGACCTGTCCGCGCTGCCGTCCGACACCGCGCCCGTTAGTGAACAGGCACGGCTCGCACAGATCATTATGGGCTCCAGCATCTGGGTAACGATCGGCTTGTTTTTCCTCGCCGGGCTGGGTCTCGCTTTCACGCCCTGCGTGCTGCCGATGGTGCCCATTTTATCCGGCATCATCGCCGGCGAAGGCGATGACGTCACGCCAATGCGGGGCTTCACGCTCGCACTTAGCTATGTCCTCGGCATGGCCCTGGTTTACACGGGGGCCGGCATCGCTGCCGCTGCCGCCGGCCTGCAGCTACAGGCAACATTCAATCAACCCTGGGTACTCATCCTTTTCGCAGGCGTGTTCGTAATCCTCGCACTGGGCATGTTCGGTGCTTACGAACTGCAAATGCCGAGCAGCATCCAGGGCAAAGTTTCGTCCGTCAGCGGCAAACAAAAAAGCGGTACGATGATCGGCGCATTCGTCATGGGCGCTTGTTGCCCCGGCACTCATCGCCGCCCTGACCGTCATGTCCCAGACCGGAGATATGCTGCGCAGCGGCAGCGCATTGTTTGCGATGAGCCTTGGCATGGGCGCCCCGCTACTGCTCGTGGGCGCGGCGCAAGGCAAGCTGTTGCCGAAAGCAGGGCCGTGGATGGTAGCGGTGCGAAACGCTTTTGGCTTCATGATGCTTGGACTCGCGATATGGATGTTGTCCAGAATCCTGTCCGGCAACGTAACGATGCTGCTCTGGGCCGTGCTGATCTTTATGGGCGGTGTATTCATGGGTGGCCTGACGACACTGACACGCGAATCCGCTGTTGTGCAGAAACTCGGCAAGGGGTTCGGCTTCCTGGCGATCATCTACGGCATCATATTGTTGCTGGGTGCCCTGACGGGGGGCAGCAATCCGCTGCAGCCGTTGGCGAGTGTCAATCTCGGCGGGACAACAACGGTTGCCGAAGCAGAGCATGCGCTGCCCTTTCAGCGCATCAAGACGGTCGATGATCTGGATCGCGAACTAGTGCTTGCATCGAGTCAGGGCAAGACCGCGTTTCTGGATTTCTACGCGGACTGGTGTGTATCCTGCAAGGAGATGGAGGCGTATACGTTCACAGATGGCGACGTGCAGGCAGCGCTCTCGAACACGGTCTGGCTGCAAGCAGACGTAACCGACAATGATGAAGCCGACCAGGCGCTGCTCAGTCGCTTCGGCGTATTCGGGCCACCGACTATCATCTTCTTCGGCACGGACGGTCAGCAACGCCACGGCTACGAAGTCGTGGGTTACATGAAAGCCCGTGACTTCGCCGTACACCTGCAGCAAGCGCTCGGTGATGCAGCATCCGTAACTGCGCAAGCCCGTCACGAATAAGAGGCAAGACGTGTCCAGAGTAATGTTGATCTTCGCGACTGCACTGGTCGCACTGCTTGCCGGCGCATTGTTTTATGCGGCCCGGTTTCCTGTCACTGCACCGACCGCGCAAACGCCGACGGCAGCAGCGCCCATGGCTGCGCCGAAAGCCCTCGAGGTCGTCACTCACCCGGCATTCACTTTGCCCGATATCACCGGTACAGAGCGCGATTTCTCGGAGTGGCAGGGCAAGAATCGTCTCCTCAATTTCTGGGCCACGTGGTGTGCACCCTGCCGCCGCGAAATCCCGCTGCTAAAGGATTTTCAGGAGGAGCAGGCTGGCAACGGCTTCCAGGTCATCGGCATTGCGGTTGACTATCCCGAAGCGGTAGCGGCCTACGACGAGACCGCCGACTTCAATTACCCGGTACTCGTCGGTGAGCAGGACGCAATGGCGGTCGCCGAGTCATCCGGCATCGAGTTTATCGGTATGCCTTTCACGATGTTCGTCGCTGCCGACGGAGAGTACCTTGGCGCTTTCATTGGCGAGCTGCACAAGGTCCATCTCGATAAAGTTGTCGACGTCATGACCCGTCTCGACCGAGGCGAGATCGAAAAGGACGAGGCCAGAACGGGACTCGACGCACTCTGAGTCGCCGTCGGGGACCCGCGCGGCCGCGACTGCAACGAAAATTGCCCTAATATCTTAAAAACGGGTTAGTATTGCTGCCATCTTCGGCTATCTCGCTGGGAACCCCGGCACATGTCCGTAATCTTGCTCATCAACGGCCCCAATTTGAACCTGCTCGGTTCGCGTGAGCCCGAGGTCTATGGCGCAACCCGCCTCGAAGATATCGAGGCTCGCTGCACCACTCTCGCCGCCGAACTCGGGCACGAGCTAAGCTGTTTCCAGAGCAATGCCGAACACGAACTCATTGACCGCGTGCAGGCTGCAGCCACGGACGGGGTCGACTTCATCATCCTGAACCCCGGTGGCTTCACCCACACCAGCGTTGCGTTGCGTGACGCGTTTCTCGCGGTTCAGATTCCGTTTATCGAAATACACCTGAGCAACACGTTTGCGCGGGAGGAATTCAGGCAGAACAGTTACTTCAGTGATATAGCGAGCAGCTGCCTTTTCGGGTTTGGGGCTTACGGCTACGAGCTGGCGTTGCAGGCGGCCAGTCATTACGTTGCCAGTACCGGGGACTAAGCGATGGATATAAGAAAAGTAAAGAAACTGATCGAATTGCTGGATGAATCCGGCATTGCCGAGATTGAAATTACCGAGGGAGAAGAGTCGGTAAGAATCAGCCGTTACTCGCAGCACGCGCCAATTGCCGCTCCCGTTGCCGCTCCCGTTGCCGCTCCCGTTGCCGCCACCGTTGCTGCCGCTGCACCGGCTACCGCCCCTGTCGCCGCCGTTGCGCCGGCCGAAGTCGAGGAAGACGGTTATGAGGTGACCTCACCGATGGTCGGCACTTGCTACGCTGCATCCTCGCCGGGTGCAGCACCGTATGTTCAGGTCGGCGACCGTATCAACGAGGGCGACACGCTTTGCATCATCGAGGCGATGAAAATGATGAACCAGATCGAATCCGACGTGTCGGGCGTAATCAAGTCGATCCGTATCCAGAATGGTGAGCCAGTCGAATTTGGCCAGACGTTGTTCGTTATCGATCAGCGCCACGGCGACTAGCGGGTCACGCGGACATGCTGGACAAGATAGTCATCGCCAATAGAGGTGAGATTGCATTACGCATTCTCCGCGCCTGCCGTGAAATGGGCATCAAAACGGTCGCTGTGCATTCCACGGCGGACAACAACCTGAAGCACGTCTTGCTCGCTGATGAAACGGTCTGTATAGGACCTCCGCCATCTAGTGAGAGCTACCTCAACATGCCGGCAATCATAAGCGCGGCCGAGGTCACTGACTCAACGGGCATACATCCGGGCTACGGTTTCCTGTCGGAAAACGCGGACTTCGCAGAACGCGTCGAATCGAGTGGCTTCACTTTCGTCGGGCCGAAAGCCGATTCCATCCGCCTCATGGGTGACAAGGTCTCCGCTATCCGGGCGATGAAAGCGGCTGGCGTACCCTGTGTTCCCGGTTCGGATGGCCCGCTCGGCGATGATCCCGACGAGAACATTCGCATGGCTCGCGACATTGGCTATCCGATTATCATCAAGGCGTCCGGCGGCGGCGGCGGACGCGGCATGCGCGTGGTGCATGCCGAGGCGTCACTGACAGCCGCAATCACGGTGACCAAGGCTGAGGCGCTCGCCGCCTTCAGCAATGACATCGTCTACATGGAAAAATACCTTGAGACCCCCAGGCACGTCGAGTTCCAGGTTCTTGCCGATACACAGGGCAATGCCATTCATCTCGGAGAACGCGATTGCTCAATGCAGCGACGCCACCAGAAGGTCATCGAGGAAGCGCCGGCGCCGGGAATAACTGAAGAACAGCGAGAGCGCATCGGCGAGCGTTGTGTGAAAGCCTGCCAGGAAATCGGTTACCGCAGTGCGGGGACGTTTGAGTTCCTCTACGAGAACGGTGAGTTTTACTTTATCGAGATGAATACGCGCCTGCAGGTTGAACATCCCGTCACCGAGATGATCACCGGCATCGACATCGTGCGTGAGCAGCTTCGAATTGCGAGCGGTTTGCCGCTGCAATTCAAACAGGATGACGTGAGGATCCAGGGGCACGCGATCGAATGTCGCATCAACGCCGAAGATCCGAAGACCTTCATGCCCTCGCCGGGCCTGGTCACGCTGTGGCATTCGCCGGGCGGCCCCGGCGTGCGCATCGAAAGTCACATATACAGCGGCTACAAAGTGCCGCCCTACTATGACTCGATGATCGGCGTTGAGCGAAATCGTCATCGAAGGCATCAAGACCAACGTTCCCCTGCACCAGGAGATCTTCCAGCACGCCGCATTCCAGGCGGGCGGTACAGATATCCACTACCTCGAGAAACGTCTCGGCCTGGTTTGATCGAGCGTAATTCACCGGTGGAATGGCAGCAGTTTGTCATGAATCTCGACGCACTGGAGCCGACCGCCGTTGAGGAAATTTTCACGCGGCATGGCGCCTGGTCGGTAACCCTTAGCGACGCCGGGGACAACCCCGTGCTGGAACCCGGCCCGGGTGAAACGCCGCTTTGGACAGACACCCGCATTACCGGCCTGTTCTCGGCCGAAGCCGATCTTGGCGAACTCAAGGCCGAGCTGCTGCAGGAACTCGAACTCAGGCAGCTGCCGCCGCACCATGTCGAACAGCTTGCCGATCGCCCCTGGGAACGGGAGTGGTTGAAAGACTTCGGACCGATGAAATTCGGCGAACGACTCTGGATCTGCCCGGGCGACAGCGATGTCGAGCAGGAGGATGCCGTGATCATTCGCCTCGACCCCGGGCTCGCGTTCGGCACAGGCACGCATCCAACCACGGCACTTTGTCTCGAATGGCTGGACGGGCTGTCATTGCAAGGCAGGACCCTGCTGGATTATGGCTGTGGCTCCGGCATCCTGGCGATTGCCGGCCTGCAACTGGGGTGCCAGGCGGCCACAGCGATGGACATTGACCCGCAGGCCGTTATTGCGACCCGACAGAATGCCGAAAGCAATGGGGTCGCAGGGAATCTCCGTGTTTGTGGCGTCGCCGACACCATCGAGGGCGTTTTCGACGTCGTGGTTGCCAATATCCTTGCCGGACCACTTGTTCAGTTTGCCGAATCCATCACATCAACGCTTGCAGGCCACGGTATGCTTGCATTATCGGGCGTATTATGTGAACAAGCCGCCTCCGTTATGGCCGCGTACGAGCCCTGGATCGAGTTCGATGAACCCACGTTCCGGGAGCAGGATGGTCAAACGTGGTCGCGGCTGACGGGAACGAGGAGATAGGGCCAGGCAATGTATACGCAATGCCCTGAATGCAGTACAGCTTTTCGCGTGACGGCGGAGGTCTTGAAACAGGCCTCCGGCAAGGTGCGTTGTGGCGGCTGTGGCAAGCCGTTCAACGCGCTCGAATACCTGTCCGAAGGCATGCCCGAGCAAACCACGGCGAAGGAACCTGAGACGCCGCTTCCGGAACTAACGCCGGAGCCGTCACCGACGAACGGGGCCGTTCCGCGATCCATCTCCGCCGCACAGAGTGCGGCGCTGCTGAAGACGCTCGACCAGCTCGCAGGCTCTGACATTCGCATCGAAGATACCGGCGTTGAATGGCGTGTACTCGACGAGGATGAAGCGCCCGATACGGCTGTGGATGAACTGCTCGACGAATCACCAACGCCCGTCGACCAATTTCTTACAAAAACGCCAACCGACGTCGAGGCGGCCGAGATCTTCGAGGAATCGGCAAATGCCCTGGCGCAAACACCGGTCGACGAACTGCGATTTGACGACAATACTCCGTTGCCCGACGACTTTGATCTCGACGACGAATCGTCGTACCTGCCGGAAACCGACGATGCGGGTGATGCTGTGCCTGAGGCACGAACCGAGCCCGGCCTGGAATCCGAATCACGGGACGAAACGGAAGATTCACGAGTCGACGTCATGCTCGGCGAGCCGGATGAATGGGCGGATATCCTGGGCGAGGTCGATGAACCTGCCGAAGCCGTTGCTGAGGAAGCTGCTGTCGCCCCGCCCGATGCTGCGACAACCCCGGCGGAAGCCGAGCGGGATATCCTCGACGTGGATACGCAGTTCGCGCTGCAGGCCGAGGCCATGGGCATCGATCTCAGCGGCATGCACCCCGCGCCCGAATTTGCACCGGAGGAAGCGGCGACTAACGATGACGAAGCATCGTACGAAGGAGCCGATGAAGAGCCCGAAATCGAAACTGTCGGTGAGTCGGAGGAGCAGCCTGTCGACGACGTGGAACCTGAGCCCGAGCTGGACCTTGAGAGCTCCGCCACGCGACGTTATCCGATTGACGGCGAGGAGGACGAAGAGCAAGGGCAGGCCCCGCTCGAATTTGGTTCTATCGACACAGCCATAGCACAACTCGAAGAGCAATCCGATGTCTTCGACGAGCATTTCTTCGACGGCGCGGAAGAGATTGAACTGCAAGACGACGAAGCGCTGGACGCCGAGATCGATGACGAAGAGCTCGACCCGGCGGAAAGTGAAGACAGCAGCAATGCCATTCCGCCACAGACGGAAGAAGAACAGACGCTCAACATGATGATCGACCAGGATCTTCTCAGCTTTGCGGTCGAGGACGAAGACGGTTTCGCTTCGACGATTGTTATTCCCGAGAAAGACGCGGAAAACAAAGCCATCGCTGAAAAAGAACGGAGTTTCATGGATGACGACATGTCGACTGGCTTCGAGACGATCGTCATGGAGGGCGAGTCAATTCGCTCGGCACCCAACGCGGAGAAGCACGAGGCAGATATCGCAGCCGCGGCGGCACTCGCGAAACAAGCGAAGCTCGCCGCGGATGAAAAAAACACGGCATTGCCGCGCGGCCGGCGTCGCGGAATGGCTGCAGCGATTATCGTTCTGGGCCTGCTCCTTCTCGTTCAGGTCATGCATCAATCGCGCGAAGCGCTCGCGACCATTCCTGCATTCAATAACGTCGTCGGGATCGTGTATCGCGCAGTCGGCAAGCCGCTGTCCCCGGCCTGGGAGATCAACTGACGATCTACTCGCGCATTGGCAACAATTCAGACGGTTCCCTGCCGTATCCGCTAATCAATATCGCGCTCATCGATCGATTCGAGGAAACGGTTGGCAATCGCACGCTTGATCCAGCCGAATACCTGACCGACGACCTGGACCCAAGCAAGCACGTGCCGCCTGGCAACACGTTCAATGCCATGATCTCGATTCAGTCGCCGGCGCCAGACGCCACCGGCTACAAGCTGAAGGTTTGTTATCGCCAGTCCGCCGGGCAATTGCGCTGCAGCCGCCCTAGCTTCAAGTAGCGAGCCCGCGGCTGCATTTATGTCCAGCGGGTAGCGGCGTCCTGCAGTAACATGCGGCATGCTCGCCATCGATCTCAAACCGCTGCAAATAGGCCCCTACAAGCTTTCCAGTCCGTTTGTGCTTGCCCCGATGGCTGGCGTGACAGACGCACCGTTTCGCCGTCTCTGCCGACAATTTGGCGCCGGCATGACGACCTCCGAGATGACGACCGCCGATACCCGTCTCTGGCAAACTCCCAAATCACGCCATCGGCTTGACCTGGATCTCGATGCGGAACCGGTCGCTGTGCAAATCGCCGGGTCCGACCCGCAACAGCTCGCCGTCGCGGCAGAGGCCTGTGTTGACCGGGGCGCTCAAATTATCGACATCAACATGGGCTGTCCCGCCAAGAAGGTCTGCAGAAAGCTCGCGGGATCAGCGTTGCTCAGGGATGAAAAGCTGGTGGCGTCGATTCTGGACGCGGTCGTACGCGCCGTAAACGTTCCGGTCACGCTGAAATGCCGGACTGGCTGGGACACCGGGTACCGCAATGCCGTGGAAATCGCGCGGCTAGCCGAGGATGCGGGGATTCAGGCGATCGCCATCCACGGGCGAACGCGCGCGTGCCGGTACAAGGGTGAGGCCGAATACGAGACGATCGCTGCGGTCAAGCACGCTGTGAAAATACCGGTTATTGCAAACGGAGATATAACGACTTTGGAGAAGTCGCTTGAAGTACTGCGCGTAACTAATGCAGATGGCTTGATGATCGGGCGCGGTGCCCAGGGACGTCCGTGGATTTTTCGCGAACTTGGACATCTTCTAAATCCTACTGCGGAAAATACGCAGTTAGATAAAATTGAATTGCGTGATATTATGCTCGGCCACTTGAGTGATCTTCACCGGTTTTATGGGGATGCAACCGGAGTTCGAGTGGCACGCAAGCACCTGACCTGGTACTGCAACAGCCTGGCTGACGCCGACATGTTTCGTCATCGGGTAGTTCGTGTCGAGTGCGCTTCGGAACAAATCAGATTGACAAGAGAATTCTTCAGGATTTAATTAACGTGGCCCAAGAAAAGCATAACAAGAAGGACCTTACGTCCAGGAAAAGCAAGAAACCGCTTTGCAAACATACAGAAGATGCACTTGATCAATATTTTACAACGCTGAACGGCGACCGGCCGGGCGATTTGTACGACCTGGTTATCGGCGAGGTTGAACGGCCCCTGTTCAAAGCCGTCATGGATTTCACGCAGGGCAATCAGAGCCAGGCTGCCGGCATACTCGGCATTAACCGCGGCACTTTGCGAAAGAAACTCAGAACTTACTTGCTCATAAAATAGTTGCCGCTTCGGCATCCCCCATTTCTTTTCAGGTGTACCCATGTTGAACGTACGACGCGCGCTCGTCAGTGTCTCTGACAAGCGCGGATTGATTCCTTTTGTGAGCGGCCTTACCGAGCTCGGTGTCGAAGTGCTGTCAACCGGCGGTACCTGCCGCCAGCTGCGCGATACAGGCTTGAAAGTGATCGAAGTGTCCGAAAAAACCGGTTTTCCGGAAATCATGAATGGTCGAGTTAAGACGCTGCATCCGATCATTCATGGCGGCCTGCTGGGCCGACGCGGCACGGACGAGGCCGTGATGGCCGAGCACGGCATCGAACCGATCGACCTTCTCGTCGTCAACCTGTACCCGTTCGAGGAAACCATCGCACGCGACGGTACGACTATTGACGACGCGATCGAGAATATCGATATCGGCGGTCCTGCGATGATTCGTGCTGCGGCAAAAAATCACGACGGCGTCGCCGTGGTTGTCAGTCCGGACGATTACGAGACCGTTCTCGACAAGCTCCGAAACGACCAATTGTCCCTCGAGCATCGCCGTCGCCTGGCAGCAAAAGCGTATGCGCATACGGCTAGCTACGACACGGCCATCACGAAATACCTGTCTCAATCGCTGGGTGATGACCCGCTCGGCGAACGCTTTCTTTATTCAGGAGGCCTTTCACAGCGATTGCGATACGGCGAGAATCCGCATCAGGATGCGGCGTTCTACGTTGATCAGCAGGCCCCGCCAGGCTCTCTGTCCCGGGCGAAGCAGCTGCAGGGCAAGGCCTTGTCCTACAACAACATCGCGGACAGCGATGCGGCTCTCGACTGCGTCAAGCAGTTTAAGAATCCTGCCTGCGTTATCGTCAAGCACGCCAATCCATGTGGGGTAGCGACCGCCGGGGACCTGTTGGAAGCGTACGATAAAGCCTTCAAGACAGACCCGACGTCGGCGTTCGGCGGCATCATCGCATTCAATCGCCCGCTCGACGCCAGGACGGCAGAGGCTATTGTCGACAGGCAGTTCGTGGAAGTGATCGTCGCCCCATCCATTGACGCCGGCGCTGCCGCGGTCATTTCCGCCAAGAAAAACGTGAGGGTACTGGAAACGGGCGACTGGGCGAGCGGCTCCGTCGCAGACTTCGATTTCAAAAAAGTATCCGGCGGGCTGCTGGTACAGAACACCGACCTTGGTATTGTTGCAGCCGATGACCTCAAAGTCGTTACAGAAAAAGCGCCGACTGCAGCACAGATCCAGGACATGTTGTTCGCCTGGACCGTGGTCAAGTACGTCAAGTCCAACGCCATCATATTTTGCAAGGACAACATGACCATTGGCGTCGGTGCCGGTCAAATGAGCCGCGTGTACAGCACGAAGATCGCCGCGATCAAAGCCGGTGACGAAGGCCTTGACGTCAAGGGTTCGGTCATGGCGTCGGACGCTTTCTTCCCATTCCGTGACGGCATCGATGCCGCCGCCGAGCACGGTATCTCGGCCATCATCCAGCCGGGCGGTTCGATGCGCGATAACGAAGTGATCGAGGCCGCCAACGAACACGGACTGGCGATGGTATTCACCGGCATGCGCCATTTTCGCCATTAGATTATCGCAAGAATGAAGATCCTCATAATTGGTTCAGGTGGACGCGAGCACGCGCTTGCGTGGAAGTGCGCCCAATCTCTCAAAGTAGACGAAGTAATCGTGGCTCCCGGCAACGCAGGCACCGCGGGCGAACACAAGGTCCGCAATGTTGCCGTGTCATCCGACGACATTGAGGGGCTGCTGGCGCTCGCACGGGAAGAAAAAATTGGCCTGACTATCGTAGGCCCAGAGGCGCCGCTGGTTGCGGGTATCGTTGATCGCTTTAATGCGCTCGGACTGCCCTGCTTCGGCCCGACGGCGGCCGCCGCCCAGCTCGAAGGCTCCAAGGCATTCACGAAGGACTTTCTTGCCAGGCACAATATTCCGACCGCTGCCTATCGTAATTTCTCCGAGCTGCAGCCCGCGCTCGAGTACATTCGTGAACAGGGCGCGCCGATCGTGATCAAGGCCGACGGACTGGCTGCAGGCAAAGGCGTCATCGTTGCGATGCGCCTCGAAGAAGCCGAGCAGGCTGCCACGGACATGCTGGCCGGCGGCAGCTTCGGTGATGCCGGGGCCCGCATCGTCGTCGAGGAGTATCTCGATGGCGAGGAAGCCAGCTTCATTATCATCACAGACGGTGACAGCATACTTCCCCTCGCGACGTCGCAGGACCACAAAGCGCGCGATGAGGGCGATGTCGGGCCGAATACGGGCGGCATGGGTGCGTATTCACCGGCACCGGTGGTGACGACAAAGATCGAGCAACAGATCATGGATCTCGTCATACGGCCGACGCTCGCCGGCATGAAGGCGGACGGTCACTCGTATCTTGGTTTCCTGTATGCCGGGCTGATGATCATGTCGGACGGAACACCCAAAGTCATTGAATTCAATTGCCGGATGGGCGATCCGGAAACGCAGCCGATTCTTATGCGACTCGAATCCGACCTCGTGGAAATCTGCGCGGCGACGCTGGACGGCACCCTGAGCGAGCAGAGTGCTGACTGGGATCCGCGCGCCGCGCTGGGCGTGGTGCTGGCCGCCGGTGGATACCCGTCGAGCTACGCGAAGGGCAGACCGATCAGCGGCCTCGACAAAGCCGATAGCGACACGCAAAAAGTTTTCCACGCCGGAACTGCCGGCGACGGCAATACGGTCACGACGAATGGCGGCCGGGTTCTTTGTGTCGTTGGTCTCGGTGAGACCGTTGCCGCGGCGGCAAAGAGCGCGTACGAATCAGTTGACAAGATCGAGTGGCAGGACGTCTACTTTCGCCGTGATATTGGTCACCGCGCAATTGCAAGAGAGGGCTAGCCGCACATGCTGACGACCGCCGAGGCCCGCCAAGCAATCCTGGCAGCCATGCCGCATTTTCCGGCCGAGGCGGCGCTGCTGGGCGACGCGAATGAACGCGTGCTTCGCCAGGTCGTACATGCCGAAAGAGACCAGCCGCCTTTTGACCGAGTCATGATGGACGGCATCGCCCTCAGTTTCGCAGACCTCGGCCGGGGTGTGCGGGAGTTCCCGGTTCAGGCGACGCAGGCCGCCGGTGATGCAGTTCTCGTGCTGCAGCCCGGCAACTGCATCGAAATCATGACAGGCGCTTCCTTGCCTGAAAACGCGGACTGCATCATTCCGGTTGAACGCCTCTCGGTGAAGAACAGGATCGCGATCATCGAAGACGGCTACGCGGCGAAAAGCGGCCAGTTTATTCACCCACGCGCTTCGGACCATGCTGCCGGCAGCCATCTCCTGACGCCCGGCAAACGCATTTCCCCGATGGATATCGCGATAATTGCGTCTTGCGGGCTGACAGAAGTCGAGGTCAGCCGCCGTCCGGTCGTTCGTGTTATTTCGACCGGCAATGAGCTCGTGTCGCCGGGCGTTCCCATAGAACCACACCAGGTTCGCCTCTCGAACGGACCCGCGATACAAGCCATGCTCAGGGAGCGGGGTTACACGAATTGGCCTCTCGAACGGACCCGCGATACAAGCCATGCTCAGGGAGCGGGGTTACACGAATTGTGATCATGACCACCTGCCCGACGACCTCGACGTATTGCGAAAGCGCATAGACGTTCATCTGGCGGATGCCGACGTACTTATCCTGAGTGGCGGTGTGTCGATGGGCAAAGCGGACTTCGTGCCTGGAGTACTGGCCGAACTCGGCGTCGAAGTCGTCTTTCATAAAGTCAGCCAGCGACCCGGCAAGCCCATGTGGTTCGGCATCGGTCCGAACCAGGAAGCCGTTTTCGCGCTGCCGGGCAATCCCGTTTCGGCGCTGGTTTGCTGCCGCCAATACGTCGTTTCGGCGCTCGAGGCTGCATCGGCGACAGCGCCACAACCGCCCGAATTTGCGGTGCTCGCGGCGGATGTCACATTCGAACCCGACCTCACCTGTTTCCAGCCTGTACGATTAATGTCGAGCGCGGGCGGCCAGCTGTTGGCAATGCCTGTCAAGACCAACACCTCGGGCGACTTCACGGCCCTTTCGGCAAGCGATGGCTACGTCGAACTGGCGAAAGAGCAAAGTCACTTCCCGGCCGGCACGCCGGTATTTCTGCACCGTTGGCGCGCCGCCTGACAGGCCTTGCAGCAAAGAGTGCCGTACCAGATACTGGCCGACATGGTTACAGCACACGATGCGCTTCTGGAACTCCGCGACGGCAATCGCCGTTTTGTCGCCGGCGAAACTGACGCCGAATCGATCGCGAGTCGCGCCCACCATGTCGGCATGTCGGACGGACAAAACCCGTTCGCGATCATTCTCGCCTGTTCCGACTCGCGAGTCCCGGTCGAACTGGTATTCGACCAGGGTTTTGGTGACCTGTTTGTCATCCGCGTAGCCGGCAATGTCGTTGCGCCCTCGCAGGTCGGCAGCATCGAATTCGCGGCCTGTCAGTTCGGAACGCAGCTCGTCGTAGTACTCGGGCATTCGAATTGTGGCGCCGTCATAGCCACGTTAAAAGAACTCGCGCTGGAACAAACGCATCGATCACCCAATCTGCGAGCGATAGTAGATCGCGTGCGGCCAGCCATCGAACCTGTCCTCGAGGCGCACAGGGACAGCGATACGAATACGCTAACGGGTGCTGCCGTGCGCGCCAATATACTGGCCTCCGTCGAGAGACTGGCGCACGGCTCGCTTATCCTCGAACAGCTTATCGAGTCCGGTGAACTGACTATCGTCGGCGCCGAGTATTCGATTGAGACCGGCAAAGTCGAGTTCTTTGACAAGAACCCATCATGAGCAAGCGCTCGATTCGAGGCCGTTGCTTCTGCGGAAATATCCGTTTCGAGGTGGCCGGCCCCGAGGAATTCGCCTGTTTCTGCTACTGCGAGAGCTGCCAACGGGCCGCCGGTGCGCCGCTCGTCGCCTGGGCAACCTACGTGCGTAGCAGCTTCGTCGTGACAAAAGGCGAGATTCACTGGCATCACTCATCGCTGGGCGTGACGCGCGGCTTTTGCAGCAACTGCGGCTCGTCCATCACTTATGAAAACGAGAAGCGGAGTGGCGAGATCGACATCGCCATCAACTGCCTCGACGACCCCGGCGCGCCGATTCCGCGAGCGCACATCTGGACCGAAGACAAGCAGCCCTGGCTGCAAATCGGAG
>CAMYLB010000215.1 GCA_947259145.1 uncultured Woeseiaceae bacterium
CAAGATCGAGGCTTTCAGGCCACACTGGGAGCTCATTCGAAAGGCAGCGATAAGCTCCGCCAGCGGCTAGCTATCCGGCAAACCGAAAAACCGAACTGCATTTCGCGTCGTTATTTCGGCTACGTGGTCGACGCTCTGGCCGCGCGCTTCGGCAACGGTCTTCAGCACTTCGGGCAGGTAGGCCGGCTCGTTGCGGCGCGTCTTGGGTTTGGGCCGGAGGGTTCGCGGCAGCAGGTACGGTGCGTCGGTTTCAAGCAACAGCCGATCGTCAGGGATGACAGGGACGATATCGTGCAAGTGCTGGCCGCGACGCTCATCGCAGATCCAGCCGGTGATGCCAATATACAGTCCCATCGCAACGTATTCGTGCAGTGACTCGCCTTCGCCCGTAAAGCAGTGTGCGACGGCCCGCGACAGGTCGGGAAGGGCGGATTCGAGCACCTCGACGAAATCGTCGTGTGCATCACGTTGATGCAGGAAAACCGGCAGGCTGCAATCGCGGGCGATTTCGAGCTGCCGGCGGAAAGCATCGAGCTGCGCCTCGCGCGGTGAGAAATTACGAAAGTAATCAAGTCCGCATTCGCCGACGGCTACCACGACGTCCTTTTCGACCAGCGTGCGAATTAGTGCATCGCTTTGCTCGCTGTAGTCGGAGGCATGGTGCGGATGCACGCCTGCCGTCGAATACAGGATGCCGGGTTTCGATTCGGCAAGGGTGGCCGCTTTCACATTGCTGTCATCGCTGCTGCCCGTCACGATTATCGTGCCAACGCCCGCGGCGGCAGCTCGCTGAAGAATCTCATCTCGATCATCATCGAAACTGGCGTGCGCGAGGTTTGCGCCAATATCTATCAGTGAGTAACTCATAGCATCAAACAGGACACTAGTACTGGCCCCAGCGAAAAACCTTGGCGCCGATGCCAATAAAAACTGCGCTCAGCGCCGTCAAGGCCAGAAGGCTAGGCGCGACGTCGCCGAGCGTTGCCCCGTCCAGCATCACCGAGCGCGCGGCGTTAAGGACGTGCGTCAACGGAAAAATCTTGGCCAGGTTCTGCACGAATGGGCCCGCACCTTCCAGCGAAAACCAGACGCCCGACAACAACATCATCGGCCAGTTGACCATGTTCAAAAGTCCGCCAGCGAGTTCTTCGCTCGTGACCCGGGCAGAGATGATGAGACCCAGCGACACCATCGAAATAGCACCGACCACTGCAACCAGGAACAGCGTGAAATAGCTGCCTTCCATTCGTGTGTCGAGGATCATGTGAGTCGCGGTGTAGACAATCACGGTAATACACGTGATCAAAACCATCCGCGATGCAACCTGCGCCGAGATAAACTCAAATGACGTAAGTGGCGTTGCACGCAGTCGTTTCAGAAAACCGTTCTTGCGGTAGCGAACGACAACGTAGCCAACCCCGAACATGCAGCTGAACATCATGTTCATACCGAGGATACCGGGCAGCACCCAGTCGGCATAGCGAATTGCTGCGCCCGTAATTTGTTCCTTTTCTATCGCTGCTGTTGTTTGCAAATCGGACTGCAGCAACGCCAGCTCGGCGAAATATCCTTTGGATGAATCGGGGTTAACCCAGTAGCGGGGCGCATCGCCAAACTCAACGAGCAAATCAAGCTGGTGCCTCGAGACTTTTCGCAACGCATCGTCTTTGTCGCGGGTTGGCACGAAAAGTATGTAGCGTGTGCCGAGAAACGGATGCTGTTCCGTCACGATGTCGTCGCTGTCCTGGAGTACACCGACCGTGTAGGCGTTGCGGTCGCCGCCCAACGCGAACGACAAGCCAAATATCAGCACCACGGGCAACAACATATTCCAGGCGAACGAGGCTCGGTCGCGAAGGAATTCTCGATTGCGGCCCTGGAAAATTGCGTAAATGCGTCCGAACATCGTCTCAGGCCCGCAGCGAATGACCGGTCAGGTCAAGAAACAGATCTTCAAGATTGGGCTGTCGGATCTTGATGTGGTTCAGGTTCGTGACGTGCGGTGAGAGCGCCTGCAGGCTGGAGCTGACGTCGCTTGTCACAACTTCGATAATGCCCAGATTCTCGTGCACGGTATGTTCTATCTGTCGTAGTTCGTCGGTCAGGTCGCTGATCGGCAGTTCGATGATTAGCCCCTGGTATCGCTGCCGCAGCAGCTCATTTGGGGATCCCTGTGTGATGATTTTGCCTACGTCCATGATCGCGATTTCGTCGCAAAGCACCTGTGCTTCGTCCATGTAATGGGTTGTTAGTACGATCGATGCGCCTTCGGCACGGATGCTCTGCACCAGGTCCCAAAAATTCCGACGGGCCTGTGGATCGAGCCCGGTTGTCGGTTCATCTAGAAAAATAAGGCGTGGGCGGTTAATCAGCGCGACGGCCAGAAGCAGCCGCTGGCGCTGACCACCGGAGAGCTTTCGATTATCCCGGTCCAGCAACTCGCGAAGGGAGCATTGCTCGACAATAGTGTCCAGATCCGCCTTGCGATCGTAAAGCGCGCGGAACATCTGGATGGTTTCGCGAACCGTGAGGAAATCCTGCAATGCCGTGTTTTGGAACTGGATTCCGGCTTCCTGGCGAAACCTGGCACCGGCCGGCTGCCCGTAGTAGTAGACCGCACCCGAAGTGGCCGATAACACGCCTTCTATGATCTCGACTGTGGTTGTTTTGCCAGCGCCATTGGGTCCCAACAGCCCGAAACAGATTCCCTCGGCGACGGAAAAGCTGACACCATTGACGGCGGTTACGCCGGGGTATTCCTTAACGAGATCACGGGCTTCGAGGACGGTTGTCATCGCAGCCAAGGGTACCGGACCCAGGCGTGGGCGGCCAGTTTGCAACCAAACGGCGATTCGCGGTATCTAATTGATAAGAACGGGAACAGGGGTCCAGAAAATGTCCAGAACTGTCACAAAAACGGTTTTTACAATTGGTTTGTTGGTCATGCTGATGGCGGTCCCAGCGCTGGGAGCTACGGTCAACAAGAGCATCAAAATCGAAGCCAATAGTGAATCAGGCGGCGCAACATCGGTGAACGGCAGCATTTCCGTTGGTGAGAAGGCTGTTGTAACGGGTAACGTCAAGACGGTCAACGGCACAATTCGAGTCGACACAGGTGCGTCGATCGAAGCAGCGTCAACGGTGAACGGAGGTGTCAGGCTTTCCGCGGGCGTGCAGAGCGAGAGCCTGAATACGGTCAACGGCTCGATCAAGGTCGGTGAGAACGCGGCGGTAGATGGCGAGATTCAGGCCGTTAACGGGCGCATCACTGTTGAAAGCGGTAGCACCGTTGCAAACGACGTCAGCAACGTGAATGGTCAGATCGAGCTTGTTGGCACTGAAGTTGGCGGGGACCTCAAAACAGTCAATGGTGACATCACGCTTGAAGAGGGATCCGTTGTGAACGGCGACCTGATTGTTGAGGAAAACAGCGGTTGGGGCTGGGGCAAGTCCAAGAATCGCAAGCCTCGCATCATTATTGGCCCCGGTTCGCGTGTCGAAGGCAAGATCATTCTGAAACGTAAGGTTGAGTTATTCATTAGCGACACCGCGGAGGTGGGTGGTGTCGAGGGCGAAATGAGCATGGATGACGCCGTTCGTTTCAGTGGCAAGCGTCCATAGGTTCGGTCCATAGATTCAGGTCCATAGGTTCAGGCCCGTAGATGCGCACCCCGACAATTAAGTAGAATAGGCGCTGTGCAAAGTGCCGCTACTCAATTACCGCTGTTCTCAGAAGTTGATGAGCCCGACTCCATGTCGGGCTTTTCTGTGCGTGAAAGCGGCCGGGCCCGCCGCCTGTCAATAAAGGTATTCCCTCGCGGACGCGTAGAAGTAGTAGTACCGAGGCGGACGCGGCCCGCCGATGTCCGCGAGTTCGTCGAAGCGCATCGCGACTGGATTCGTAAGGCCAGGGCCGCATTTGCAGCAGATCACCCACCTGAGCCTTTTGCTTTGCCGGAGCTTGTGACACTAAACGGAATAGAACAACAGTTCGCCGTGCACTACGAGCCCGAAGAGGGCGCAAAAACCGTAAGATATCGGGGTCGCGACGGTGATGTGGTGCTGTACGGTCATACGCGCGATGAAAAGCTCTGCGTGCAGGCGCTGAAACGCTGGTTGACCAACCTCGCAAAGCGCGAATACGCGCCGCGTTTGCGGGCCCTCTCCGGCCTGACCGGCAATTCTTTCAAGAAAATGCACGTGCGCGGTCAGCGGACCTGCTGGGGCAGCCATTCGAGTTCCGGCACTATCTCCCTGAACTACTGTCTCATGTTCCTCGATCCCGGACACCTGCGCTACGTTATGATTCACGAGCTTTGCCACGCAAGGCACATGAATCATTCGAGGCGGTTCTGGAGCCTGGTTGCCCGATTCGAGCCGGATTACCGGCAGCTGGATAAAGACCTGAACGGCAGCTGGAAACAGATACCGACGTGGGTTGGAATCTACTAGCGGAATACTTGATTGCTCTTGACTTTGTGGGGCGTCGGGGATGAACTCCTCAGCACCTTTTTATTGAACTCATGCAGAGGAAGAAATTATGCGACCCTGGGTAACGCTCGCCGCTGCAGTGCTGCTGCTCATGACTGCTGGCACTGCCCAGGCACAGGAATCGGAAATCGAAACACTGCGGGCCGCAGTCGAGGAAATGCGCGCCGACTACGACGCGCGCATAGCCGAACTGGAAAGGAGGCTGGCTGTCGCGGAGCAGAACACAAAGCAGGCTAAATACGCCACGCAGCAGACAGCGGTAATGCAGGCCGATGTTTCGAGCGGCAATTCCGGACCTGCTGCATTCAATCCCGCTATCGGCGTCATTTTCCAGGGGCAAGCCTGGCATTTCAGCAAGAATCCGGATGACTACGCCATACAGGGTTTTCCGTTCGGTGGTGAAGCCGGGCCAATCGATGAAGGCCTGGGCATTGGAGAAACCGAACTCATTTTCAATGCCAACGTCGATGACAAGTTCTCGGCATGGTTGACCGCAGCGCTCGCTCTGGAGGACGGTGAAGGCGTCGTGGAAATCGAGGAAGCATGGGTCGAGGCGACGGCACTTCCGGCCGGGCTCGGTGCGAAATTCGGTCGTTTCTTTTCGGGAATCGGCTATCTGAACAGCAAACATTCACATGCCTGGGACTTCGCAGATCAACCGCTGCCATACCAGGCTTTTCTCGGCGACCAGTATATCGACAACGGCGTTCAGCTTCGCTGGCTGGCGCCGACCAATCTGTACATGGAGTTTGGCGGAGAGTGGCTGCAAGGCAGTCGCTACCCGGCGGGAGGTAATGCCGACTCGGGCTTCGGCAGCTACAGCCTGTTTGCCAATTTCGGCGGCGATGCTGGTAGCGATAGCAGCTGGCTGGCGGGTATATCGTATCTGGACAACGCCGCCATCGATCGTCCTTCCGGCGATGAGGACGATCCGCTAATTTTTAATGGTGATTCGAAACTAGGCATTGCCCAGTTCGTCTGGAAGTGGTCGCCAAACGGCAACTGGAAGCAAAAGAACTTCGTTTTTCAGTCGGAGTTCTTCTGGCGTCGTGAGGACGGAGATTACGTGTTGCCGGGTGGCACGCCTATTCTCTATGGCGTTGATCAGACGGGCTGGTACGCACAGGCTGTCTATCAACCGATTCCGCGCTGGCGTTTCGGCGGGCGAGTTGATGGCTTGTCCACGGACGACCCCGGACTATTATTCGTCGGTACGGCATTGGCTGCACCACCGAGCGACCCCAGGCGTTACAGCATTATGGCGGACTGGTCCAACAGCGAATTCAGTCGTTTGCGCTTGCAGTTCACTCGAGATGAGGCGGGCCCGCTGGACGATACGCAGTGGGGCATCCAGTACATACACAGCATCGGCGCACACGGCGCTCACGCATTCTAAGGGTTCCGGAGACCATGAAAACCATTCATGTATTACTACTTGCCCTGCTGCCCGTAACTGCTACGGCAGAACTTGAAGTTTTTGCCTGCGAACCCGGGTGGGCCGCGCTGGCGACAGAGATCGGCGGGTCACATGTCAACACGTTCAGCGCGACGACGGCTCTGCAGGACCCGCACTACATCCAGGCACGACCGAGCTTGATCGCCAAAGTTCGCCGGGCGGACCTCGTGCTCTGCAGCGGTGCTCAACTCGAAATTGGCTGGTTACCCGCGCTGCTGCAGAAAGCGAACAACCGCAAGGTGCTGCCCGGATCGAATGGTTACATGGAAGCGAGCAGTTACGTTTTACGTTTGGATGCGACCGGTAACGTTGATCGAGCACAGGGGGATATTCATCCCGAGGGCAATCCGCACATTCAGACTGATCCACACAATGTCGCGGCCGTGGCCAAGGCACTTGGCGAACGCATGATATTGATTGATCCTGAAAATGCAGGGGTATACGAGGCCGGTCTCGCGAACTTCCTGGCGCGGTGGCAAGAAGCGATCGAGGTCTGGGAAGCGAAAGCCGAGACGTTGCGCGGTGCGAAAGCGATAACGCATCACAAATCCTGGGTGTATTTGGAGCGTTGGTTGGGTATTGAGGAGGTTGCTAATCTCGAAGCTATTCCAGGGTTGCCGCCAACGCCAACGCATTTGAGTAGATTGACGAAGAAATTCGACGAAGGTGGTGCAGACTTTATTATTCGTTCACCGTACCAGGACGCACGGCCATCGGAATGGTTGTCGGAAAGAGTTGGTATTGCGGCGATAGTCTTGCCGCTGACGGTCGGTGGTACCGAGCAGGCGCAGGACCTGTTCTCGTTGTTTGACGACATTATCGAGCGTCTGCTCGAGGCTCGCGTTCATGAATGAGATTGTTGACTGGACAATCGTCGGACCCGCGTTACTGGCCGGATTAATTGTCCTGAGTACGCACGTGCCGCTCGGCCAGGAAGTACTCAAGCGTGGCATCATATTCATCGATCTTGCCATTGCGCAAGTGGCCGGCCTCGGCGTCATTGCCGCACACGCAATGGACTGGGATCCGGAAGGCATGCAGGTGCAGGTGGCTGCGGTAAGCGCCGCGCTGATCGTTGCGGTGGGCCTAAACTGGACGGAGAAACGGTGGCCGAAAATCCAGGAACCGCTGATCGGCATCGTGTTCATCCTGGCCGCGACCGGCGGAATTTTATTGTTGGCTGGCAATCCGCACGGGAGTGAACACCTCAAGGAACTCCTGGTCGGCCAGATTCTTTGGCAAACCTGGTCGTCCTTGCTACCGATTGCGGGGCTTTATGCCGTTGCTCTGCTCCTATGGTATGCCTTGCGCGCTCGACTTGGCGCCTTGATCTTTTACGTGGCATTCGCGGTCGTCGTAACAGCGTCCGTGCAGATCGTTGGCATCTACCTGGTGTTCGCAAGCCTGATCATTCCGGCCCTGGCGACGACAGGGATCCGCCGAGGCAATCGACTGATTGTCGGCTACGTCATAGGTGCCGTCTCGTATTTTATCGGCATTGCCGCGTCGGTGCTGCTGGACCTGCCGACAGGCGCCGTGATTGTCTGGAGCATGGCGGTCGTCGCATTGCTCGCAGGCTTCTTTATCTCGGACAAACGCGCGGCTAACTAGCCCTGATCGAGCAGGTCGCGAAGATTGATCACGGCCGCATTGGCTCGTGCCAGGTAATTCGCCATGACCAGCGAGTGGTTGGCGAACAGACCGTAACCGCCGCCGTTCAGGACGAGCGGTGAGCGCAACGGGTCGAGGCTTGCTTCCAACTCGCGGAT
Source organism: uncultured Woeseiaceae bacterium (assembly GCA_947259145.1). GTDB lineage: Bacteria > Pseudomonadota > Gammaproteobacteria > Steroidobacterales > Woeseiaceae > UBA1847. Next base: position 7,717 of record CAMYLB010000215.1, read on the forward strand.
GATCTGCCGCACGCTGACCTCGGCGTTCTTGTCGGCCAACACATGCGCAAAATCGAATTCGGCGGCGCGGAAGAAGTGTACTAACGCCCACGCCGTACCCCGTGCTTCGAAAAAGATATCGTCGATTTCGAACCAGGAGGTTCGAACATTCACGGTATCCGGTTGCGCGCCCGCGGCTTCCGCGGCCGGTTCGCCGGCTAAATTTTCATTGATACGATTGACGGCGACGCTGTCGCCGAGTCGCCGTGTAAGGCTGCCGAGGCGTTTTTCGACCTGCGAGAGCCATTCGCGGAGATTATCGGCCCGTGCAAAAAAGTGCGTATCGGGATCGCCGGATGCCAGGCGCTCTCGGTATTTCGCAAAACCTTTGATAGCATCGCGATACTCGGATTCCGTGGCTGGGAGAATCCAGGAATCGTTATCGAAAAAGAACCTCGGCTCAGACGCGGCAACGTCTTCGTCTTCCTTCGACTGAGATTGGCTACGGCTGTAGTCATTGCGCATCACGCGGGCGAGGTCGCGCACCTGCTGCAAGACTCCGTATTCCCAGTTTGGAATATTGTCGAGAAACACGTTAGGCAGTATTTTGTCGTTGGTCAGGTAGCCGCCTGGCTTTTCCAGCAGGGTCTCAGCCACGCGGACCAGCGTGTCGGTTGTCGAGAACCCGACAGTAGCGGAGTCCGGATCCGCCGGACGATTGACCCAGAAGACATCGGGTTCGCGAGAAAACCAGAAGCCGAATACGAACATGACGAGCAGAAATACGCCGAGTGACCAGCTGCCGATTTTCGTCCATTTTTGGGTTGCCAGTATGCTCTCGGCTGATCGTTTCATCGGCGTATTACTCCGGTGTGGGACAAGGCTCAGGTGGCCAATGATTCTACCAGTTTCGGCAGGACAACTCCGGCGTTACCGACTATTGCAAAATCGTAGGTCTCGGCGTGCAGAGTCGGATTGGGATTTATCTCTGCCACGATGGCGCAGTTTTCCCTGGCGATATCGGCCAACCCGGCAGCCGGGTAAACCAGTGATGACGTGCCGACCGACAGGAATACGCTGCAGTCGGCTGCCGCTGCGAATGATTGATTCCGTACGTTTTCGGGAATCGTCTCACCAAACCAGACGACGCCGGGCCGCAGGTTCGCACCGCAGTTCGGGCAGACGGGCACGGCCGCTTGCTGATTGTGCACAACGACGCAGCCTTCGGCATGGCAACGATCATCGAACAGGTTGCCATGGAATTCGATGACGTCGTGACTGCCGGCCCGTTGGTGCAGGCCATCCACGTTCTGCGTCACGAGTGTCAACCGCGGCACTAACTCAGCAAGCTGTGTTAGCGCGAGGTGACCGGGGTTGGGATTGGCCTCTGCAACCAGTTCACGGCGCCAGCGATACCAACGCCAGAGCAGTTCCGGGTTCTCTTCGAATGCTTCGGGTGTCGCGAGCTGGTGCGGATCGTATTTGGCCCACAAACCCTGCTGGGCATCGCGAAAAGTTGGCACGCCGCTCTCGGCGGAGATGCCGGCCCCCGTCAGCACACACACGTGACGCGCATCCCGCAGCGCTGAAACCAAATCGGGGTCGAGCCGCAGTTTCCTTTGGGAATTGCGGCTCGACCCCATATTGTCAGGCGGCGAGTTGTCGCAGGACGTAGTGCAGGATGCCACCGTTCTCGTAGTAGTCACGTTCTTTGGGCGTGTCGATACGCACCTGCGCCCTGAATGTGATCGCTTTGCCGTCCTCGGGTGTCGCGGTGACGGTGACGGTCTTCGCGTCGGCATCGGTCTGACCCTTGATGTCGAAAACTTCCTTACCCGTGAGGCCGAGCGATTCTGCGTCCTGGCCATCAAAAAATTGCAGCGGTAGCACGCCCATACCGATCAGGTTTGAGCGATGAATGCGCTCGAAACTTTTCGCAATGACGGCTTTCACGCCCAGCAACACCGTGCCCTTGGCGGCCCAGTCACGCGATGAACCGGTGCCGTATTCGCTTCCAGCCAGAACGATCAGCGGTGTGCCTTCCTCCGTGTACTTGTTAGCAGCATCGAAAATCGACATCTGCTCGCCGCTCGGCTGATGGCAGGTCCAGCCACCTTCCGTTCCGGGGGCCAGTTGATTGCGCAGGCGAATATTTGCAAAGGTGCCGCGCATCATGACCTCGTGGTTGCCGCGGCGTGAGCCGTAGGAATTAAAGTCGGCACGTTTCACGCCCTGTGCTTCGAGATATTTTGCCGCCGGGCTGTCGGCGGCGATTCCACCGGCCGGCGAGATGTGGTCGGTCGTCACAGAATCACCGAGCAGCGCGAGGACACGTGCACCCTCAATATCGCGAACCGGGTCCGGGTCTTTGCGCATGCCCTCGAAGTACGGCGGATTCTTCACGTAGGTGGATGCCTTGTCCCAGGTGTAGATTTCGCCGGTGGGTGAGTCGATACCCTTCCAGTTGGCGTCACCTTCGAAGACGCTGCTGTAGCTGCTCTTGAACATGCTCGAATCGATGTTTTTTGCGATCGTGTCGTGGACTTCCTGCTGACTCGGCCAGATGTCTTTCATGAAAACGGGCTTGCCGTCTTTATCTTCGCCCAGCGGGTCGTTGAAAAGGTCGACGTCCATATTGCCCGCCAGCGCGTAGGCAACGACCAGCGGTGGGGATGCCAGGAAGTTCATGCGCACCAGGGCATGAATGCGCCCTTCGAAGTTGCGGTTACCGGACAGCACGCTGGTGCCGACGATGTCGCCTTTTTCCACGGCCGCGGCAATCTCTGGCTTCAGCGGGCCGGAGTTGCCGATGCAGGTCGTGCAGCCGTAGCCGACGTTGAAAAAACCCAGTGCGGCGAGATCGTCGATGAGCCCGGCTTTCTCGAGGTAATCCGTGACCACACGTGAGCCCGGTGCCAGGCTGGTCTTGACCCAGGGCTTTGCCGTGAGGCCTTTGGCAGCGGCATTGCGAGCGAGCAGGCCGGCCGCCAGCATGACCGCGGGATTCGATGTATTCGTGCAGCTCGTGATCGCCGCGATGAGAATGGCACCGTCGCGAATCTCTACCTCTTTACCATCAATTTTCGCCATAGCGCTGCCGCCTTTGCTGCGCTTCGCAACAGCGGCTTTGAGATGCTTGTCGAAAGTCTTGGCCGCAGCACTCAGCGCGATGCGATCCTGCGGACGTTTGGGTCCGGCAATGCTCGGTTCGACGGTGCTCATGTCGAGCTCGAGCGTGTCGCTGTAGAGCGCGTCAGGCTGCCCGTCGTGGCGCCACAAACCCTGTTCTTTGGCGTACGCCTCGATCAGTTTAATTTGGTCGGCGTCACGGCCCGACAGCTCGAGGTAGCGAATGGTTTCGCCATCGATCGGGAAAATCGCACAGGTCGAACCGAATTCCGGCGACATGTTGCCAAGCGTTGCACGATCGGCCAGCGGCAGTTGTCCCAGCCCGTCACCAAAAAACTCGACGAATGTTCCGACAACGCCTTTGTTGCGGAGCATTTCGGTAACGGTCAATACCAGGTCCGTTGCCGTTGTGCCTTCCTTGAGCTTACCGCTCAGTTTGAAACCGACAACATTCGGAATCAGCATCGTAATGGGCTGACCCAGCATTGCGGCTTCGGCTTCAATACCGCCAACACCCCAGCCCAGTACGCCGAGGCCGTTGATCATCGTGGTGTGGGAATCGGTACCGACGACGGTGTCCGGGTACGCCGATCGCGTACCGTTCTTGTCGGCGTCGAAGACGACCCGGCTCAGGAACTCCAGGTTGACCTGGTGAACGATGCCCGTGTTGGGCGGGACAACGCGGAAGTTATCGAATGCGGACTGTCCCCAGCGAAGGAACGAGTAGCGCTCCGTGTTCCGATGGAACTCGATTTTGTTGTTCAGGTCGAGCGCATTGGCGGCACCATAGTTGTCCACCTGCACCGAATGGTCGATGACGAGCTCGGCCGGCGACAGCGGGTTGATGCTCTTGGCCGAACCACCGAGCTTGACGACGGCGTCGCGCATCGCCGCGAGATCGACGACCGCGGGCACGCCCGTGAAGTCCTGCAGGATGACCCGCGCCGGTGTAAACGAAATCTCGGTGCTGGGCGCCGCTTTGGCGTCCCAGTTGGCCAGCGCAAGAATGTCCTTCTTCGTGACATCGCGACCGTCTTCATGGCGCAGCAGGTTCTCGAGCAGGATTTTCAGGGAGTAGGGCAGCCGCTCGACGTGACCGTCTTTAACGGCGTCGAGCCGAAAAATCTCGTACTTGTTACTTCCGACCTTAAGCGTTGAACGCGCGTCAAAGCTGTCCGTCATTGTCTTCTTCTCCGGAATTGTCAGGTTTTACACAGTGGCCAGACGGCCACGGGGTTGCGCATTATAACGAAACAGAAAGGCAAGCGCTCATCCACTTTTGTCGATGATGGCACCACCGAGGCACTGCTCGCCGTCGTAAAACACGACGAACTGGCCGGGCGCCACGGCTTTCTGGGCCGATTCAAAGCGGACCTCTAGCGTCGAGTCGTCGAGCTCGGTAACGACACAGGCCTGGTCGGCCTGTCGATAGCGAATTTTGGCTTTGCACTGCAGGCCGTCGCCGAGTCCGGCCGGCGGCGCGCCGATCCAGCTGGCATCGGTTGCTAGCAGCCAGTTGCTGAACAGCAGGTCGTGTTCGCCCTGCGCGACGATCAACGCGTTGCCTTCGATGTCCTTGGCCACGACATACCAGGGCTCTTCGCCGCGATCGTTGCGGCCGCCGATCCCAAGTCCCTGGCGCTGCCCCAGCGTGTAGTACATTAGCCCCTGGTGGGCGCCGATCTCTTCGCCGCCGGGCGTTCTCATGGGGCCAGGGTTGGCCGGCAGGTAGGTACTCAGGAACTCACGAAACGGCCGTTCGCCAATGAAGCAAATACCCGTGCTGTCCTTCTTGGCGTGAATCGGTAACCCAGAGTCGCGTGCAATGCGACGCACGTCCGCTTTTTGCCGATCACCCAGCGGGAAAACAGTTTCGGCGAGGGCTTCTGCGCTGACGGCATGCAGGAAGTAACTTTGATCCTTGCCTTTGTCCGCGCCTTTAAATAACGCGCCGTGGCCGTCGACGATTCCTGATCGCGCGTAATGTCCTGTAGCCAGAAGATCGCCGCCAAGTCGTTTCGCGTAGTCGCGGAATACGCCAAATTTGATCTCACGGTTGCAAAGCACATCGGGGTTCGGTGTACGGCCCTGGCGGTACTCATCGAGGAAATACTCGAATACCTGGTCGCGGTATTGCTTGGCGAAATTCGCGTGGTGCAATGGAATATCGAGTTGCTCACAGACAGCGCGGGCATCCTGCAGATCGTCGGCCGCGGTGCAGTAGCCGTCGTCATCCTCCCAGTTGGTCATGTGCAGCGCGTGCACGTCGGCGCCTGCTTCTTTCAGGAGAATTGCGGCGACCGCGGAATCGACACCGCCCGACAATCCGAGGATGACTCGTTTGTTTGCAACATGTTTAAGAGAAGATGACATCACAGGGTTCTATTTAAATTACGAGACGCTGCCCAGCGCCACGCGGATCGCCTCTCCGTTGATTCCGCTCGATTCCTCCGATGCGAGAAATGCAATCGCCTCGGCGACTTCCTCAGGTGTCACTACGCGCCCAGCGGGATACAGTGCCGCTCGTTCCTCCCACACCTGGTCAGTCGTAATACCGCGATCCTTTGATTCCTGCAGTGCCGAACGTTCCGCCATTTCTGTGAGCACCCAACCCGGTAGAACGGCATTCGAAGTAACGCCAAACGGTCCGCCATCCTGCGCGACCGAACGCATCAACCCGAGCAGTCCGTGTTTTGAACTCGTGTACGCACTTCCGGCATGTTCGGCGACCAGGCCGGCGGTAGAACTCGTGTAAACGACGCGCCCGTAGCGGCGCTCGGTCATACCTTTGAGCACGAGTCTTGAGAGATAAAACGGACCGTCGAGATTGACGCGCATGGTCTCACGCCAATCTTGCGGGTCCTGTTCCCAGATCACCCGCTCATGCGCCGAACCGATACCGTGGTTGCAGACGAGAATTTCGACAGGGCCCAGGCGTTGCTCTGCATCTTCGACGACGTGCGCACAGCCCTCCGCAGTTCCAAGGTCCGCGACCGAATATGCCAGCCCGACTTCCTCGAGTTCCTGTCGGCTGCGGGCGACGCACATCACTCGAGCGCCACGCGTTGCCAGGAGTTCGGCCGTCGAACGGCCAATGCCTCGGCTTCCCCCTGTAACGAGCGCGACTCGTCCTTCAACTCCGGCCATACCGCGGATCCTCCGTGCCCATGTTCGGCAACAGTATAACGTCGGCTTACGATCGAAAGGATTCTTGTTACGCGGCGACGAACCGCGATGCTTCGCGGTATGTTACGACTCTCTGTCGATCCTCATCCCACAGGCAACACCGGAAGCAGTCGCGAATATCCCTCGGACTCAGTGTTGTTGTTATGGGCGATTGCAGTTCCGGGATTGCGGCCATCGCCTCAGGCAGGCGATAGAACGGTATGCGCACGTTAAGGTGATGGATGTGGTGAAAACCGATATTGCCAGTGAACCATTGCATGACTTTATTGAGCTGCATGTAACTGGACGATTCCATCGCAGCACGGTAATAGGTCCAGGCTTCTTCGGGCAATATATGCATGCGTCTAAAACTATGCTGCGCAAAAAAGAGATAACTTCCGAATGCCGAACCGATGGTCATCGGCAACAATACAACGAAGAACGCGGTGTCGAAGCCTCCCATTATCCATAAAGTTGCGATTAAGGCCGCATGGCTGGCAAGCGCCAGGAGAGAGTCCCAGTGTCGCGCCGGCTCCTTTAGAAACGGCAACAAAGTGACGTTTAGGAAGAAAATCGTGACGTAGCCGGTGAGCACCGTGAGCGGATGTCGGATTATCCGGTAACTGGTTCTCGTCGCTCGCGACGCTTCTTGCCACATCCGTGTAGTCATAATCGGGAAAGCACCGACACTCGCCAACGAGATCTGGCCCACATGGCCGTGATGGTAGTTGTGGCTCGTCTTCCAGGAGCGCGGCGGCGTCAGCGCGAGCGCCGCATAGACGCGAAACAGGATCCAGGCCAGGCGGGAGCGAACCAGAATCGCCCGGTGCATGTAGTCGTGGTAGGTGATAAAGGCGCGGACCATCAACATGGCCGCAAGAGCGGAAAACAGTAATCGCAGGGGCCACCAGGGAATGACACCGGCGCCGACGAGCGCGAGCAGCAACAGCGCAAACGTGGGGCCCACGTGCCGCCAGCTTACGCTTGTAGATGGCTCCGTAAACGGCACGGTTGCCTTGATCAGATCCCGCCCGATTCTCAGTCCTTCACTCGCTTCGGCAGAATCTGCGTCGAGTTGTAGTGCTTCCTCGTACATACTTCACGTCGGCAGGAAATACCGATGATGTGAATTATATACCTTTGGAGACGACTGGAGTATGGGCTTGCGGGTAAGTACTTATACGAGGTCGGCGGATGCGATGACCCGATCGACATTGTGGTGCAGCGGCAACATGCCGGTCAGCAACGCGTCTGACTGACGCTTGCCGGCGACGTAGTCGTTGACGCAACGCAGCACAGCCGGAGAGCGCAGTCTCGTTTGGCGACTGGCAATCTCGTCGAGCGTTAGCCAGTGGCGGCTGATGACGCCGTCATCCAGTTTTCCGTGTTCGTCGCAATTCAAAAACCGGGCGGCAAATATAATGCGCAAGAACTGTTGCCGGGTCTGCGGATGAATCCACAGATAAACGCCGACCAGCTCCTCGCATGCAATTTCGCAGGCGGTTTCTTCAGTGGTTTCGCGGACGACGGCCTGTTCCGGCGATTCCCCGGCTTCAATGTGTCCGCCTGGCTGACTGAATACGCGTCGGCCTGAGACATATTCTTCGACGAGCAGGAATCGTCCTTCATGCTCGACGACAGCCGCAACGGTCAAATCAGTGGGTCGCATACTTTCTTAGATGCCGAGTTGACGAAATTCCATTTCGACTTCACTGGCAAGCCAGATTTCGTCGAACATCTTGCCATAGAGCTGCGCTACGGCCGGTTCATGCATATCGGCGATACCTTCCCAGCGGCTCGCCTGCAGTCGATAGACAAGAGCAGTCTCATCGGCGATGCAGAATGCCTCGGCATGCGTTCGCAAATCTTCGCGCACATGACGAAATTCAATGTAGGTATTCAGGCGCCGGCCTAGATGCACAAAATTGTTGCCGTTCTTCACGGCACGGGACGGGTCAGCAATCAATACGCGAATTCGCGCGTAGGTTTGTGACAGGACAAGCTTTTTGATGATCTCGAGAAATTCGGAATTGTCGTAAATTCCCGGCTCGAGGTCATGCGTGAAGATCGAAACCTTACGAGAAGCTTCGCTCACGACTTCGAGTGCGGCCTGGCGCATTTCTTCGCGGGTCGAGATTACCCAGCGCTTGCCGTGTTCTGTTGCCTGTTCCATAGGCGATCCATATTACCGACGAGTGACAGTTCAACTTGCCAACTGCGTCACGTTTTGGCGCTTGTTTCCCAGTTGAAAATCATTCGCATCCCTCGTCATCAGGGCATTTCAGACCGCTTGCGCCAATAATCCCAGCCCGTTTCTTCTTAACATATGGTCATTCTTTCTCAGGTATGTCGAAGGCACCCTGCGCGAGGAGCCAGCGCAGGCCTCGTTCTCCGAGGGCGGCCGCCAACGGCCCGTCAAGGCGGCGACGGGCGCAAAGGGCCGCAATTGACGCGCGAGCACGGTCATCGAGTGGCCGGCCGATGCCATTCAGATAGAGCCTGTGGTCGTCAAACGCGAGGCGCGCCATGCTGTGCAGGCGCATTTTGTGCAGGACCGCGGGCCTGTCCAGCAGCGCTGTTATCTCATCATCGCCCGGCGCGAGCGGCTGCAACCATTCTTTGAGTTCAGTAACAGAGCGGCCGAGTTGGGAGGCCTGCTTTCCCGCACGCATGAGTGCGGCGGGCGAAAGGTAGCCTGGGCGGACTTCCGCAAGCTGCAGGTCGGGATCGGAATAATAGGACGGTGCGCGCATGCCGATGGAATAGGTCATGCAAGCCCTTTTTGCCGTGCCCCAGTGTGCGACACCGGGTGGCAGGTAAAGCACATCACCTTGCCGCGTGACGTGACTTTCATCCCCTTCAAATTCATGCAACAGGGCAAGGTCATCACTCGCAGCATGATCCTTAGCAACACGCGCCGTTGACGTCCGCCACTCACGAACGCCGATGCCCTGGCACAGGAATACATCGTAATTGTCGCGGTGGGGACCGACGCTGCCCCCGGGAGCCGCAAAACTGATCATCAGATCATCAATGCGCCAGTCGGGAATGAACGGGACCAGCTTGAACAATCGACGCAGTGCCGGCAGGTGTTTTTCGACGTCGTGAACGAGCAGGGACCAGTCGCGTTTGGGCAGCGCCTGCAGGAACTCAACATCAAACGGGCCGGTCTCGACCCGATATCGGGTCCGGTCGTCTGCACGATCGGTAAAGACAAGGCGCGATTCGACGTCGTCCAGCGTGGCGAGCCAGGCCAGTTCATTGCGTGTGATTGCGGGCCGCAGAGCGTCGACCGCCTGCGGCATGAACAGGGGTTTCTTCTGCCAATATCTGGCAAGAAACGTCTCGTCAGTCAGATTCCCGGGTAGCTTCAGCACTGCGCGTTACTCAGATATCGCGAGCCTGTTTGGCAGCGAGTCCAATGTAGGTCTCGGGTGTCAGCTCCAGGAGTCGTTGCTTTTCGCCGGCGGGAATGTCGAGCGTGTTGACGAACTCGAGCAGGACTTCCCTGGTGACCGCCTGTCCGCGGGTCAGTGCCTTGAGCTTCTCGTAAGGCTCGGGGACACCGTAACGGCGCATTACGGTCTGCACGGCTTCGGCCAGGATTTCCCAGGCTCCGGCAATGTCGGCATGAATAGCCTCGCGATTAACCTGCAGTTTTCCGACGCCTTTTTGCAGCGACTGTAACGCAATGACAACGTATCCGGTTGCAACGCCGAAATTGCGTTGTACGGTCGAGTCCGTCAGGTCACGCTGCCAGCGTGAGATGGGAAGTTTTTCGGCAAAGTGGCTGAGCATTGCGTTCGCCATGCCGAGGTTGCCTTCGGCGTTCTCGAAGTCAATCGGGTTTACTTTGTGCGGCATGGTTGACGATCCAACCTCGTTCTTCGCGACCTTTTGCTTGAAATAGCCCAGCGAAATATAGCCCCAGACGTCGCGCGCGAAATCGATCAGTATCGTGTTGTAGCGCAGCAGTGCGTGTGAATACTCCGCCGTCCAGTCGTGCGGCTCGATCTGCGTCGTATAAGCGTTCGGAAGAATACCAAGCGATTCGATAAAACGATGGCTTATTGCCTGCCAGTCTGCGTCAGGGTAAGCGATGACATGCGCATTGTAATTGCCGACTGCACCGTTGAACTTGCCGAGAATTTCCACGGCGGAGAACCGCTGCTGTGCGCGTTCGAGACGTGCCGCGACGTTGGCAAGTTCCTTGCCGAGCGTGGTCGGGCTGGCGGTCTGCCCGTGAGTGCGTGAGAGCATCGCCAGTTCCGCATGTTCGCGGGCCATGGCTGTTAATCGATTACGGAGCTCGCGCATTCTGGGCAACAACACGTCGGATCGTGCGGACCGTAGCATCAGGGCATAAGCCAGGTTATTGATGTCTTCGGACGTGCAGCTGAAGTGGAGAAAGTCCTTGAGCGGCTGCGTCTCCGGCCCGTCGCCGAGTTTTTCGCGAATAAAGTACTCAACCGCTTTGACGTCGTGATTCGTGGTTGCCTCGATCGCTTTGACGTGTTCGGCGTCGTCGATAGAGAAATCGTCAACGATGCCGTTCAGGACATCCTTCATGACTGAGGAGATCGGTCCGACTTCTTTGATTTCAGGCTCGTCGGCCAGGCTCTGCAGCCAGCGAATTTCGACCAGGACGCGAAAGCGGATCAGGCCGTATTCGCTGAATATGTCGCGGAGCTCGTTGACCTTTTCCGAGTAGCGACCGTCGGTTGGAGAGAGGGCTCTCAATGTGGTGACTTTCATGAGTGGCAAACCAGTGTAGACATGCGCGCGGAAAGCGAGAATCATACACGTTTTCCGGCATATCGAAGCGACGCTGTGGGCGTCGGATGG
>CAMYLB010000216.1 GCA_947259145.1 uncultured Woeseiaceae bacterium
CGTATGACGTTGTATTGCCGGACCCGATCCCGGGCAAAGGTCACGTACTAACCCAAATCTCGCTGTTCTGGTTTCGAATGATGGCCGACATCATCGACAGTCAGCTGACCGACCTGACGGTAGACGACGTCGTCAAGGACCCGGAATCGCGCGAGCAGCTTCGCGGCCGCTCTCTCGTCGCCAAACGACTGAAGCCTCTGCCCATCGAAGCGGTCGTTCGTGGGTATCTGATCGGCTCGGGCTGGCGCGACTATCTCGAAACTGGCCAGGTCTGCGGCATCGATCTGCCCAAGGGTCTCAAGCTTGCACAAAAGTTGCCGCAACCGCTGTTTACGCCAGCCAGCAAGGCGCCGGCCGGCGACCATGACGAAAACATCAGCTTTGATGCCGTGGAAGATCTGATCGGTGAGAAGCTCGCCAAACACGTACGCGACGTGGCGATTCGGATTTACGAACGCGCTGCCGCCTACGCGCTCGAGCGCGGCATCATCATCGCCGACACAAAATTCGAATTCGGCCTGGACGACGAAGGCCGCCTGCACATCATCGACGAAGCTCTGACACCGGACTCATCACGATTCTGGCCCGTCGACGGCTATGAGGTCGGCATCAGTCCACCCAGCTTCGACAAGCAGTTCGTGCGTGATTATCTCGATACGCTCGACTGGGACAAAACGGCGCCGGGCCCCGAGCTTCCCGCGGATGTGCTGCAGCAGACCGGCGACAAGTACCGCGAAGCGCTCAAGCGCATGACGGGTTCGTAGGCACCCGCCGACCACCAGACCAACCACCGACCATCTGACTGCAGCGTCGATCGCGGGGAGATCTTGCTTGCTCCCGCTTACGCAACGTCGCTTCGCAAGACACCCCGCACTCGCCGCCGCTGCCAAATCGTGCGTTTGTAGGAGCGCCCCCAGGGCGCGAAGCGATAGCAGCGGTCGCCAGACCGCTTCGGTTGTCGGCCGCCTGCACGAGGTAGGTCCGTGCTCGTCGCCGCGGTCAGCATGGTGGGTGGCCGACAGCTTCGGTTGTCGGCCGCCAGGGCGGCCTCCTGCAGGGAAACCGGCGATCGACGCCGCGGCCAGATGGTGGGTGGCCGACAGGTGGGTGATAGGAGAAACAGAGCACATCGCCGGTACCCCTCATCGTTGTACAATGACCGGATAATGATCAATAACTTACACAGTCAATTCGAGAATCTCGTCTGGGGTGACACGCTGCGGCGTTACGGCCTGCCCGGCCGCATCCTGACGGGGGTGCTGCGTTATTTTTACGCCGTGTTTCGCGATATCTTTTCGGGACAGCTGACGCTGCGCTCGATGAGCCTCGTTTACACCACGCTGCTCGCGATTGTGCCGCTGTTGGCTTTCAGCTTCTCGGTCCTGAAAGGCCTGGGCGTCCACAAACAGCTCGAGAAACGCCTCTATACGATCCTGGAGCCGCTGGGTGACAAAGGTGTGGAGATCACTGACCAGCTCATGCGGCTCGTCAACAGCGTCAACGGCAGTGTCCTTGGCGGCATCGGCCTCGCTTTCTTTATTTACGCCGCAATCTCAATGGTGCAAAAAATCGAAGAGAGCTTTAACTACGTTTGGTACGTCACGAAGCCACGCAGTTTTGCGCGCCGCTTGACCGAATACATGCTGGTTTTGCTCATTGGTCCGGTCGTCATCGTCATTGCGCTCGGCATGATCACGTCATTGCAGGACGAATCGATCTTCCAGGCACTCGTACATAACTTCGTGCTGGGCCCGGTATTCGTTGCGACCAGCAAGCTGACGCCCTACCTGTTGGTGACCGGTGTCTTCACATTCCTGTACGTGTACATGCCGAATACGCAGGTGCACTTCCGCGCAGCACTCGTAGGCGGTCTCGCCGGTGGTTTTCTATGGGCGACGGTCAGCGTTCTCTTCGCCGCGTTTCTCGCTACCGCCGCTCGTACGCAGGCTATTTATGCCAGTTTTGCGAGCGCGATCACGACTTTGATCTGGCTATACCTGAACTGGTTGATACTGCTTATCGGTGCCCAGCTTGCATTCTATTTCCAGAATCCCGCCTATTTGAAAATTGGCCGCCGGGAACCACGTTTGTCAAATGCCATGCGCGAGCGTCTTGCGCTGAACGTGATGCTGCTGGTAGGGCGGGCGTTTCGAGACCCGGCCAAGTCGATCGATCTGTCTAATCTGAGCAAGAGGTTACGGATTCCGTCGATCACGATTGCGCCGATCGTCAATGCGCTCGAGGAACGCGGCTTGCTTACGAGCAACGATAGAGAAGACCTGATGCCCGGCCGCGAAGTATCGCGCATTCTTCTGAGCGACATCCTGGAAGTTGTGCGTGTCGATGGTGAGACCGGCTCTTTTCAGGACCCCAGATGGACAACCGTGATCGACAAGCTCGGTGGTGATGTTGACGCCGCCGTTGAACAAGCACTCTCCGGTCGTTCGCTGGCCGACCTGCTTGATGAGACAGAGACCTGAGCTCGACGACCCCCCCATCAGGCTCCCGCGATGGTCATTTCCCCAACGAGAACGGATCCACAGCGGATTCCACCGCGAATATCCTGGTCGCTGCCTGTCGCAACGATGCGTTGATACAGCTCGCGGAGATTGCCGGCGATCGTGACCTCATGAACCGGATACTGTATCTCGCCGTTTTCCACCCAGTGGCCAACGGCGCCGCGAGAGTAGTCACCGGTCACTCCGTTCACGCCTTGCCCGATCAGTTCTTCGACAAGAAGACCCGTGCCCATCTCACTTACCAGGGAATCCAGGTCCTTTCCGCCACCCGAGACGATCAGGTTCTGTGCGCCGCCGGCATTCGCTGTTGTTTTCAGCCCGAGGCGGCGCGCCGAATAACTGCTCAGGATGTAGCTCTGCAGCACGCCGCCGGTTACGATCTCGCGATCGTAGGTTGCGACGCCCTCGGCATCGTAGGGAGCACTCGCCATGGCTTTTGCGAGATGCGGTCGTTCCTGGATGTCGACAAAATCCGGAAATATCTTTTCGCCCACGGCGTCGAGCAGGAACGATGAGCGCCGGTATTGAGCACCGCCGGCAATCGCACCGATCGCATGACCGACGAAGCCCCGGGCGGTCTCGGGTACAAACAGAACCGGCGCCCGCGTCGTCTTGATTTTTCGCGCCCCGAGGCGGTTTACAACGCGTCGGGCCGCTGTTTCGCCGACAGTGACGGATTCCCAGAGGTCGTCAGGATCACGCGATGCCGTGTAGTAGTAATCACGCTGCATGACGCCGTCCGATTCGGCAAGCACAACGCAGGTGATGTTGTGGCTGGTACGCGAGTAGCTGCCAATGAAGCCATGCGTATTGCCGTAAGCACGCGAGCCGCGATTCGTTGAAACGGTGGCACCTTCCGAGTTGCTGACCCGTTCGTCGAAATCCAGCGCCGCCGCCTCGGTCTTTATCGCAAGCGCAATTGCGTCGGCTGCTTCGAGCGTCCACGGGTGATCAAGCTCGAGATCTTTGATATCGGTACACATGAGCTCCGCGTCGGCGAGCCCCGCGAACTGATCACTGGCTGTAACTTCGGCGAACGTGCAGGCTTTGGCGACCGCTTCCCGAATAGCCCCAGGTGAAATGTCCGAGGTACTCGCACTGCCTTTGCGGGAATCCTTGTAGACCGTAATGCCGATTCCGCGATCGTTTGTATATTCGAGGTTTTCGACATCGCCAAGGCGAGCGGTTGCAGCCAGTCCGATGTCGTGACTCGCCGCCACTTCTGCCTGGTCAACGCCGCGCTTGCCCGCCTCATCGAGCGCCAGTCTTACGATGCCCTCGAGATCTTCCCGGCCCAACGATTCTCGCCTGGCGAGTTTTTCCATAGTCTGCCGCATCCTTTTGTGAAGCCTGTCAGCCAATCCACCGCATGGTAGACTCCCGCCGCAGAACGGAAGGCCTGGCCGCGGGAGTACTTTAGCCGGTGACAGAATTAAAGCCCAGCAAAAGCGCGAGAAAACGCGAGTTTCTCGCGCTGCAAAAACTCGGCGAAGAGCTGATCGCATTGAATGAGTCGGACCTGCGACAAATCGGGCTGGACGAAGACCTGCTGGAGGCTGTGCTCGATGCGCGTCAAATCAAGTCCCACAGTGCGCTGCGTCGGCAGAAACAGTACATCGGGAAGATCATGCGGCATGTCGACCCCGAACCCATTCGCACGGCACTGCAGCGTCTCTGCCATTGATCGTCGAGAGTGATAGACTTTCTCGATGAGTATTGATGTCGGCATTATCATGGGATCCCGGTCCGACTGGGAAACAATGCGTCACGCCAGCGAGACACCAGAGACCGCCGTTGATCGCGGCCTCAAGGTCATCATTGCGGGAGCTGGCGGCGCCGCACATCTGCCGGGAATGACAGCTGCCAAGACGCGATTACCGGTGCTGGGGGTTCCCGTGCAGTCCGAAGCGCTCAGTGGCATGGATTCGCTGCTGTCGATCGCACAAATGCCCGCTGGCATCCCGGTCGGCAGCATGGCGATCGGTCGTGCGGGAGCCGTCAACGCCGCGCTGCTCGCCGCCGCGATGCTTGCCAACAACGATGCAACGATTGCGGCAGCCCTCGAGACGTTTCGCAAGGCGCAGACCGACAAGGTCCTGGCTGACAGCGATCCCACCGCATAACGACGATGCGAATCGGCATAATCGGTGCCGGCCAGCTCGGCCAGATGCTGGGTTTTGCAGCCCGTAACCTTGACGTCGAATGCCGTTTTCTGGACCCGTCGATCTCGCCGCCTGCCGGCGTATGCGGCGATGTCATCCAGCGACCGTTTGACGACGCAAAGGCCTTGGCGAAGCTGGCCGCAAGTTGCGACGTTATTACCTACGAGTTTGAGAACGTCCCCGTCGGGGCGCTGCAGGGGATCGATGGCACGGTTCCGATATACCCGCCCGTAGATGCGCTGCGGCAGGCACAGGATCGTCTCGATGAAAAACGGCTGTTCGAGCGGCTCGACATTCCATTGCCCGCCTATCGTGCCATCGATACGCGCGAAGACATGGTCGCTGCCGCTGCGGCGCTCGGCCTGCCGATGGTCGTCAAGACTCGACGCCTTGGATACGACGGCAAAGGCCAATTCGTTGTCCGGACGGCAGCCGATATCGACAAAGCCTGGGGCACACTCGGACGCCAGGCCCTGATTGCCGAACAATGGGTGCCGTTCGACTATGAAGTGTCCTCGATCGGTGTCCGCAACATCGACGGTGATGTTCGAATCTATGCGCTAAGCCACAACGTCCATAAAGACGGCATTCTGCTGAGCTCGCGATCACCCGTCGACGCACCGGAACTCGCCGCGAAAGCCGCCGAGTATGTGCGGCGGATGCTCGATCACCTTGACTACGTTGGCGTCCTTGCCCTGGAACTGTTTGTCACGGGCGATAATTTGCTGGCTAACGAGTTCGCCCCGCGCGTGCACAACTCAGGGCATTGGACCATCGAAGGCGCCGCAACCAGTCAGTTCGAGAATCACCTGCGGGCGATCATGAATCTGCCGCTCGGCTCCACGGCGAACCGCGGTCACGCCGGCATGATCAACCTGATCGGTGAGATTCCGGCTGCCGCGCGAGCGCTGCAGGCAGGTCATCTGCACGATTATGGCAAGGAACCCCGGCCTGGCCGCAAGCTGGGCCATATCACCGTGGTGCGTGAAACAGCGGACGATCGCGATGCGCTTCTCAACATAATTGACAGGAATGTGACTTGATCGACGCATCGATGTGCGAACCTGGCATGGTGTCGAGCCCGAAAAAAAAGGTAAACTAATCGGGATGTCTTATCTGGAACACTTCAAGCTCTCCGAGCAACCCTTCAGGCTGACGCCGGATCCGGACTTCATATACTGGAGCAAGCAGCATGCACGCGCCAAGGCGTACATGGAGTCAACCATCTGGCTCGCCGACGGCTTCGTCGTCATCACGGGCGAGATCGGGTCCGGAAAAACGACGCTGCTGCAGTCGTTTCTGTCGGAGGTCGAGGACAACGTCGTTTACGCTGTCGTATCCCAGACCCAGTTGACGCCGACCCAGTTCCTGCAGGCCGTTTTGACAGAGTTCGGCTTCAAGCCGTTCAACATGCGCAAGGTTGAGCTGCTGGACATGCTCAACATGTTCCTCATCGAGCAGTACTCTAACGGCAAGAAAGTCGTGCTGATTGTCGACGAGGCCCAAAACCTGACTCGAAAAGTGCTTGAAGAGATCCGCATGATCTCCGGCATCGAAACACATAAGGAAAAGGTGCTTCGCATCATCCTGGCCGGCCAACCCGAACTCCGGGATAAACTGGATGCGCCGAGCCTGAAACAGCTGGTACAACGTGTACGCCTGCGTTTCCACCTCAAAGCTCTCGACCCGCGGGAGTCAAAGGAGTACATCAAGCATCGTCTGGCCATTGGCGGGCGCGAAGAAGATCTGTTCGCCGACGGGTGTTTCGACATCATCTACCGCTTCACAGGCGGTGTGCCGCGACTTATCAACACGCTTTGTGACACGGCATTGCTGTGTGCGTTTGCCGACGAGAAAACCAGCATTGAAGAAGACGACGTCTTGGCGGCCATCGAAGAGTTGAATTGGCATGAGCACAAGAGCGATACGGGCATTTACGAAAAGCTGCGGCAGGTTCAGAAGCACCTGCCCGTCTCAGCAGCGGTGACGCAGATCGCAGTGCGTTCAAATGGAGAGGTCCTGGCAGAACACACGTTCCCGCTGGGGCGCGTCATCGTCGGACGGTCGCCGGACAACGAAATTTACGTCAAGAGCAAGTTCGTCAGCCGTCACCATGCGCAGCTTGTCAGCGACGAAAACGGTTGTGTGATCGAGGACCTGAACAGCACGAACGGTCTGTTCTTGGGCGCGAAGCAGGTCAAGAAGTATCGCCTGCGGGACGGTGATGTGGTGACACTCGGCGTACACGAACTTGTCTACAACGACCTGCGGCTGAACCAGGAAGATACCGGTGAGTCGGAGGAAGACGAGATAACAGAAAGCGAAGAAAGCGACGACCAGGACTCGGCCGTCAACGAGCAATAGCCGAACTCCGGCTAATTATCCTGTCGCTGTCCAACGCGCCGATCGTTGACCCGGTAGTCACGACGCTTCAGCAGCACAACCAGCCCCGCAACCAGGCAGAACAGACCGACGACGAAGCAGATGGTCGGCCAGTGCCAATAATTCACGTACATTGAAGCGCCCAGCGTTGCCGCACCCACGAGTAGATAGAAGTACGGCAGACTTTCGTAGATTGGTTTTGAGACCCACATAGTATTGTTTGCTTCGGCTTGACGTCATTTCATTCTCCATAGCCGCGCCGCATTGTCCAGTGCCGCAACGCAAAAAACCCGGCTTTCGAGCCGGGTCCAGGATGCGTTTCGCTTGGTGGGCGTGGGCTACAGCGCCCTATTGGGCGTTAGCGGCGTCCGACACCGAACAGGCCAAGGAGCCGCGAAAGTATGGAATCCGACAGGCCATCCACGGCCAGGTCTGGCTCAATTTCACTGCTATCGCCGCGGAATCCCTGCACGAATTGCTGTGCGTTGGCGTCCATGTCTTGTTCTGTAATTGTATTCTCGAATGCCATTGTCGTATCCCTCCTCAGAGATAAAGCGACTCTACATCAGGCATATGTTGAATGAAGTGAGGTATCTCACAGTGTGCCTCGTGAACCGGCGATATTTCAACTTATGTGAAATGCCGAAAGGACTTCTGCCGCGGCTACGCGGTGCCGCCAACTGTGAGTTCGTCAATCTTCAGGGTTGGCTGTCCTACACCGACCGGGACGCTCTGCCCCTCCTTGCCGCAGGTACCGACGCCCGTGTCGAGTTCGAGGTCATTGCCAACCATTGAAATTTCGTTCAATGCCTCGGGGCCGTCGCCGATCAGCATTGCCCCTTTCACGGGTGTCGTGATTTTACCGTTTTCGATAAGGTAGGCCTCGCTCGCCGAAAACACGAACTTGCCGGACGTAATATCGACCTGACCGCCGCCGAAGTTGGGCGCATACAGTCCTTTTTTAACGGTCGCAATAATCTCGTCGGGCTCATGCGGACCTGCAAGCATGTAAGTGTTGGTCATGCGTGGCATCGGTATGTGCGCAAAGGACTCGCGACGACCGTTGCCGGTTGGTTTGACGCCCATGAGACGCGCATTGAGCTTGTCCTGCATATAGCCCCGCAGAATACCGTCCTCGACAAGAATCGTGTTCTGCCCCGGCGTACCTTCGTCATCCACGGACAGCGAACCGCGCCGGTTTTCGATAGTCCCGTCGTCCACGATCGTGCAGAGCTTCGAGGCCACCCTCTGCCCGACCTTGCCGCTAAACGCAGAGACCCCCTTGCGGTTGAAGTCGCCTTCAAGTCCGTGGCCCACGGCCTCGTGCAGCAAGATGCCCGGCCAACCCGGACCCAGAACCACGGGCATTGTGCCGGCCGGCGCCGCGACCGCCTCCAGCTGCACTGCCGCCTGACGAACGGCTTCACGTGCGTATTCGAGCGGCAGGCCGCCGTCGATGAAATAGTGCAGATCCGTGCGCGCACCGCCGCCTGAGTAGCCCTGCTCCCGCTTTCCGTCCTGTTCGAGAATCACGGTCACATTAAGGCGAATTAACGGCCGAACATCAGCGGCCATCGTGCCGTCAGATGCGGCGACCAGAATCAGATCCTGGCTGCTCGACAGACTAACGATGACCTGTTCGACACGCGTATCGAGATCACGTGTGGCCGCATCAATTTCAAGCAACAAAGCGGTCTTCCGGGCATCGTCGATACTGGTTGTTGGATCCGCCAGCGGATACAACGGTGCGGCTGTGCTGCGCTGCCACGCCTGGATTCGCTTGTCCTGACCCTGGCGCGCAATAGCACGTGCCGCGCCGGCCGCCTGTTCCAATGCCGGCAAAACAAGCTCGTCGGAATACGCGAAGCCGGTTTTCTCGCCGCTGGTGGCCCGCACACCGACGCCCTGGTCCAG
Organism: uncultured Woeseiaceae bacterium; assembly: GCA_947259145.1. GTDB lineage: Bacteria > Pseudomonadota > Gammaproteobacteria > Steroidobacterales > Woeseiaceae > UBA1847. Next base: position 8,978 of record CAMYLB010000216.1, read on the forward strand.
ACTGAAGCTTCCCTCGCGAATGATCCCGTCCTCGAGCGTCCAGCTCTCCTGGCGGCTGACCTGAAAATACAGGTCGGCATAATCGACCCCGCCGCGCATGACCGTGCCGAGCGTGGCACTCAATTGCTGTTCGCCGAGCCCGACGGGCTCGAGAAGACGAGACATGACCGCATCTATCGATTGGGGCGTGGAATTGCTCAAGTTTGACTCACTATTTCAATTTACGATTTGCCAGCGCTGGAAACTCGCTCCGCAGCCTCGCCGGTAGCCCTGGATCAATGTCCGCGGTAACAATGCAGTCACCGTCGGCCCGTTCGGCCAGGACGCGGCCCCAGGGATCACATATCAGCGAGTGTCCGAACGTCGAACGGTGGTCCGGGTGCTGGCCATATTGCCCGGCTGCAATAACATATGCCAGATTTTCTATAGCCCTCGCACGCAATAAAA
>CAMYLB010000217.1 GCA_947259145.1 uncultured Woeseiaceae bacterium
GCATATTCGTTCCACGGGCCGTATTCGTAGCTCAGGTAGATTACGGCATAGACCTCAGCAACGTCGAAGTAGGTATCGGCATCAAATAGCAGATCGATACCCGCGTAGTAGCCGTCGCGGTCCCTGTCGGTAAAAAGCTCGACATCGGCCGTGTAAAACCAGAAATCCGTGTTCGGCGCAGGTGCTTCGCTGGCCGAGGTTTTCTGCTGGCCACTTGTACGTGCCGTCTTGTTGCGACTGCCTGACAGCTCCAGCGCCCCGTATTCGTCACGTGATGATTTCCTTTCGGATGTCATACCAGCCCGGCTGGCGAGTCCCTCGGTCGTAGCGCTGATGCGAGCACCTTCGTCTGCAGCCATTGCTGCGTGACTCGTGACCGCAAGCAGCACCAACGCCAGCGGCAGTGCAAGAACATTGTTAATCGTTCGTTTGAGGTAGGTCATATCCGTGTCCTTTGTTTGCTTACAGCTTCATTAGAAGCCGGAGACGCTGAATCGCTGCTGAACCTGTAGGCATCCGCAGACGTCCATGCGACCATGTTCAGCTCGCGTTCAAGTAGCTGCCGTGCCGTTCATTCATGATTCAGATTTCTCGCAAAGATCCCATCGGCAATGCTATCGCCTGGCTGTTGCTTGGCGTTGCTGGCGGGCTTCTTCTCGACCTCTGTGCCAAGGAAATATTGCGGACTTATTCCTTGCTGCAGTTCGTTCTTATCCGCAGCCTGATAGCGATCGCTATACTGCTCGCAATCGCACCCCGGGTCGGTGGGCTGCGTTCGCTGCGCACGAACAAGAAAGCTTGGCACCTCTTGCGGATCGTTCTTGGAATGGGTGCGATGTTCGGTTTTTTTTATGGCTTGTCAGTCATGCCGCTGGTCAACGCCCTCACGCTTGGCTACACCGCACCGCTGATGATGACCGCGCTCTCGGCCATCTTCCTGGGTGATCGCGTTGGTTGGCGGCGCTGGGGGGCCGTATCGGTCGGCTTTATCGGCGTGCTCATCATGTTACGGCCAGGTAAAGGTGAAATTTCCTTCGCGGCAGTGGCCGTTCTTGTCGCTGCGTTTTGCTACGCCTGCCAGGCAATCACGGCACGTAAACTCACGGCGACCGAATCGACGCTGTCGCTTTCCTTTTACGTCATCGCCGGCCCGATGGTCGTCTCGTTGGGAATCCTTGATAGCGAGACCTGGCTGAACCCCGATTTGATCGGGTGGATCCTGTTTCTCGGCGCCGGCGTCTGCTCGGTGCTCGCATGGATTGGGCTGGTCAATGGCTACCGTGCCGCGTCGCCGGCTTTGCTTGCACCGTTTGAGTACCTCGCGCTCGTTGGAGGTGCTATCGCGGGGTTCCTGATCTGGGACGAAGTGCCCGACATCTGGGTCGTCGTTGGCGCACTCATCATAGTGGCCTCGGGACTGTTCGTCGTTTACCGCGACGTCGCTGTCAGCAAGCGAGACTAATTCACGTTACATCGGAAAAACGAAAAAGGCGGGCAATTGCCCGCCTTTCCTGAACATGATCGACCAGCGATTGTTTCAGTTAACATCGCCTGCGTGGAGACCGGCAACCTGCCACGATTTGACGTGCAGCGCCCTAACGACATTATCGAAAAAGTCCTGCTCGAGCACGCTGACAACTTCATCTGCCCGGAACACGTCGGCCAACGCCTGGACAGTTTCCGCGCGGTGATGCTCGGACATCTTTTTGTACACACTGTTGAGATACTTGACCAATGTAGCTTCTGCATACAATTCGGCGCGTGCTGCAACACGAATGTCCGCCGCACTGAAATCTTCGCCCGTGTGGGACTTGAGAATCTTACGGATAAGGTCGACTTCGGAATGCTGAATACTTACGTCAGCGTTAGCCGCTCTCGCAAGTGTCATGAGCAAAACTTCTTTGAACAGTTCATTCTCCTGGTCGGCACTGATCTCAGAGCCGCTGAAGATTTTCAATACATTCTTGAGATCTGCGATCGCCATCTTAAGTTCTCACTCGTTAGTTTTGTTATGTGGCTGCCATTCCCGCAACGCAGGCAAGCTTCAAAGTATACACGGCATTGCGCGTCGGTTTTTTCACTTCGCCGAAGTCGGCCGACAATAATAACCCACAAAATGCAACAATTTGAAGGTGTTTATCAAACTAAATTTTTCCTTGGTTTTTATTGGCTTACAGGACATACTGACTGTGGGCTAACAATTGAAAGGAGGTGATCCATGTCTAGTGAGATAACAATGGTATCTAGAGAAACGGCGGGCCTGACCATAATTTCGAAGTCCGGCGATACGCGTCGCTAACCCTCCTTTCCAGATACAGGTTCTCACGGAAAGCCGCAGCAATGCGGCTTTCTTTGTTTTGAAAGACCGTTAGCGGCACACGCCGCTATCGGCTTCTTGCCACCGAACGGCAGTCGATTATTCTGTCGTCGCAATGCGTCGGCGGATCACACCGTCATAGACGCGGGTGATATCACAGGAGAGGACATCACCCAGCAATTCGGCATGTTTCTGGTAGCCACCACCGTTCGCATATTGGTCATAGTCCCTGCCCATGTCGGTATGGTTGTCGTAACCATTGACGAGCTTGAAGTCGAAATCGACGTCATCCACGCCATATGCCGGGAACATCACCCACGCCCCGTTCCTGTAGCCGTTTTCGATCGAATATTCGGTCCAGGCGTCCATTGCCGCAAACACGTCTTCCATTGTCTTGTCGCTCGCGGCCGAACAATTCGCAAACGTCAGGACAATGTTGGCCGGTGACGATTGGCTTGGCGATTCCTTGATCTGCATCGTTGCGTAGTTGCTGTGACTGTCACAGCTCAGGACCTTGGCGAATGCGGCCGCTTGTTTGGCTCCACTGGTGATCCAGGAATCCGCACCGGCACCAAGTTCTTCGCCGGTCGGCGCAGCCGCCAGCCAACCCATATCAAATGTTTCTCCACCAAAATAATGCGGTGTGAGCGTCAGGGCAAAGTAGTTGTCAGCGCCCTGCTCGTCCATGTAGACATTCCAGCCCGCGATGACTTTTTCCAGGTCGGCCGGACCCTGCCCTTTGTTGTAGTTACAGGTGTAGGTTTCGACGGGATAGATGGCGGGCTCCTCGCTCTGCTCCTGCGCCCATGTCGTTGTGAGGCCCAGCGTAGTCGTCAATACTGCCGACAAATTTACGATAAGAGCTTTTTTCATGTTGCATTCTCCCTGAAGAATTCCAAAAGTCTTGGCTTTGACCATATTCCTACACAGTATAGATCAGAAATCCGTCGCCGCCGGCTACAAGAGCTAGGCAGCGACGATGCTCGCAAGCACAGTCAGCAGTTCATCAACTTCCTCACGGCTGTTGTAATGCACCGGTCCAACTCGCACAGCGCCTCCCGTCTCGTAAATCCCAAGGACCTTCGCAACTTCTACCGCATAGTTATGGCCGCTCCACACGAAAATGTTTTGCCGTGCAAGCGACTCGGCGATGGCGGCAGCCGCGACCGAATCATGGGTAAAGGCAACGGTGGGGACACGACGCAGCATTGCATCCGCCGCCGTGATTCCCTGCACAGTGACACCGCTAATTTGCATGAGCCCGTCGATCAGGCGCTCGGCCAGCGACCTCTCGTAGTCGAACAGAAAGTCCATCGCCGCATGCAGCGCCTGGCGTCGCCCTGAAAACTGCGACCAGCGACCCGCATAATCCTGCGCCATCGTGTCGCCGATCCAGGCGAAATAGTCCACAATCGCTGCCACGCCGGCGATACCCTCATGGCTCTGGGTGCCCGTCTCGAAACGACCAGGAATTTCCTCCGGTGCCGGCCTTACTTTGTACGGTTCGAGGCGCTCCAGCAATTCTCTCCGCCCCCAGAGTATGCCCTGGTGCGGTCCGAAGAATTTGTAGGCAGAACAAACCAGGAAATCACAGCCGATCTGTTGCACATCAGTCGCAACATGGGGTGCCGACTGCACGGCGTCGATGTAGGTAATTGCCCCGGCGTCCCGGGCTTTGGCACAAATCGTAGCAACGTCGTTTATGGTACCGGTCAGGTTGCTGGCACCACCCACACACAGCAGGCGCGTCTTGTCGGTCAGCAATTCATCAACAACATCAAGGTCAAATTCGAAGCTTTCTTTGTTGAACGGCAGCCACTTCACGTTCAGTCCCAGGTCGCGGGCCATCAGAACCCACGGCCATACATTTGCGTCATGGTCCATCTGCGACAGGATTATCTCGTCGCCGCGATTGAACATGCGGCCAATAGAACGTGACAGATGGAGGGTAATCGTCGTCATGTTCTGTCCGAACACGATCTCGTCCGGCGACGGCGCATTCAAAAAGTCCGCCATCGCGACACGTGCGGACTCGACGACCTGGCCCGCATCGATCGACGATGCGAAGTAACCGCCGATATTGGCATTCTTTTTCAGCAGGCAGTCCGACACGGCGTCGGCGACAGTTGCGGCCACCTGCGTTCCGGCAGGATTGTCGAAGTAAATACGCCGGACACCGTTGTCCGCGATTGAGAGCGCAGGGAACTGCGACCTCACCGATTCAAGATCGAATTGCATGAATTAGTCCTGTGGCTTTCCGCCCCACTTTTCGCGGTGCGCATCTTCGGCGCGCTGTCTCACCTTCGCGTGCCTGCGCGTCAGCAGGAGAGAGTTTGGATCACATACATGAGGCCTGATAATGCCAAGGTCGCTGGCAGCGTCGAACAAGCTGGGATACCAGCGCTCCCAGTTGGGCAATAAGGCTTCGACTTTTTCGCGAAGAGTCATTGCCAGAATGTAACCGAGCGGCCTGACTTTGACAAACGAAACGCTAGTGGGCTGCTTGATAAATTCATACGCTTTCAGCGTGCGCTGCCGGTTCGCTGGCAAGGCACGTCGCGCCGGTAATGGCGTGCCCTTTCCAAGCGGCGTAACGCCGTCCAGCGGGAGTCGTCGAGCGCTCGCAAACCAAGCAGGCAGGCCGCCAGCAGCATCGCACCCAGAACAATCATCGGCGCCTGCGGGAGAGGTGAAGTCGTTGCCGTAAGGAGCTCCTGCGGGAGCAGCGATGACAGTCGGACAGCGGCCGTCACGAGCCCGGCCAGCGGCTTGATCGCGATCGCTCCGCCAATCAGGGCAGCAACCGGCAGCGCCAGGCGCCTGAGCCACAGTCTACGACGGATCTTCCCGACGATCTTCGCACTGAAGCCATCGTCGGCAATGGGCGCGGAGTCAAACATCGACTCGAGAATGCGGTCCTCTGCGTCTTTGATTTTTTCAGCCATGTTGATGATCTTTGATGTCAAAACTCGTCCTGATCTTCTGTTTACCACGAAAAATTACCGATTTCACTGTACCAACCGGCATTGAGGTCGCGTCGCTGATTTCACGGTGGGACAAACCGCAGGCATACGACATGATCATGATCGCGCGCTCTTCGTCGTCCAATACGGCAAGCAACTTGTCCAGGTCGGTCACTTCGTCCGACTGGACGCTATAGCTCTGTCCTTCCGTTTCCATCTTATGTCCGACCTGCTCGAGTATCTCGGAATAGCGTTTCGATTTTCGCTTCGACTGTAAAAATGTCGTATACGCGACCTTCAGCAACCAGCCGATGAACGATCCGCGGCCCGAAAACGTTTGTAACTTGTCCCAGGCATGCATGAAACAGTCTTGCGACAGGTCATCCGCTTCTGCGACATCGCGGGTCAACTTGCGCAGGAAATTACGCACCTGCGACTGATGACGCCGCACCAGCTCTCCGAAGGCTGCGGTATCCTGCGCGGACAGTGCTCTTGCGACGAGCTGATGATCTTCAGCGTTTTTCAACGTGGGCTATCCGCTTATTGGCCGCGTTCCGTGAATCCATACAGAATCAGGTACGCAATACCGATTGCGAACGGAAATGCTGCGCCAGCCAATAGCCCTCGGAGCGCGTCGCCACCGTGATCCGGAACGGCAAAACCGCACAGCACCAGCCCGACAGCGATTGCCATCCAGATGACGCCAAGACGAAGGTCCTTGTCTTTACTCGCCTTCGGGTGACCCAGCCGGTCAATAATTTCCGGCGTCAGTTCATGACCCTTATCAAGCGCAATTCGAAAGGTCTCCTGCATTTCGCGGCGTGCGCGATAGCGAAACCAGAACAACGCTATAAAGACCACGGCCAGTGACAAAAACATCACGATAGGAATCAGTTCTTCAACCACTTTGAATACTCCAGATCTTGGTTACGGGAATTGCTTTCACCAGGTAGATGCACACCATCGTGACATTGGATGCAAGAAAATAAGTGTCTGTTTTTATTAACATAATCATAGCAGCCTAAGCTCATTTGAACCTGAACGCCGATCTCCGGCGTTAATACCGGGCATGACGCTCAAAAACCACCTGAAGGATCCACGCTATTACCAGATCGCGGTACTGACCTCGCTGGTCTGTTTCGGCGTCGTCGCCCTGGACTTTGGAATTCACTGGCAGAACGCGGTCACCATTGTCGCAACTGCGCTCGGTGTGCAACTCCTCGGCACCCACTACGCGCGCCTGCCGCATTTCGATCCGCTAAGCCCCTTAATCACGTCGCTTTCACTGACCCTGCTGTTGCGCACCGATGAGCTCGCACTGGCGGCCGCAGCCGCAGCCATCGCTATCGGCGGTAAATTTCTGATTCGCTTCCGCGGCAAACATGTGTTCAACCCGGCCAACATGGCGCTCGTAACGCTGATGCTGGCGAGCGACCAGGCCTGGGTCTCGTCAGGACAATGGGGCAGTGCGGCCATCGGCGCGTTCACGCTCGCCTGCCTGGGCTTCCTGGTGCTGACGCGCGCCCGGCGTGCAGAGACTACGATCGCGTTTCTGCTGATCTACGCGAGCATGTTGTTCGGCAGAGCCGCCTGGCTCGGCGACCCGCTCGCAATTCCGATGCACCAGTTGCAGAACGGGGCGCTGTTGATCTTCGCATTCTTCATGATCTCTGACCCGAAGACGACCCCGAACTCTGCTGCCGGCCGCGTATTGTTTGCGGCCATTGTCGCCACCATCGCATTCACTATTCAGTTTATTTATTACGAGCCGAACGGTCCTATCCTCGCGTTGATCATCTCGGCACCCGCTGTGCCTCTGATCGACACGCTCATGCGGGGCCAGCTGTACCGATGGCAACGTCCCGCCGCTCGTGCAAGAAATCCAGTCAAAGGAGTTTACTGATGAAAATCCTGATATCTGTCGTCGCCGCGCTGCTGACGGTCGTCGTTACAACGTCTGCCCAGGCTTTCTGTGGTTTCTACGTCGCACGCGCCGATACGAGCCTGTTCAACCGTGCGTCTCAGGTTGTCCTGGTACGAGACGAAAACCGCACGGTCATCACGATGGCCAATGACTTTGAGGGCAAGGTTGCGGACTTTGCCGTTGTCGTGCCTGTTCCGACGATGATTGAACGCGAGCAAATCAATGTAGGTGATCGCGCGGTCGTTCAACACCTCGATGCTTACACTTCGCCGCGACTCGTTGAGTACCACGACCCGGATCCCTGCATGCGATACGATCGCATGGAAATGTCTCAGGACAGCGCGGCTTTTCCCAAAGCCAGCTCGGAAATGAAGCGCGCGGCGCGTTCACAGGGTGTCACCATTGAAGCCAGCTACACGGTTGGCGAGTACGACATCCTGATTCTGTCCGCATCGCAAAGTGACGGTCTCATCCGCTGGCTGAACGACAATGGCTACCGCATTCCCCGCGGCGCAAAGCGTGTGGTCGACAGCTACCTCAAGCAGGATATGCGTTTCTTTGTCGCCAAAGTTAACCTCGAGGAGCAGTCGAAGCTGGGTTACCAGTACCTGCGTCCGCTGCAGGTTGCTTATGAGAGCAACAAGTTCATGTTGCCCATCCGGCTCGGCACGCTGAATGCCAAAGGCAAGCAGGAGCTCTACGTTTACGCGCTGACCCGGACCGGGCGGGTCGAGACGACGAACTACCGAACAGTGAAACTCCCGACCAACACCGAGCTCCCCGAGTTTGTGCAGGGTGAATTTCCCGAATTCTATCGGGCAATGTTCGACAAGCAAACGCGGGCAGAAAACGAGCGCGGAGTTTTCCTCGAGTACGCCTGGGACATGGCGTGGTGTGACCCCTGTGCTGCGGACCCACTAAGTGCCAAGGAGCTGCGTCAACTCGGCGTTTTCTGGATAGGCGGAAACAACAGCCGAGCCGGCAAAATCGCGCCGCCACCAGCGGCGGCACAGAACGTATTCGTTACGCGGCTGCACGTTCGCTACGACCGCGAGCATTTTCCGGAAGATCTGGTCTTCCAGGAGACCGGTGACCGGCAAAACTACCAGGGACGATACGTCATTCGTCACCCGTGGAAAGGCGAGACCAGCTGCGACGCAACGCAATATCAGGCCAGCGTACGTGACCGCCAGGAACGTGAGGCACAGCAGCTCGCAAACCTGACGGGCTGGAACATCGATGACATCCGCGCGAAAATTAAGTTCGCCGGCGGCGAACGGCCTCTGCCCCGGAAAGAGCCATGGTGGAAACGAATCTGGGGTTAGCGGTAGCCGCCCTGCAGTTTCGCCAGTTCGTCTTTTCCGGGAATCAGTTCGTCGAGTGGCAACTTAGATAACGGCGTGTCGACATTGCCCATGAGTTCATGCATCTCGTCACGAGACTCATTGGCATAAAGCAGGCCGGTCGTAATCTCGCCCGCATTGAAGCGTTCGCGAAGATACTTGAAGGCGGAGGCGCGGCTGGTCGGATCGTAGTTTTCATCCACCTTGCGCAGAAGAATGGTATCGCCACCATGCAAATGAATGGGCATTGCCTCGCCTTCCTCATAGGACGCTTTGATTTCCTCAGACGGATGGATGTAATCGACATTGACCACGTGATGGTAATGCTGTCGCGTATGCGCGTAGCTCTTGGTCGACCCCTCGTGGTCATTAAACGTGACGCAAGGACTGATAATGTCAACCAGCGAGAAACCGCTGTGCAGGATCGCACCTTTCAACAGGGGCACCAGTTGTTCCTTGTCGCCAGAGAAACTACGCGCAATGTAGGTTGCTCCAAGACTGAGTGCCGTGCTGACAGGGTCGATCGGTTCTTGCTGATTCGGCATTCCTTTCTTGGGACGGCTGCCAATGTCCGCAGACGCCGAAAACTGGCCCTTGGTCAAACCATAAACACCGTTGTTCTCGATGATGTAACACATGTTCAGATTTCGCCGGATGGCGTGGACGAACTGACCGACACCAATTGACAGTGAATCTCCGTCACCCGATACGCCAATGTACATCAGGTCCCGATTTGCCGCGTTGGCACCCGTGGTCACAGACGGCATGCGTCCATGAACCGAGTTAAATCCGTGTGCCTGGTGGACAAAATAAGCCGGAGTTTTTGACGAGCAGCCGATACCACTCATCTTCGCCAACATGTGAGGTTCGACATCAAGCTCGAAAACAGCCTGAATGATCGCGGCGGTGACCGAGTCATGGCCGCACCCTGCACACAGGGTCGATACGGAACCCTCGTAGTCCCGCGAAGTCAGCCCGAGCGCATTCTTTGGCAACCCGGGATGGGTGATTTTTGGTTTTGCTATGTAGCTCATCGTTGTTACTCCCAGGTCAGGCCGCTTGCCCTTTGGCGATTTCCTCGAGAACCCTTGCGACGACGAACCCCGCGTTGATTGGCATACCGTCGTAGTGCAGCAGAGAAACCAGCTTATTCTGATCTGCATTGATATCGTTAATCAGCAGCGTGCGAAACTGCGCGTCGCGATTTTGCTCGACAACATAGACAACGTCGTGATTATCAATAAAATCGCGTACGGCGTCCGTAAACGGAAAGGCCTTGACGCAGCAGTAGTTGAGACCGATATTCCTGGCCTCAAGGCGGTCAAGCGCTTCCTTGCATGCGCCGTCGCCACTGCCAAACGTCAGAACGGCTGCCTTATTGAATTTTGAGAAACGAATTTCGGCTTCCGGAACAAGATTTTGAGAAACGAATTTCGGCTTCCGGAACAAGACTCCGCGCCGTCTCCCACTTGTGCAGCAGGCGATCCAGCACGTCCTGGTAGTCAGCGGAATTCTCGGTGTACGCGCCTAACTTCGTGTGCCCCGATCCACGCGTGAAATAGGCACCCTTCGGATGCACGCCCGGGAGCGTGCGATAGGGAATACCATCGCCATCAACATCGAGATAGCGGTGGAACCTCTCCATCTGTTCGAGCTCTTCGGCACCCAGGACCTTGCCGCGATCCGGGACATAGTTTTCATCCCACTCAAGCTCAGGCACCATCCAGTCGTTCATGCCGATGTCGAGGTCTGACAACACCATCACCGGTGTTTGCAGGCGTTCCGCCAGATCAAATGCCGTTACCGCCGTGTAAAAACACTCCGCGGGATCGGCAGGAAATAACAACACGTGTTTTGTGTCGCCGTGCGACGCGTAGGCACAGCTGATGATGTCGCACTGCTGCGTCCGCGTCGGCATTCCGGTCGACGGCCCAACTCGCTGCACATTAAATATGACCGCG
>CAMYLB010000218.1 GCA_947259145.1 uncultured Woeseiaceae bacterium
TGCGCCGATCATGATCGACACGGATACGGGACAGGTTTACTACACGCCCATCTACTACGTACTGGCGCAATTCAGCCGCACGATCCGGCCGGGCGACAAGGCCGTGCAGGCCAAAAAGCATCTCGTCGGTCTCGACGACGATGCGCTGCATGCGAGTGCGACAATTAACGACGACGGTTTGTTAAGTGTTCAGGTGCTCAACACAACCAAGGAACCCATTCAGTATTCCCTTAAGATCGATGGTCAGTATGCGGAGGTTGAGATTCCTGCCAATTCCGTTCAAACAGTTCGGGCACGGCTGGAATAGCATGCGTAGCGGCCGGGCTACGAACCCAGTACTTCTTGAGATGGTCTAAACGGCTGGTGATCGTGCATCTATTGAGACGGTCGGGAGTTCGATCCGAGGCCGGCTTAGCCGGCCGACAGACGCCGCAGGCGAGGCAGCATAGCTGCCGTTCAATCAACCTTGTCGGGTATGCCGACCTTTCAAATACCTACGGTTCTTCGGGTTCGCGCCCAGAGGATTCGTAAGCGCTAGCTCCGAGTTGCGCTGACTCTGCGAAGGAACTTGCAGGCAAACAAGCAGGGGCGGGCACTCATACGCTAACTGTTATCACGCAAAGATGGGAGTCGAGTAAGCGAGGTAGGCCAGGTAGCTTGCAACGGCCAGCAACAGCACACCACCTTCTGCTTTATTGATCACACCTGTGCGGCGGCCCCACCCGTATGCCACTACAACAACCACTCCGGTCAAGGCAAACATCACAGGCAGATCTCGGGTTACTAGTTCGGGATCCAACACAGAGGGCGCTATAAGGCCAGCGGTACCGACCACAGCTAAGGTATTAAACAAGTTTGAGCCGATCACATTACCCAGGGCCAGCTCGTGCTGCCCACGCTTGGCGGCTAAAACAATCACAACCAGTTCGGGCAGGGAAGTTCCCAGCGCAAGTACAATCACGCCCACGACCAGTTCACTCACCCCCAGGTTGGTGACAATACCTCTCGCACTCCAAACCAGTACGGCAGAACATAGTGCGATAACTGCCAGACCAACAACCAGATAGTTAATGCTCGTGCCCAGGGGTATGGCTCGCTTCTCGAGTTTGTTCTGAAGGCTGGAGCCCTGTAGCTTGGGGGGCTCGCGCAAGGACACCCGGATAAGATAAACCGCCAACACCACGAATAGAGCCAGCAGCGTCAATCCATCACTGCGCGACAGCTCAAAATCCATTACAAGAAAGGCCGTTATAGCCGTGGCCAAGATCAGTAACGGCAACTCCCGCTTTACCACATGATTGTGAACGATCACCGGACTCATAACAGCAGCCAAACCCAATACGAGGCCAATATTAATTATGTTGGAGCCATAAGCATTACCCAGTGATAGTCCGGAGTTGCCCATAACAGATGAAAACAGCGATACCAACAGTTCGGGTAATGAAGTTCCAAAACCCATCACCAAAACACCTATCAGCAGAGGCGACATACCCAGGTTAAACGATAAAGCAGATGCTCCATCTACAAAGCGACCTGCACCCCAGACCAGAAAAATAGGTGCGAGCAGCACAGGTAATAGATATGCCTCAAAAGGAATAGCTTCCACTTAGCTCTCTCTCTGTCGTATGCAAACCGCGTGCAGCATTGACTGATATTTGTTATCCCTGCAGCAGCTCACCTTAAGGTTATTGAGCATATTACGCTCAGCAGAACAGTAGCGCCAGATATGCCTGTCAATGAATATGAAGAGTCATCGAACCTGACCGCAGACGCTCAATTACAGTAGTAATGGCCCTGTCCCAATCCGACACACATCGTAGCAACGCCCAACGTAATTTCGTTTTGTCGCATTGCGTTAGGATCCATTTTGCCAGGATAATCGTCAAGATTAGGTTTTCTGGCGCATGGGCCAGCGTCGACTTGTAAGTAACTGAAAGTATTGACAAAAGTCAAATCGGAATGACTGGCTTCGAAGCCAGTACGAGCGTGACCAAGTTGTGGTCAAGTTCGACACGCTCGTACTGGGTTGAAGCTCAACAGAGCATCCAGCGGTTGATCAGGCAGTCAGATAAAGAATCAGGATCGTGTAGGCGGTGAACACGATCGACAGTGATTTGAACCACTGCGGCTTCAGCATCATCAGTACCATCAAGCCGCCACCAAGTAGGGGAAATCCAAACGACGGCAACGGAGGATTGTTGAACATCGTCAGGTTCACATACGGCCCCACCGCAAAATAGCCGAACATTGACATCGCTGATACCCGCCCGAGTGAGCGGCTATGCGCAAGAAAATCCAGTTCTGTATCGTCAGATATATCGAAGTCCTCGGTTGGCAGCGCGAGTTCAGCAGCCCCGTAGACGAATATCGCGCCAATCACCAGGGCGAAGAAATCGATGATCGACCAGTCTGTGACCTGGCGGAGCTCCCAGCCGACCCACCAAAGTTGCAGGATATAGATAAAGACACTGGTGCCCCACAGCGTCGTCGCCCAGTGATGAGTCACCCGATTGTGGGCGCGAACCAGCAGGGCGGCGGTGTGGAGCAGGCGTGCCATCGCCAGGCCCAAAACGATCGAGATGGCGATAAAAATGTATTCGTGCTGGGTCATGCGTGCAACATGCCTGCATTATTGTGCAAACTCAAACGCGCCCAGGAGCGGGGACGATGCGTGAGAACTGCGTGAATCAACGGCGCGTTAGCGCCGACGCTTATTCGGCAACACGGTCGGCCCTGTAGTTCTCCGCCGCAAATTCCCAGTTGATGAGGTTGCTCAGGAATGCATCGATGTACGCATCGCGCTTGTTTTGAAAATCGAGATAGTACGCGTGCTCCCAGACATCGAGGGTAAGAAGCGGAGTGCTGCCATGTAACAGTGGTGTATCGGCATTGCCGGTGCTGACTATATCGAGCTCCGTCGCCGTACGCACAAGCCAGGTCCATCCGCTGCCAAACTGCGCCAAGGCCGCTGCTTTGAATTCAGCCTTGAATCCCTGGATATTGCCAAATCGATCGGCAATCGCATCAGCGAGTGGTCCGATTGGCTCGCCACCACCATTCGGCGACATACTGCTCCACAGGAATGTGTGGTTCCACGACTGTGCGGCATTATTGAAAATACCGGTTTCGGAAGCTTCGTGCGCAGCGCCGATGATGGCTTCGAGCGACTTGCCCGCATATGCAGTTCCTGCGATCGCGCTGTTCAGCTTGTCAACGTATCCCTTGTGATGTTTGCCATGATGAAGCGCGAGCGTCTTCGCAGAAACGTGGGGCTCAAGCGCATTGATAGCGTACGGTAAAACAGGAAACTGGATGGACATTGGATACTCCGTGTAAGGCTAATAACAGTGACAGAATGCTAACTATTGATTCGTTAGATCGCTACCGTGGAAACAAGATGTTACTCATTGACAAAGGTTATCTCACCTCGAGTCGACTGATGCTCGTTTCGACGAAATACAGGAAAAGAATTGGCCCGAATTCGCTCCTTTTTTGGGTCGCTGTCACATAGAAAACATCAATTAAGTCGGCGAGATCAATCATAAGAACGTAGGATAGCCGACATGCCGACCTCAAATCGCTCACATCTTTCGGATCTCCGCGGCGCCGCACGGATGACCTTTGCTGCGGCAGAGGCGACGGCGGAGGTCGTCGAGACGATGCACCGGACTATACAAATGCGGCCGGGTCCGCTTGGCGTTTCCGAGGCCGATCGTACGCGTGGCATTACCGGCTTCGTCTATCGTTGTGTTCGCGGCGGAATTCGCCTCGTTGGTCAGGCCATCGATGTCAGCCTCGCACCGATCGCGGCGTTGCAGCCGGAGGGCGAGTCCTCGCCGGTCCGAGACGCCTACCGATCTGCGGCGAACGGCGTGTATGGCGACTATCTTGCACGCACTGGAAACCCGCTCGCTATCGACATGAATCTGCGTTATCGCGGCCGACGGATCGACCCCAGCGATGCAGCGAGCGTCTTCGAGCAGCACGGTAATGAGACCCTGCCGAGCAAGCTCCTCGTCCTCGTGCATGGATCCTGTATGAACGATAGACACTGGAACCGCGATGGGCACGACCACGGGGCCGCGCTCGCTGGTGACCTCGGATACCTGCCGCTGTACCTGCGCTACAACAGCGGGCTACCTATCGCGAGCAACGGGCGTTTGCTCGCAGAGCTGCTTGAGACCCTGATCGGGAACTGCACGACACCGGTGGAGGAACTCGCGATCATTGGGCACAGTATGGGAGGTCTTGTCGCTCGTAGCGCCTGCCATCATGCTCGCGGAGCAGGACACACCTGGCCGAAGGTGCTTCGCAAGCTCGTATTTCTCGGCACGCCGCATCACGGATCGCCGCTGGAGCGCGGCGGCCATGGCCTCGATCGTGTGATGGAACTGAGCCCTTACTCAATGCCGATTACACGCCTGAGCAAGGCACGCAGCGCGGGTATCACGGACCTGCGCCACGGTGTTATCTCGGCTGACGAACAGGTCGTGCCATTGCCTTCGGGCGTCAAGTGCTATGCGGCTGCTGCAGTGCGCACGGCCAAGCGCGGTGCGCTGAGCGATCGATGGGTCGGCGACGGCCTGGTGCCGCTCGACAGCGCACTCGGACGGCATCGCGATGCCGAGCGGACGCTGGCAATTCCGAAGCATCGTCAATGGGTTGGATTCAAGATGGGGCATCTCGAACTCTTAGATCATCCTGACGTGTATTCGCAGCTTCATGCGTGGCTTAAGCAACCAAGCTGACTGTTTATTTTCACGCCTGGGACCGTATTCCAAGTTAATTTGACAACTGCCCGTCCAATTTGAAGTGCGAGGCAATGTTACTGTAGCGGCGATGTCAAATTTCGGCCCGGGGCCAAATAAATATCGTCATACCGCACACCGCCATTGCCGTACGGTGCTTCGTGTGGCCCGGTATTGGATATTGCCATAAAGGATGTCAGCGGCAACGTGCGTTGCATTCTGAATACAGCGCCACTGAAGACGCGCCGTTGAGCCGCAAATTCTCCGCCGCGCACATAAAGATCATAATGTTGTCCGCCCGCTTCGGGCTCTGCATTATTCACCACGCACCAAACCTCATACCATTCCCCCGTCTCCATAGGATTCGCGGCGTCGCCGGTCGAGGGATCTATGATCTTGCTATAGGTTTTGTAACCGCTCAGGACCATCAATGTCCCATCATTTCTTTGCCCATCGGACTCCGCCTTATCCGTACCCCATCAGCGGCGGGTTTTCTCAGCATAAACTGGTTTCCCGTTTCCGCTTCGATGCGAATATCGGAAATCTGCGGATTGGGGACAAAAGGGTCAGTGTCGTTTTGAACGTCGATATTGGTCCACCCTTGCAACGTCTGAGCAGCTTCGAAATTGTCCACCATGAGCCAGCGGGTTTGGACTCCGCCCGTATCTGTTTCCGATTGGTACGTGCACGCCGCACACACCAGGGCCACAAGAAGACCTGCAATACGTAAAATAATTGTGAACATAGTTGGATGCCCGGGTTAGTATTTGATGATCTGATTGATCGGAATTGTCGAACAACCTCGATGCCAATGGCAACTATGTATCGGTCGCGTTCCGCCGAATTCAGGCGTTCTACAGATGAGTAATGCAGATATTTTCAACCTGAGCGGCAAAGTGGCGCTGGTAACGGGCGCGACGCACGGGCTCGGGATGGCGA
>CAMYLB010000219.1 GCA_947259145.1 uncultured Woeseiaceae bacterium
CTCGCCGATTCACGACCCGAGTGTCTTTCTTCGAGCCGTTTCGCGACGTCTGCGAGGCTTAAGCCCTGGTCCGCGAGCAACACGACCAGGTGGTAAACGAGATCAGCGGCTTCGTCGATGATCTCTTCGCGATCTCCGGATGTTGCAGCAAGCGCCAGCTCTACACCTTCCTCGCCCAGTTTCTGGGCGATACGTTTTGTTCCTGCGGCAGTGAGTTTTGCCGTGTAGCTTTCATCGCTGGGGTTTCTCTGCCGTTCATGAACGATGGTTTCAAGATTACTGATAAATTGGATATTTGAGTTGCTCACGATTCTTCCTTAACGCCTGATGTCGACCTGGTTTTTCGCCAGGTAATCTTTTAGATCCGGGATCGGTATTTCGGCGCTGTGAAAAACGCTGGCGGCTAACGCACCGTCGACGTTTGCCTGCTCAAATACCTGCAGAAAGTGATCTTTCGCGCCGGCGCCGCCCGATGCGATCAGAGGCACGTTACAAACCGCACGTACAGCGGCAAGCTGCTCGATGTCGTAGCCCTTGCGCACGCCATCCTGGTTCATGCAGTTAAGGACGATCTCTCCAGCGCCGCGTTGCTGCACTTCGGTAACCCAGTCCATAGTGAGCCGCTGCGCGGCAATTGTCTTGCCTGGATCGCCCGTGTACTGGTATACGAA
Source organism: uncultured Woeseiaceae bacterium (assembly GCA_947259145.1). Taxonomy (GTDB): domain Bacteria; phylum Pseudomonadota; class Gammaproteobacteria; order Steroidobacterales; family Woeseiaceae; genus UBA1847. The sequence continues at coordinate 672 of CAMYLB010000219.1, forward strand.
ATAGTTGCCATGTTCTTCACGGCTGTCGATACCGATTACGACGCATTGGGAGCCGAAGCGTTTGGCCAACTCGGTTATCAGCGCGGGTTTTGCAAGAGCGGGGGAGTTGATCGAAATTTTGTCAGCGCCCTTGTTCAGCACATCCTCTGCATCCGCAACGCTACGAATACCGCCGGCAACACAGAACGGTATGTCGAGGACCCTGGCGACCTGTGTGACCCAGCTTCGATCCACGCTTCTGTCGTCCGGGCTTGCCGTGATGTCGTAGAAGACGAGTTCGTCGGCACCCTCCGCACAATAGCGTTCCGCCAGTTCGAGAATACCGCCGACCACGCGGTGATTACGAAACTGCACGCCTTTGACGACCACACCGTCACGAACGTCGAGGCAGGGAATTATGCGCTTAGCCGGAATGACGCCACCTCCGCTGCCGTAATGGCACCATCGAGCAACGCTTTGCCAGAAATTGCCGCTGGAATGCCGTGCGACCTGAGCTGCTCCAGATCCCTGATGTTGCGTACACCACCCGACGCCTGCAGCTGCAAATCCGGGTAGCGCCGTAGAATCTCGACATAGAGTTCGACATTGGGGCCGGCCATCGCGCCGTCGCGGCTTACATCGGTACACAAGACGTGTTTGATTCCCGCGCCGGAATAGCCATCGATGCAGTCCCAGAGTGACAGGCGGGCGTCCTCGGTCCAGCCGTGTGTCGTCAGCATCGGTGTGCCGTCGTCACGAAGATTCACATCCAGCGCCAGCACGAGGCGGTCGGGACCGAACTCACGCAGCCAGTCTTTCACTGTAGCGACTTCGGTAATCGCCATACTGCCGATCACGCAGCGGCTTACGCCGCTTTCCAGCCATTCCGCGACACTGCCACGATCGCGAATACCACCACCGAGCTGGATGTCCAGTCCGGTCTCGGCCGCGACGGCTTTGACAATCGCCCGGTTCTGTTGCTCACCGGAGCGCGCGCCGTCGAGATCAACGATGTGCAGATCCTGTACATCGAGCGTGGAAAATCGCCTGGCCACTTCGGCCGGATCGTTGCTGTATTCGGTCGTCTTGTCGAAATCGCCTTTCAGGAGGCGCACGCACTTGCCGCCTTTGAGGTCGATGGCCGGGATGAGTCTCATAGCGAATCATCCAGGAAGTTGCTCAGCAGTTGAGCGCCGGCCGTCGAGGAACGCTCCGGATGAAACTGCGCGGCGACGAAATTGTCTCGGCCGATAACGGCGGAAAACGGTTTCGCATGGTTGGCCGTCGCCAGCGTGCAATCCGAAACGGGCAGGGCATAGCTGTGAAGGTAATAGAAATAGCTGTCGTCCGGGATATCGTTTAACAAGGCATGATCGGAGGTCTTGCGCGTCGCGCACCAGCCCATATTGGGAACCGGACATGCGGGGGTGGAAGGCAGCCGCGCCGCTATGCCGGGAACGACACCGAGGCATTCGACGTTTTCCTCCTCCGAACCCTCGAGCAGCAACTGCATTCCCAGGCATATGCCAAGAACGGGTTGCTTCAAACCGCGGATCACGTCAATCAATTGCGCATCGGCTAGGCGATCCATGGCGTTCTTCGCAGCCCCGACTCCGGGTAGCAGTACGCGATCCGCCGATCGAATCACTGCCGCGTCGGTGGTCAGTTCCGCGCTTCGGCCGAGGCGCTCGAACGCGAATACCAGGGATGCGATGTTGGCCCCGCCGCTGTCGATGATGGCGATCTTGCTCATTCGATTTAGCTCAGCGTGCCCTTTGTTGATGGCAGCTCTGTACCAGCGCGATTAATGGCCTGCCGCAGAGCCCGCCCGACCGACTTGAAGCAGGCCTCGATCATGTGGTGAGTGTTCTCTCCCGTCACTTCGATGTGCAATGCAGCTCCAAGTGAGTCCGCCAGTGAGCGAAAGAAATGTTCGACCATCTCGGTCGACAGCTCGCCCACGTTGTCGCGCGGGAATTTGCCAGTGAAATGAAACGATGCTCTGCCCGACAGGTCCAGCGCGACTTTTGCTTCGCTCTCATCCATTGGTACCAGAAAGCCGTAGCGGCCGATGCCGAACTTGTTGCCCAACGCCTTACGCAGTGCCGTGCCAAGGCAGATAGCCGTATCCTCGACCGTGTGGTGCTCGTCGATTTCGAGGTCGCCGTCACACTGTAGTGTCAGGCCGAAGCCTCCGTGCTTGGCAATCTGCTCCAGCATGTGGTCGTAGAAACCGATGCCGGTGCTGACCCTGATCGGGGCGCTTGTGTCGAGGTTGACGCTTGCCCTGATGCGAGTTTCATTGGTATTGCGTTCGACGCTTGCGACGCGGTCTGAGTAGCACAGGAGATCGACGATTTCGGGCCAGGCCCTGGCTTCGTCATCGTCGACGTTAACCAGCAATCCACGTACTCCAATGCGATCGGCCAGTTCCATGTCTGTTGCTCGGTCGCCGATGACGGCGGACGCGGCAAGGTCAATGTCGGTAGCTGCCAGGTATTTCGTGAGCAGCCCGGTGCGCGGCTTGCGGCACTCACAGTTGTCGTCAGGCAGGTGCGGGCAGATAAAAACCTCGTCGAACGCGATGCCCTGGCTTGTGAATAAGCTCATCGTATGAGCGTGGCAAACGTCAAACTGATCCTGTGGAAAGGATTCGCTGCCGAGGCCGTCCTGGTTGCTGACCATCACGAAGCGGAAGCCGTGGTTCGCAAGTTCGAGTAATGCCGGAATCACATTGCCGACGAGTTTGATCTTCTCGACGGCATCAACCTGGTTATCCTCAGGCTCCTCGATCAGCGTACCGTCACGATCGATGAACAGGACCTTTACAGACATTATTCTGAACCTCTTAGCGTTTCGAGTGCGCTGAGTAATTGATCGTTATCGTCGACGCTACCGACGGTGATGCGTATGCAGGCGGCGAGTTCGCCGCCGAAATGCCGCAGTAGTACGCGATGCTCCTGGCATCGCCGCAATACTTTCGCTGCGTCGTCGACTTCGATCAGGAAGAAATTCGCATGGCTCGGCCAGATTTTCTTAACGAAATCGAAGTTAGTGATTTCGCGCATCAATCGTTTTCGTTCCTCGATAATCCGGGCGACGGAGCGCTCGGCGAGCGCCAGTTGTTTGTCTTGCAGCGCATCCTCTACGCATTCGACGACGGGTGTTGCAAGTGCGTAGGGCGCTTGCACCGCACTCAGCATTCGAATGACGGCTTGGGGGCCGATCACCGCGCCGCAGCGTGCGCCCGCGAATCCCAGTGCTTTTGAGAGCGTGCGAAGCACCAGCAGATTGGGGTACGTGTCGAGCAGCTCTATAGCTGATGGCAGATCACCGAATTCGACGTACGCTTCGTCAATAACAATCGCTGACTTATCGCCGCGACGTTGCAGGAGCTTTTCGAGCTCGTCTCGCGGCAATGTCGTTCCGGTGGGGTTGTTCGGCGAGCAAATGAAGATCAGGCGTGTTGATGCGTCACAGGCAGCCAGCACCGCATCGACGTCGATGGCGAAGTTTTCACTGGCCTGCGTCGCAACTTCAATGAAATTGGCGCCCTGTACCTCGGCATAGTGCCGGTACATGGAAAACGAAGGCGAAGTCGTCAGAACGCCGTCTTTGCCAGCGCGACAAAAGGTCCGGACCAGCAGATCAATGGCTTCGCTGGAGCCGCGCGTCACCAGCAAGTTATCGGGGCTACAGGTGAACCGGGCGGCCAGCGCACGCTGGAGTTTTTGTGGACGAACTTCAGGGTAGCGGTTCAAGGGACGTCGGAAATGATCGATGGCGCTGACTATCGGCGACTCATTGGCGTTCAGACGCACCGTGTCGTCAACCTGCTCTGCCGCTGCATAAGCGTGCAAGGCTTGAATCTCTGGACGGGCGAGTTTCGCTATATTCACGTTGGTGACCTCAACCTGCGACGCACGGCCTCTGCATGCGCATCCAGGCCCTCGAGGCCGGCCAGGCTGACCACGGCGTCGCCGAGATTGGCAAGACCCTCGCGGCTGAGTTCCTGCACAGTCATCTGGCGCATGAACTGATCAAGGCCCAGGCCACTGTAGGTCCGTGCGAAACCGTAGGTGGGCAAAACGTGATTCGTGCCGCTGCAGTAGTCGCCAACTGACTCGGGCGTCCAGGGTCCGACAAAGACCGAACCCGCGTTACGCAGCGCTGGCAGCAGCTCACGCGCGTTTTCGACCTGCAAGATCAGATGCTCGGGTGCGTAGCGGTTGCTGACCGATACCGCCGTATCGAGATCCGGCACGATAAAGACGCGGGCATGTTTGAGTGACTCCGCAGCGATGTTCGCGCGTGATAATTCGGCCAGCTGTTGATCAAGCTGAGCAACAACCTCTGCCGCGAGGTCTTTGGAGGTCGTGACAAGTACAACCTGCGAGTCGACGCCATGCTCGGCCTGCGACAACAAATCCGAAGCCACGAACTCAGCCGAAGCGTTTGAGTCCGCGATGACCAGAACTTCCGAAGGGCCCGCCGGCATATCGATGGCCGCACCGGCAGGGTCGCCGCTCACCAGCGACTTTGCGCTCGTGACCCAGGCATTGCCGCCCGAATACCTTGCAGACCTTGGGCACGCTTTCAGTGCCGTACGCCATCGCCGCGATCGCCTGTGCGCCGCCGATCTTGTAAATGTCCTCAACTCCCGCGCGAGTGGCCGCAACCAGTACCGCCGGATCAGCGCTGCCGTCGGGGCGGGGCGGGGTGCACAGAATTTTCGTGGGGCAGCCCGCGATCGCCGCCGGCACGGCCAGCATGATGGCCGCGGAGGGAAGCGGTGCAGTGCCGGCCGGCACGTACAGTCCGACAGCGTCGAGGGCGTGACTCACGCGCTCACAGACGACGCCTGGCATGGTTTCAACGAGGAGCGGCGCCGGGCGTTGCGGCTCGTGAAAACGGCGCACGTTTCTGATCGCGAGGTCAATCGCGTCGACTTGTTCCTGGGTCAGCTGCGCCGCCGCGGCCGCAATTTCGTTTGCGGTGACACGGAAAACGTCAACCCGGGCCCGATCGTACTTTTTAGTCAATTCACGCAGCGCCGAATCCCCTCGCTCACGCACCTCTGCGATGATCTCTGCAGCCGCTTTACGGATGGCCGCATCGTCGGCCACGGCCGGCCGCTGCAGCAGGGCACTACGCTGCCGTTCGTCGAGGTCGGACCAGGTTGTCAGTTCAAGGGCCATGTTTCAGGCGAGCATCTTTTCCACCGGTAATACGAGCAGGGAGCTCGCACCGGCAGCTTTGAGGTTTTCGAGGGTCTCCCAGAACACGGTCTCCCGGCACACCGCATGCACGGCGACCTTGTCATCAGTACCGTCCAGCGGCAGCACGGTAGGGGCTTCAGAGCCGGGCAGGAGGGCCCTGATTTCAGCCAGCGCCGAGCGCGGCGCGTGCAGCATGATGTACTTGCTCTCACGGACCTGCAGTACGCCATCCAGGCGCTGCAGGATCTTGTCGACGAGCGCCTGCTTTTCCGCGCCCAGGGGAGCCTGCGTCTGGATGACGACCGCCTCGCTGTCCATGAGGACGTCGACCTCGGTCAGACCGTTGGCCTTGAGCGTGGAGCCCGTGGAGACCAGGTCGCAAATGTAGTCGGCTCGGCCGAGTTTGGGTGCAATCTCTACCGCGCCTGAGAAGTACACGGTCTCCGCATTAATGTTATTTTTCTTAAGGTAATTTCTTACAATACCGACATAACTCGTTGCTATTCTTTTATTTTCTAGAGATGACGGACCTGAGTACTCGGCGTCTTCGGGTGCTGCCAGCGCCAGCCGGCAATGGCCGAAATCAAGTTCGTAAATTTGCTTGAACAGCCCTTCACGGCCCTCGGACTCCAGGTTAAGGCGTTTCTCTTCAACAATATTCAGGCCGACAATCCCCAGGTCGCAGACGTCCTCGCTGACCAGGCCAGGGATGTCGTCATCGCGCACCAGCAGCAGGTCGATCGGCATGTTCTCGCCGTAGCAAATCAACTGGTCCTTGCTCTTCGTGATCTTCAGGCCGCAGCGCTCCAGGAGATCGATAGAGTGCTCGGTCAAACGGCCGGTTTTTTGCACCGCAATCTGTATGCGCTGCTCGGGGGTGTCCATTGGATTTTCCTTAGTGGGAGGTGTGCCGTTCAGGCGTGCGAGTTCGCTCGATTGCCGTGCGATAGCCGCCGAAACCGTCCGAGAGGAAGCGCGCCACGCGGCCTATGGTCGTAACGCTGACGCCCGTCAGGTCGTGAATTTTGCGATAGGGAAGGTCTTGCTCGAGGTATTCGACCACCTGCCAGCGGTCGACGAGCGCCTGCAGCTCTGCTGGTGTGCACAGGTCCTTGAAGAAATTACGGCACTCATCGCGGTTCCGCAGGCTAATGACGGCCTCGAAAAGTGCGTCTTCGGCGTCGTGCTGCTGACGCTCGGATTCGTTGCGATTGGGCTTCATGTTGAACCAATGTATTAACGTGTTAGTACGCTAATACATTAGAACAACAATAGCAACTGCGTTTTGCAGGTTTTGGAAATATCCTGGCTGCTGCGGAATAACCCTAAGAAAAACGGTTACTTGTGAGACTAATAAAACCGGTCGGAATGCCTTGACGCCTGAATGTTAATGCACATACACTCGCCGAGACTCATCGAGACCGGTCGAGGGATAGGCCCGACGACGCCGGGGCAACCTTCAGGACTAACCATTCTGAAAAGGTGCCAACTCCTGCGATGCATTGC
>CAMYLB010000220.1 GCA_947259145.1 uncultured Woeseiaceae bacterium
ACACTACGTCAGCGAGCTGATCGAGATCTGTGGCGGCAGGAACGTATTTGATGACCTCACCGAGCTGGCGCCGGCAATATCGGTAGAGGCGGTCGTTGATCGAAACCCGGAAGTGATGCTCGCGAGTACCGACGCAGGTGACGACGGATTCGCCGAATGGCAGCGTTGGCCTGCAATATCAGCCAATCTGTACGGCAACCTGTTTCTGCTTCCTGCTGATGAAATCGCCCGCGCGACGCCTCGTTTGATTGTTGCTGGGGGTGCCCTGTGCCTGGCGCTGCAGCAGGCGCGTTTTAATCGAGACGCTTTCAGCGAGAGGTAGGCAAGCAGCCCTGCACCTGGGTGCGCTGTTACGACCGGTCACGATTCCAGAGGACTTCCTCACCCGACTCGGCGCGAGCGAGTACCCGGGCCACGACAAACAGCAGATCGGACAGCCGGTTCAAATACTTCACTACTTCAGGCCGAACATTGTCGACGTTGGCCAGCGTGTAAACACGGCGTTCGGCGCGGCGCACAATCGTGCGTGCAAGGTGACAAGCTGCGGCCGCCTGGCTACCACCGGGCAGGATGAACTCCTTGAGACTCGGCAGGTCATGGTTAAACGCGTCGAGATCAGTTTCGAGGCGCTCGATGAATGCGTCGGTGACCGCGCTGTGGCCGGGAATGCAGAGCTCACCACCCAGCTCGAACAGATCATGCTGCACATCGACAAGACAACGCCGAACTTCGGCAGGCACGGCGTTTGCGGCGAGAACGATGCCAATCGCGCTGTTGGCCTCATCCACAGTTCCGTAGGCTTCGACGCGCACGCTGTCTTTCGGCGTTCGGCTGCCATCGCCAAGGCCGGTCGTGCCATCGTCGCCGGTACGCGTATATATCTTGCTGAGTCTGTTTGCCACGTTTTGCTCCGCGCTTATCGCCAGCTGTATTTTAGCTCAAGAAAGCCGCTTTGTTCCTGCATACGATAATTTGCTGCGGTCTGGTACTCGGCATCCAGCAGGTTTTCGATGCGCGCGTTGAGCTGCCACGTGTCGCTCAAATGCAGCTGGCCCGTCAGGTTCGCCACGACATATCCCGGGAGTTCGACGCTGCCGAAATCCACCCGATCGCCGCTGGCGAGTACCGAGAGTCCGAGTCGATGCGGACCGATGTTTTGCGTATAGCTAAAAGAAGCAGTGCGCTCGGCGCGTCGCAACAGTCGTGCGCCAGTGGTTCTGTCATCTGCTCGTTGCACGACAATATCAGCACGCAGCACGAAAAGACTCTGCGCGGTATTCGTAACCGAGCTGCGTGCCGCGAATCCTGGCCTCGTTCAGGTTCCTGAGCGTAAAAGTCTGCAGATCAAAATCGATCAGATCCTCAATATTATTTGCGTAAAACTCGAACGCGAGACTGTGACGACCGCCAGGTGCGTACCGCAGCGCCAGCTGGCGCTCATCCGCGAGTTCGGGTTTGAGGTCGGGACTGCCGCCGAAACCGAAACGGTCGCTTGCGTCCGGTGCGCGAAACGCGTGCCCCAGACCCAGGTTCAGCGTTAGCGCATCGCTGATTTCGAAAGCGTATTCGGCGTTCCAGGTCGTGTGATTGCCGAAATTCTCGTGGTCCGTCAGCCGCAGCGCCACGAACCCCTTGTGACGGCCCGAGGCGACCTGGTCCTGTACAAAAACGGCGCGGATACTCGTGTCCTCGCTAAATCCGGATCCAAATGACAGCGCGCTCGCGTCTTCCTCTACGGCAAACAGGCCACCGGTCAGCGTATGCGTTCCGAAACCATGGCTGTACTGCCAGTCGAGACTCAGCCGCTGCGAGTTGACGAAATCCAGTGCCTGATTCTGTTCTATTTCGTCCTGCATGAACGATATGATTAGTTTGCTGTTACCGGACTCGGAGACTTTGGTATCGAGCTCGACAGCCGTGACGGCATTTTCGAAATCCTGATCGACAGGGCTGAGGAAGAAGTCCAGGTACTCGACGTTGCCGTTGCCACGCCAGTGACGAACGCTCACCTCATTCGCGCCGAATCGCTTCGCCCCGTAGAGGTTTGCCGACAGATTGTCATAGCCACGCGTGATATCGGAATCGACGCGCGGTGCATAACCATCGGTCGTCTGCCAATTCAGGCTAAAGCCGAACTCGCTGCCGTCATTTCTATTGCCACCGGATACATGTCCTGACTGCGACGCGAAGCTGCCTCCGCCAAAGCCTCCCTCGAAGTAAGCTCTGTCAGCACGACGGGTGATAATATTGATCACACCGCCGATAGCGTCAGTGCCGAACAACGCCGATCGCGCACCTTTGACAATCTCGATGCGCTCGATCACTTCAGTTGCGATGTTCTGGATCGCCGCACCGCCTATGGTACTCGGATTCATACGAACGCCGTCGATCAGCACAAGCGTGTGATTGCTTTCGGTACCACGCAGAAATATCGAGGTTGTCTGGCCCGGGCCACCATTGCGACCAATATCGATTCCGGCCTCGAAACGCAGTAACTCGGACAGGTCCGACGCCAGCGACAGCTCGATGTCTTCACGCGTAATTACGGTCACAGGCACCGTTGCGTCGGACAACGGGGTTGGCGTTCGGGTTGCGGTGACGACTAAAGTGTCGCCCGGCGAGATATCTGCGCCGAGCGATAGCGAAGAGACTGACAGCAATGCCGCCAGCGCAATGGAGTAGGAAAGTCTCATCCGATGTTCCCCTGCGTGCCGCCCGCACGCTCAAAATGCTCGAGCCTGAATAGTGCAGAGGGAAGAAGGACGCTTAAGACAGCACGCCCGAACATGCGCCCGCCGCGCCATTCGCGTTTCACCGGGCCGGTCTCCGGGCTGACGAGCGGACTTCTCCTGCCGTAACGCCTTCCCGCGAAAACATTCCTCGTTTCGCAGTGGCTCTGCATCTTCGATGCAGGGGCTACGGTCTTAACTCGATCACCGTTGCGGGGGCAGCGCCGGATTCGCGTGCTCCGATACATGATCGTTCACGCAACACCGGCTTCCCGTTCACCCGAAACAAGCCATTTCGGGTTCACCTGATGAGAGCCAGACGATAGGCAGGTACCGCGAAGCTGTCAAGCAAGATGGCCGATGATGCGCCCGGTTGCTTGTCAATCCTGTCGCTTGCGGCCATAGTGGCGCCGTTCGTTGACCCTGACAACATACGAATTCATAGAACAGGACACTTGAGTTGTGGAAACTTATCTCGAAAGCAGCGCATCGGAGCATTTGCGTTTCGCGCTGGCCGCAGCGAAAGAGGCGGCAGACATTAGCCGCCGCTACTACGCCGGCAATTTCACAGTAACGACCAAAGCGGATCTGACGCCGGTCACGCAGGCCGACGTCGAATGCGAGCAGGCCATCCGCAGCAGCATTCTCGAGCGCTTTCCGGAGCACGGTTTTTACGGCGAGGAAACGGGCCGTACGCAGGAAGACGCCGAATACCTCTGGCTGGTCGACCCGATCGATGGCACGAAAGGATTCGTTCGCCAGTATCCGTTTTTTTCCACACAGATAGCGCTCATGCACAAAGGTGAGATCATCCTCGGCGTGTCCAGTGGAACAATGATGGATGAACTGGCCTGGGCCGAAAAAGGCCAGGGCGCCTGGCTAAATGGCAGGCGTCTCTCCGTCAGCGCAATAGACGACCCTGATCGCGCGGCGGTCTCTGTAGGCAACCTCAAGTCACTGGCGGCAAGCGATGGCTGGTCGGCGCTAGGCAGTATTGTCGAACGCGCCGATCGAATCCGTGGCTACGGCGATTTCTACCACTATCACTTGCTGGCTGCCGGGAAGATTGAAGCCGTCATCGAATCCGACGTAAATATTCTCGATATTGCCGCGCTCTCGATCATCGTGAATGAAGCGGGCGGCCTGTTCACTGATTTGAACGGTAGAGGACCTGATCTGGAAATCCGCTCGGTACTTGCCGCGAACCCGGCACTGCACGCGAAATATCTCGCCTCGCTACGCGGATACGTCGCCTGAGGCGATGAACAATTGGCGCGATCGCCAGTCGATAGCCTCCATTGGCGTCGAGTAAAGCTCGCTGAGACGCGCCGGATTTAATATTTCGCCGGTCGCACCCAGGTCCCAGCGTCCGTCGCCGTACAGCAGCAGACAGCGGTCTGCATAGCGTACCGCGAGATTTACGTCGTGCAGGCTGGCGATGACGATATTTCCTGCATCTGCTTTATCACGAAACATCTGCAGAGCATCAAGTTGATGTTGCGGATCGAGGTGATTGGTTGGTTCGTCAAGCAGATAAATGTGCGGCTGCTGGGTTAGCACCTGGGCTATAGCCAATCGTCGTCGCTCGCCCCCCGACAACGTCAGGACATCTCTTGCCGAAAGACCCGCAAGGCCGACGGCATCGAGCGCTTCGTTAGCCGCCGCATAATCATGATCCGACTCCCAGCTGAGACGCCCAATGTGGGGGTGCCGGCCGATCATCGCCGTGTCCAGAACCGTTGCTGGAAAAATATCGTCAACGTGTTGCGGCAGCAGTGCGAGCCACCTCGCAATTTCCTGTCGGCGTGTCGCTGCCAGGTCTTGGCCATTCATAACCACTCGTCCCGCATCGGCCGGTCGCAAGCCGGAAAGCGTGTGCATTGTGAGTGATTTTCCGGAGCCGTTCTGTCCCAGCACGGCAATGAGTTCGCCGCCCGCAACGTTCAGTTCGAGCGCATCCACGAGCAGGCGGCCTGCCACCCTGACCCGGACGCTATTGCAGGAAAATTGCAAAGGGTTGATGTTGTGCATGTCGTGAGCGTAGCTCACCGAACAGCACAGCAAAAGTCGCGTCAGTCGGTAAGATTGATTTCGCGGGCGGTCAGCGGCCCGATAACAGCGTACTTAAGGCTCTTCGGGACTACGGCATCGTTAGTGGCGAGCGCAATTCGACCGCCCATGATCTCGGCGTATCGCTGCGGGTAAAGCGGTTTGCGGTCAGGCTCGGCCAGGCCATCCGGCGCGATGGGTTGCCCGTCGCTCGGACGGTATTTGTCGGTAGCGCCCAGCGTGTGCAGGAATTCGTGCGCGATGATGACATGGTTGGTGCCGCGATAGCGGCGGCTCGCGTAGCCATTGACTATGCCGACCATGCCTTTTCGCAGCCCGACCGAATTTTCAACCTGAACATCGGTCTCTGGCGCATGGTAGCGAACGAAGATCCTGACGTCCGGATCGATACGATCCTGATCGTCAGTAACATCGCTGGCCCACCAGCGCATTTTCAGGGACCAGAGCATTACGGACAATACGTTGGGTCCGTCCCCGAGCGACGGTGGCTGAGTGCGGATCGCTCGGCCCAGTTCGATTCGAACCGGCCGAGAGAGTTGATTCGCATACTTGCTGGTTTCCCGCTCAAGAAAAGACTCTATGCCCTCGAAGTCGCGAACACTCAGACCTTTGATGTACTCGGTCGACTCAGCGCTGTTATCGCCGTTGATCGGATAGACCTTGACCCACAAGCTGTTGTTCCAGTCGGTACTCCGCGCCAGCGTCAACCAGGTGCTGACCGCAACAAAAAACAGAACGAACAAAAGAATTGAAATGCGAACAGCTTTGAACATCGAGTGATCCAGCTTAATCAGGGGTTTGGCGCAAACCTAGCGCCTGTAGCTTGCTCGAATGCATAGGCAATCTCTATGAGCTGTTTCTCATTCCAGGCTTTGCCGATGAACGAAATCCCGATCGGTAGTCCGGAAACCTGTCCCGCGGGGACAGTAATACTCGGGTAGCCTGATATAGCGGCCAGCGAAGAGCTGCCGATACCGAAATTATCGCCGTTGACGTGGTCGATCATCCAGGCGGGGCCGTTGGTTGGCGCGACGAGTGCGTCAAGATCATGCTGATCCATGGCGCCGTCTATCGCTGCCCTTGCAAGTCGCCTGCTCGTCGCGAGTGCCTCGAGGTATTCCGGGGTAGCCAGCGGCCCCTTTTCCTCAGCTGCCAAAAGAATGTCCTGGCCGAAGATCGGCATGGCGGTGGTGGCATGGCCTTCGTTGAATGCAATAAGGTCGGCGAGGCTTTGCATGGGAGCGTTTGATTTCTCGAGGTAGCTATTCAAATCGGCGCGAAATTCGTAGAGTAAAACCTCGTACTCCGCGTCATGCATGTTCGCCACTTCATACTCGATGTTGTCGACGATTGTGGCACCCTGTTTCTCAAGTACTGCAACACTGGATTCGAGGATTGCATCGACGCCGGGGTTTGATCCGGCGCCGTAATAGGAACGAATAATACCGACACGCCTTTTGCGTAAGCCATCGGCTGTCAGGTTCGACGAGTAGTCGTGGTGAATTTCTGCATTCGCTGTTGCGGGGTCCTGGCTGTGTGCTATCGGAATAATGCCGCTGCGGCTGACGAGTCCGAGCGTCGGTTTAATACCGACAATGCCGTTAACGCCGGCCGGGCAAACGACGGAGCCGTCAGTCTCGGTGCCTACCGCGAGGACCGTCAGATTGGCCGCGACGGCAACCGCCGAGCCGCTGGACGAACCGCAGGGTGATCGTGTCGTGTCATACGGATTCTTCGTCTGACCGCCGACGCTGCTCCAGCCACTGGAAGATTGTGACGAACGAAAATTGGCCCACTCACTGAGATTGGATTTACCAAGTATTACGGCGCCGGCGTCCCGCAACCGTTTGACGACAAAAGCGTCGGCCGGTGGCGCATGGTCTGCCATGGCGAGGGAGCCTGCGCTTGTGTGCATCTGGTCGGCCGTGTCGATATTTGCTTTCAGCACGACCGGAATACCGTGCAGCGGACCCCGTGGTCCGGATGTCTTCCACTCGACATCCAGAGAGCGAGCGATGCGCAGGGCGTCCGGGTTGATCTCGATCATCGAATTCAATTGAGGGCCCGAACTGTCGATCGCTTCAACTCGCCGGATGTACCACTCAACGAGATCCTCAGACCTCAGTTCGCCGCGCTGTAACTCATCGTGAAGTCCGGCGACGTTCGCCTCGGCGTAGTCGCGGTCGTCAGCATTGCAGGCGGCGAGCATGCAGCAGATCAGTGCCAGCCTTGCTCTCATCGATGGACTGCTCTCAATGGACTGTTCCTTACATGGCACAACCCGGTGCCCGGACGTTCATTCTGCCAAAGAAAAAGCCCTGCGGCGTTAGCGGCAGGGCCAAATTCTCTTTTTTATCAAAAGAGGTAATTGTCTAAATCCTGTATCTGACCGTTTGTTGTTACCGACTGCAATTACACTTCGCTTGGGCAGAGTATATAAAGCAAGTCCTGTGCCAACCTGCCCGTAGTACCTGTTACTGCAACGAACCTTGCTATGGCCAAGCGATCACGCGGCCGCTTTTTGCGAAAGTTTGTAAAGTAACCCGACATAATTTGGGCTCCGCTCATAAGCTGTTTTCGTAAGAGCTTCTTGCAAGTAATTGATAGATATAAAAAAATGTGACCGGTTCTTCGCTGTTCTGTGCTATATGGTCATTATGTCACTTTTTTTATTATGTTCAATCATTGATTGGGCGCCGACAAACCCCCGGACTTTCCTCATTTTGTCAAATTATTCGACACTTTCAGCCGTTTTAGCCCGGTCGACGAGTCCGCTGACACTGAAAAAGCGCCCATTCCGTACAACGGCGACGATCTTCTGTGCGTCTTCCATGTTCGAGAGCGGGTCGCCGTCAACGAACACGAGATCGGCGGCCGCACCAATCGCGATCCGTCCAAGCAGTGGGTCCAGGCGCAGTGCCGCGGCGGCGTTCACGCCGGCTGCCCGCAGGGATTGTTCGGGCCGCAGTCCTGCGGCCACGAGTGCGAGCAACTCGGCGTGCAGCGCAATCCCGGGCGGCAGGCCGTTTTGTTTACTGCCCAGCACCGACGAGCTGACGCCGGCGTCAATACTTGGCGGTTCGGCGAAACGCCGGGCGACAGGCGCCGAAACGCCGATCAGAACGGCTTGACGGGATTGCAGCAACGCTGGCAGACCCGGCGTCATCGAGTCGGCCAACCCGGAAACGGGTCCAGCCGGCCAGTCGTCAGCATTCAGCAGTCGCGGGCCCGGTAAGTCCTTGCCCGACCACAGTGCGTTCAGGCGCGCGGCGTTCGCGTGCTGCGCGACCAGCGTTGTAACACCGGCGGTGAGCAACAAGGGGCCGATGGAGTCGTCGAACTTGTCAGACTTGCCGAATGCCTCGGACAAGTGGCTGAGCGCATCGATATAGCCGGGCAGCACGGCCAGGTCACCCATGTCGATTACGATCGAACCGGGTCTGTCGCTGTGAGGTTCTACGGCCGTTATTCGACCGCGGTCGATAATGATGTCCCTGTCAGTCTGATAACCACCTCCCAGACCATCGAACATGCGCGATGCGTGAATGATCAGACGGCCATCAGGTTCATCGATGGTCGGTAAACGGCGGCGCTCAGTTTTGGCAGGCGCTGTTGCACTGGCGGTCTGCATCGTCGCCCGAAATGGCAGTGGTGATGAAGTCCAGGAGTTAAAGAGTCGCTGGTGAATTGTGCCGTCAGCTGTGTAGAGCATGCGATGCCGGTCGAGCCAGCTAACGGGCGAGAGCACAAAGCTTTCGCCGCGGGCGTAAGGTCTGACCAGCCGCGGTTGCGAGAGAATGACCATTTCGATCGAGGATTCGGATGCGCTTTTTCTGATGAAGGTGATCAAGCTGCCATCGGGGCGCCACGACGGTGCGGCGATTCGGTCTGAAGTCGACAACAAGGTCTCCTCCGGTAGTCCCCGCCCGCGCAGGATCAGCGACCACTCAGTGCCGTCATGATGAACATACACGAGGTTTTGTCCGTCCGATGACCACGCAGGTTCGAGTTCATCGCCGACCTTATCGGTGAGTCGCCAGTGCAGGCCGGTCGGCAGATCAACTTCCCACAGGTCCAGGCCGGTGCCCCTGGAATCGGAGGCATAGATGAGGCGTTTGCCATCCGGGTGCCACGCCGGATAAAGGTCGAGAAAAGTGTCGCGACTTATTTTTCGCGATTCGTCCTTCGCAAAGTTGTATATCCAGAGACCCTGCGATTCTCCGGACGACGCCTGGTAAGCGATTTCGCTTCCGTCGGGGGACCAGCGCGGCCGCCGCACGGATTTCAGGTTACGCGTGATGGCCGTGGCTTTGCCGCCGCCGGGCGGCACGATCCAGATGTCCCCGGCGAGGTCGATTGCGACGCGACCATCACGGGCGATGTCGGCCGAAATATTTCCGCCGCGTGAAATAGTTTCCTGGGCCTCAAGCGGGGATGCCAGTATCAGTAGTCCGACGAATACGGTTGCTGCGGTCCGAATGCTCATCAGGTGCCAGAAACGAAAACGCCACCTGCTCGTCGCGGATCGGCGGCGGCTTCCAGCCCCGCCATGCGGTCGCAAACGGCGACAGCCACCCCGCCGAAGTACATGACAAGGCCGGGAAAAACTTTTACCGGCAGATCCATGGGCGGGAGATCGAGGCCGGGCTCCGCCATGAGTCTAACGACCTCGCCACTCGTATCCACGTGTACGCGCGGATGTGCAATCGCGTCCTTTAGCGGCATGCCGAGCAGCAGGTAATTGATCAGGAACTGCTGCAGGGCAGTCGTGATCCTGTCGGCCCCCGGGGAACCTACGGCGATAACTGCGCCGTCACGCCTGGCAACACTGGGCGCCATGTTTGATGGCAATCGCGCGCCCGGCGGTCCGGCGTCCAATCCGCGACGGTTCAGCTCAATTTCACCGAGGCAGTTGTTTAACCACAGGCCGGTTCCCGCCGGCATTTCCCCGGAGCCGTAGCCGGACGATGCGGTGATGGCACAGCCGGTACCTTCATCGTCGACGACCGACGTATGAACGGTTGAGGCCGAAGTCCAGCGCGCCAACAGCCGTCCACTGCGCGCGGATTCGATAAGTCGCGCGGCCTCGGCAGCAACATCATCGGCAAGATCCAGGTTTCGTTTGCGAAAATCGAGACAGGCACGCTGTGAGTCGACGAGCTGGCGCAGCGCGCTGCTCGTCCAGCCATCATCAACGGCAAGGTCCGAACACGCCAGTAACATGGCAACGAGAATGCTGCCACCGACTGCGGGCGGCGGGTTGCTCGCGATGGACCAGTTGCCGACATCTGTGATCAGCGGTTTACGTTCAATGGCCCGGTAGCTGCGGAGATCTTCAGCTGTCAGCATGCCATTGCCGTCACGGCAGTGGGCGGCAATCGAACCCGCAATGTCGCCTTCGTAAAAGACCCGGGCCCCGTCTTCGGCAATCGCGCCGAGGCTGTCGGCAAGGTGCGGCACGATGACCTGTTCTCCGGTGCCGAGCAGTGTTCTGTCCGCGTGATGTAAGGCGGCAAAGCCATCCTCACTGCGATTGAAAATACAGTCGCTGGAATAACCCAGGTAATAACGACAGGCAGCGGAGAGCGGGAACCCGTCGCGGCAGGCGCGAATAGTCGGCCCGAAGATGTCTGCCCAGGCTGCGCTGCCGTAACGCTTCCAGGCATGCTCGATGGCCGCCAGCGTCCCCGGGACAGCGATCGAACCCGGGCCGACCAGCGTCGTAATTCCGCCGCCATAATCGATGGTGACGCTGACCGCGCCATGTCCTCGCTGATCGGGCGCCAGGCCGGCACCCGGGACCGCGACATTACCATCGATCGTGACCGGGTCATCGTTGGCACGCCAGATCGTAATGAATGCGCTGCCGCCGAGCGCGCATACACCTGGCTCGGTATTGATCGCCACAAGAGCTGCGGCAAGCGCGCAGTCAACGGCGTTACCGCCGACCGCAGCAACTTCCTCTGCGGCATCGGCAGCCAACTGCGAGGTTGTCGCGACAGCTATCTGACTCACTGGGATTCCGGGTCTTGGTGAATGTCGGGCTTCTTGATCAGAAGTGAATGACAGAACGAATGCTCTTGCCTTCGTGCATCAAATCGAAGGCCCTGTTGATGTCGTCCAGCGGCATCGTATAGGTGATGAACTCGTCGATCTTGATGTCGCCGTTCATGTATTGGTCCACCATACCCGGCAACTGTATTGGTCCACCATACCCGGCAACTGCGAGCGACCCTTGCAACCGCCGAACGCGGTTCCGCGCCAGACGCGTCCCGTGACAAGTTGAAAAGGTCGTGTCGAGATTTCCTGTCCGGCCCCGGCGACGCCAACGATCACCGACTCGCCCCAGCCTTTGTGACAGCATTCGAGCGCCGATCGCATCAGGTTCGCATTGCCAACGCACTCGAACGAATAGTCGACGCCGCCGCCGGTCAGTTCGACGATGACGTCTTGAATTGGCGCATCGTAATCGGCGGGGTTGACGGTGTCGGTCGCACCGAACTGCGTGGCGAGTTCGAATTTATCGGTGTTGATATCAATGGCTACTATTCTGCCTGCCTTCGCCATCGTGGCGCCCTGAATCACGCTCAAGCCCACACCGCCGAGCCCGAAAACGGCGACCGTTGCGCCAGGTTCGACCTTGGCTGTGTTCAGAACAGCGCCTATGCCTGTAGTGATCCCACAGCCCAGAAGACAGACCTTTTCCAATGGCGCTTCCTTGCCGATCTTCGCAACGGCGATTTCAGGCAGTACCGTGTACTCGCTGAATGTCGAAGTGCCCATGTAATGAAAGACGGTCTTGCCGTTGTGGGAGAAGCGCGACGTGCCGTCGGGCATGAGTCCCTGACCCTGGGTAACGCGAATTGCCTGGCACAGATTTGTCTTGCCGGATGTGCAAAAACTGCATTCGCCGCATTCCGGAGTGTACAAGGGAATCACGTGATCGCCGACGGCGACCGAGGTGACACCTTTACCGACGTCTTCGACGATTGAGCCACCCTCATGTCCAAGAACGGCCGGAAAAATACCCTCGGGATCTTCGCCCGACAGCGTGAACGCATCCGTGTGGCAGACACCGGTTGCGATATTTCTGAGCAGGACCTCGCCGGCTTTGGGTCCTCCCAGGTCGAGCATCTCGATCTCAAGCGGTTTGCCCACTTCCCAGGCAACGGCAGCACGGGTTTTCATTGATTTTTCACCTTGATCACGGTCGTTATTGCGTCCGGTCGCATAGTCGCATGATTGCTTGAATTGCGACAGTCGCTGGACCCCGGGTCTGCCACGGGCGTTCACCTTGTGTTCATAAATATAGTAAAAACAATGACTTGCTTTCATTCGCGGTTCATCTTCCCAAGCCTACTCTTGTAGCCGTACTTGAGAGGAACCGGAGATCGATATGAACAAGATCATTACTGTAGCGCTAATAGCCGGCGGCCTGCTGCTTCTGGATTCTCCCGAAGCTGCCGCCCACAAAGAGGTGCGGGTCGTGCACCAGCCATCCAGTCATTATCGGGTGGAACTGCGGCGCCCGAAACACATGCCGCACTGGCTGAAACGAAACCAGTCGTTTCGAACGTGGTACCGGCACACCCGGCTGCGCATGAGCAGGCATCTCGCCTGGCACCAGTTGTATGACATTTACCGCTGGGAGCGTGTCGAAGCGAGGACACATCGTCGCGGCATTCGTAGCTATGACCGTTATTACGACAATAGTTATCGCGACAATCGCGTCTACCGCGGTCACAAGGCGCGCAGCGATAAGCGTAGAGACAGGCACTAACAGTCGTAACAGTTCGTAAAGCGGAAGCAGCCGGCCCGAATTCTTTCGGGCCGGCTTTCACTGTGAACCGGTCTGCTGTAAAACAGTTGCTTCGCTGTCAACGAAAAACCGTTTCGACCTATGACTCTCGACGAACTCCGCAAGAATCTCTCGGCTGTCGACCGGCGCCTCGTGGATCTGATTGCTGAACGACAGAAAATCGTCGGCGAAATCGGTAGGAGCAAGCTCACAACGGGCGCCGGCACGCGAGACTATGCCCGGGAGAAGGACGTCCTCGATATGGGTCGAGCGCAAGCCCTTGAACTGGGTGTCGATCCGGATCTGGTCGAAGGGTTATTGCAGGAGTTGATTCGT
>CAMYLB010000221.1 GCA_947259145.1 uncultured Woeseiaceae bacterium
TGCTCTCTCGGTTCGAAGGACGCAAAGTATATCAGGAGGCCAAAGGAGATTGGTCGTGTCAAACGACTCACTAAGACTGGATCGGTGGCTCTGGTTTACCCGATTCTACAAGACGCGAACGGCGGCCAGCGCGGCCGTGAACGGGGGCCATGTGCGTGTTAACGGCGAGCGGGCACGCGCCGCGACGAGCGTACGCATCGGTGATGCAGTCCAACTCGTTCGTCAACAGTCGACCTACGAGCTGACGGTTATCGGTATGCCGGCGCGGCGGGGTCCCGCAAAGGACGCGCAAGCCTGCTACGACGAGTCCGAGGCGAGCGTCACGCGTCGCGAAAAACAGCTTGCCGAGCTGCGGCGGGACCGACTGCAAATGCCGATGACGAGGGGCAAGCCGGACAAACACACGCGCCGACAGTTACGTGATCGAAAAGGCCGATAGCGATGCCCGTGTGGCCCTGAATGCCCTATAATCGCCGCCCGTGTATTCCTTTTTGAGCCCACCGCAAGAGTGGACGTCAGGAGTTTTTGCATGAGCTTTGTTGATCAGCCAGCTGCCCGGGAAGGCAGTATTCCCTACATCAATGATCTTTATCTCGCCGACGAAGAAAAGCTCGTCAGGGAACTGGTCAAAGCCGCCGATGCCGGCGGCCCCGCTCGCGAGAAAATCCAGGCTACGGCAGCGCAGCTCGTGCGTGCCGTTCGCAAGAGCACGGCCAAGGACGGGGGCATTGAAGCCTTTCTGCAGCAGTACGACCTGTCCTCGGATGAGGGTGTGTTGCTCATGTGCATCGCCGAGGCATTGCTGCGGATTCCGGACGCCGATACGGCCGACCGGCTGATTGCGGACAAAATCACGTCTGCAAAATGGAAAGACCATCTCGGTGTCAGTGACTCTGTGTTCGTTAACGCGTCGACATGGGGCTTGATGCTGACGGGTCGCATTCTGAGTATGGACGAGGTCGCGACGAGTAATCCCGGACAAGCGCTCGGCCGACTCGTCAGTCGCGCCGGTGAACCGGTGGTGCGAACCGCCATGCGCCAGGCAATGAAAATCATGGGCCACCAGTTCGTCATGGGGCGCACGATCGGGGAGGCTCTGAAACGGGCAACAAAGAACGAAAAGCTGCCGTATCGTTACTCCTTCGACATGCTTGGCGAATCCGCGCTGACCCGGTCTGATGCAGAGCGCTACCTCGAGAATTACCACGAAGGCATTGACAGCATTGGCAAGGCGCCACAGATTGACGCGCCAGACGTGTTTTCGGCACCGGGTATATCGGTCAAGTTATCCGCGCTGCACCCGCGTTTTGAATACACGCACGAACAGCGGGTCCTGGATGAGCTCGTCCCGTCGATACTGGAGCTTGCCAAACACGCCAGAGACGTAGGCATCGGCCTTACGATCGATTCGGAGGAGGCAAACCGGCTCGAAATGTGGCTGGCCATATTCGAGCGCGTCTATCGTGATAATGCGCTAGCTGGTTGGGATGGATTCGGCCTTGCCGTGCAGACCTATCAGCGCCGCGGCCGTGACACGATGCGCTTTATTGAAGAATTGGCCGGCGACGTCGGGCGCCGAATCCCGGTCCGTCTCGTGAAAGGCGCGTACTGGGACAGCGAGATCAAGTGGGCCCAGGAGCAGGGTATCTCGAGCTATCCCGTGTTCACGCGCAAGTCTCACTCGGACGTTTCGTATCTGGCGTGTGCGCGGGCGGCACTTGCGGCGGGCGACAAGATCTATGCGCAGTTCGCGACGCATAACGCGCATACGCTGGCGAGCGTGTTGCATTACGCCGGTTCGCGTCGGGATTATGAGTTCCAGCGTCTGCACGGCATGGGTGAGGAACTCTACGCCGAAATTGTCGACCCAAAAAAGCATGATCGACCTTGCCGCGTCTATGCGCCGGTGGGTAACCACGAGGATCTGTTGCCATATCTCGTTCGACGTTTGTTGGAGAATGGTTCGAATACATCGTTTGTGAACAAGATTATCGATGAGTCTATCGACGTTGAGGACATCATTGCCGACCCGTTGACTGTCGCCGGGCAACACGACTATCTGCCGCATGACCGAATTCCGCAGCCAATAGACATTTTCCAGCCCGAGCGAGACAACTCGCACGGCTTTAATCTTGCGGACCGCAATGTAAGCCGCAAGCTCCTCTCTGATATGGAGGTGGCCCGTGAGCTGCCAGTGACAGCCAAACCGATTGTCGGCGGCAGGGAGATGTCCGGAGCCGAGGCGCCGTCGGTCAATCCGGCGAATACCGACGAAGTCGTGGGCATTTGCCACTTGGCGGCAGAAGAACACGTCGATGCCGCACTGGAACTCTCGGTCAAAGGGCAGGTTGCCTGGGATCGCACCGGTGCCGACGAACGTGCCAGGATTCTGAATCGCGCCGCCGATCTGTTCGAGGCCCATCACGCCGAGCTTCTGACGCTGTGCATCCGTGAGGGCGGTAAAACCCTCCCGGACTCGATTTCCGAACTCCGCGAGGCCGTGGATTTCTTTCGCTACTACGCCGCGCAGGCGCGGCGACATTTTGGTGAGCCGCTGGTCATGCCGGGGCCGACAGGGGAGCACAACACCTACGGTCTGCGGGGCCGGGGTGTGTTCGTCTGCATCAGCCCCTGGAATTTTCCGCTGGCGATATTTACCGGCCAGGTAGCGGCCGCGCTTGCGGCGGGCAACGCTGTACTCGCAAAACCGGCGGGGCCGACACCTCTGATCGCTTACCGCGCTGTGCAGCTGATGCTCGAGGCTGGCGTGCCGGCGGACGTGCTGCATTTCATCCCGGGCTCTGGCTCCCTCATTGGTGGCCGTGCGGTTGCAGATCCGCGGGTCGCGGGTGTGGTGTTTACCGGATCAACCGGCGTCGCCCAGACCATCAATCAGACGCTGGCTCATCGGGACGGTCCGATCGGGACCCTGATTGCCGAAACCGGCGGACAAAACGCCATGTTTGTCGATAGTTCGGCGTTGCCGGAGCAGGTTGTGCACGACAGCATCTATTCGGCATTCAACAGTGCGGGCCAGCGTTGCTCTGCATTGCGTCTGCTGTGCGTGCAGGAGGAGATCGAACCGCGAACGCTCGAGTTGTTGAAGGGCTACATGGACGAACTCGTGATTGGCGATCCACAATATCTGTCAACCGACGTAGGGCCCGCAATCGACGCACCGTCGAGAGCGCTACTTGAAGCGCATGTCGAAAGAATGGGAAAGGAAGCCAGAATCGTCCATCGATGCGCTTTGCCCGCGGGACACGAGGCGGGCACATTCTTCGCGCCTACGCTGGTAGAAATAGACGATATCAGCGTCCTGACCGAAGAGATTTTCGGCCCGGTTCTGCACGTACTCAAGTTCAAGGGCAGCGAACTCGATAAGGCTGTCGAGGCGGTGAACGCGACGGGCTATGGTCTGACAATGGGCTTGCACAGCCGCATAGACTCGCGCGCTCACGGTCTCGTCAATGCGTCCGGAGCCGGTAACATTTACATTAATCGCAATATGATCGGCGCGGTCGTTGGCGTGCAGCCCTTCGGTGGCAGAGGTATGTCCGGTACCGGGCCAAAGGCTGGCGGGCCGCACTATGTGCAGCGATTCGGCAGTGAGTACACGGTCAGCAATAACATCTCGGCGGTCGGCGGCAACGCAAGCTTGCTTACGCTCGGCTCCGATTGATGGCTGATCAACGCCCCCTCAGCATATTCGATATCTTCAAGATCGGTATCGGCCCGTCGAGTTCGCACACGGTCGGGCCAATGAAGGCGGCAAGGGCTTTCGTAACGGATCTGAAACCGGTGTCCGCGGATGTCGGCCGAATCGCCGTCACACTGCACGGTTCTCTTGCCTGGACCGGCAAAGGGCATGGTACGGATTCGGCCGTGATACTCGGCTTGTCGGGGTTCCTGCCCGAGACGATTGATGCGGACGAGGTTGATGACCTGCTCGCAGGAATTCGCGCCGACCGCCATATCGAAGCACCAGGCATCGGTCGCATGGCGTTCGATCTGGAAACAGATTTGAAGTTCGATTTTGAGACCGAGTTACCAAGACATACCAATGGCATGCATTTCGTTGCCTATGCGCCGGACGGCCGGGTCTTGCTCGACGAGAAATACTATTCACTTGGGGGCGGTTTCATTGCACGCAACGACGACCCGGAACCGCTGACGCAGGAGGGCGAGCCACCTCTACCGTTCGCGACGAGTGAGTCCTTGCTCACCACGGCCGCCGAACACAGGCTGAGCATCGCTGAACTTGTGCTGCGGAATGAAACGCATTGGCGCAGCCGCAAAGAGGTGGATCAGCGCATCGCGGATATCTGGCGGGCGATGCAGGATTGCATCGAGCGAGGATTGCGCACGGATGGCGTATTGCCCGGTAAGATGTCGGTACTTCGTCGCGCGCCGAAGTTGTATCGCAGCCTGTCAAAACGCAGTGAGCCGACAGCTTTTGATGCGATGGAGTGGGTAAACGCATTTGCTATTGCGGTCAACGAAGAAAATGCATCGGGCGGGCGAGTGGTCACGTCCCCGACCAACGGCGCTGCCGGGATCATCCCGGCCGTATTGATGTTTTATGACCGCTTTGTTCCTGGAGCGAGCGAAGAAGGCATTCGCACGATCATCCTGACCGCCGGTGCGATCGGTATCCTGTACAAGATAAATGCTTCGATTTCCGGTGCCGAAATGGGTTGCCAGGGCGAGGTCGGTGTCGCGTGCTCAATGGCCGCAGGCGGTCTTGCCGCTGCGCTTGGCGGGAGCAACGATCATATCGAAGAAGCGGCCGAGATCGGTATGGAACACAATCTCGGGCTGACCTGCGATCCGATTGGCGGTCTCGTGCAAATACCGTGCATCGAGCGCAATGCCATGGGTGCTGTCAAAGCGATCAATGCGGCCAAGCTTGCGATGCACGGGGATGGCACGCACAAAGTAACGTTGGACCAGGTTATCAAGACCATGCGCCAGACGGGTCTGGATATGTCAGCGCATTACAAGGAAACGTCCAAAGGCGGCCTTGCGGTCAACGTCCCCGAGTGTTGAGCCGACGGACTCAGACCTCTTTTTTCGGATAGTCGTAAACAAGCAGCACCGTCTTGGGTTGCTGGTAGAGATTCCAGTCATCCTGCATCATATGATTGAACCGATTATCCTGCGCAACGATTACGCCCAAAATTTCATCAATCGATGCGTGGTAAAGGCTATCTTCGCGCTGCAGGAACTCAATAGGGTATGAGATCTCGGCCGCAACCAGTTTCGCCGTCGACCAGGCGCGCTTTGCCGGACTCGAGATAATCAGTGACGGGCGGATCTCGTGTTCGACCATGCGCTTGCCCATCACGGGAGCGTCACGTTGGCCACGTTTGTTGAGCGGGCGGTCCCCGTCGCTGAGACGCGTATCGCTCCAGCTGGATTTGGCGTGGCGCACCAGGGTAAGTGTTTTCATCGCCGCCATGTCTCGATTTACATCAGCCCGGTTTGCAGGCGAGCTTCTTCGGTCATCATGCCAACGTTCCAGGGTGGATCAAATACCAGCTCGACGTTGACGTCCGATATTGTCGGAATGATCGAGATCTTTTCGCGGGCGTCCTCAACCAGAACATCTCCCATGCCGCAGCCCGGCGCAGTCAGCGTCATGTCCACGGCGACCGAGCGTTGGCCGTTGCCCAGTGCCTTAACGTCACATCGGTAGACCAGTCCAAGGTTAACGATATCAACCGGAATTTCCGGGTCAAAGCAGGTTTTCAGCTGTTCCCATATCACGGCTTCAATGTCGGCGTCGGTTGCATTGTCCGGCACTTGTGGCGGCGGCACCGGTTCTTTACCCAGCGCATCGGCGTCGGCGCCTGAAATGCGAAACAGGTTGCCTTCTACGTAAACCGTAAAACTGCCGCCGAGCGCTTGCGTAATGAACCCGTCGGTTCCTTTCCGCAGGGTCAACTGCTCGCCGGCCGGAATAATAATGGCAGGCACGTCGCGTGACAGAGAGAAGGGTTCATTGGTATGACCAAACATCGTATTACTTACTCCGTGGTAGCCGGTTGCGCGTCCTGGTGCAAAGCAGAGTGCAGAGCGTGCCAGGCGAGCGTTGCGCATTTGACGCGTGACGGAAATTCCCGGACACCGTCGAGTGCCCTGAGTTTTGCAAATGGCCTCTCCAGATCGATGCCCAGGTCGTTTGGTTCGTCTACGCCGCCTTTGGCCAGTCTCTTAGTCACCGCGCTGAAAACGGTTTCTGCTTTGTCCACCGACAAACCGATGACGGTGTCGGTGAGCAATGAGGCTGACGCCACCGAGATGGCACAGCCGGAGCCCTCGAAGCTAATGGCATCAATGTGCTCGGTGTCGTCGATACTGAGATAGACGCACAATTTGTCGCCGCAGAGCGGGTTGATGCCCTGGGCCATATGGGTGGCATTCGCCAGGCGGCCGAAATGCCGCGGACTGCGCGCATGATCGAGTATCAGCTCGCGATACAGGTCAAGGACATCATCCGTCACGGCGGCATGGCCGTTCATTTGAAGACCTGCCTCGCCTTCTCGAGCGCTGCAACCAGGCGATCGACATCGTCGGTATTGTTGTAGAAAGCCAGTGACGCGCGTGCCGTGCCCGAAATGCCAAAACGCGTCATAAGTGGCATGGCGCAGTGGTGTCCCGTGCGAATCGCAACCCCCTGATGATCCAGAATGGTGCCAAGATCATGTGAGTGAATGTCGCCGAGAAGGAACGACTGCACGCTGGCTTTGTTCGCGGCAGTACCAATCAGGCGAATGTCATCAACACGCCCGAGCTGCAACAGCATGTACTCGTGCAGGTCAGATTCATAGACTGCAATACGCTGCATGCCAGCAGACTGCAGGTAGTCAATCGCGGCACCCAGCCCAATGACGCCGGAAATGTTGGGCGTTCCGGCTTCGAACTTGTAGGGCAGTTCATTGTAAATCGTGGCTTCGAAACTAACCTCGAGGATCATGTCACCACCGCCCTGGTAGGGCGGCATCGCATCCAGCAATGTCTCGCGACCATAGAGAACGCCAGTACCTGTGGGGCCGAACATCTTGTGACCAGAGAAGGCGTAAAAATCGCAGTCAAGGTCCTGAACATCGATGGGCATGTGCGGCACCCCCTGAGCTCCATCAACCAGGACCGGTATGCCGCATTGTCTAGCGTGTGCAATGATCTCCTTGATCGGGTTTACGGTGCCGAGCGCATTGGACACGTGGCCGATGGCGAGCAGGAACACGTCGTTCGTCATCATTGAGCGTAATGCCTCGAGCTCAAGCTGCCCATGGTCGTCGATCGGCGCCACGATGAGTTCGGCACCGGTCTGTTCGCAGACCAGCTGCCACGGCACGATATTGGCGTGATGCTCGAGATGTGTGATCAATATCTTGTCGCCCGATCCAATCCGAGGGCGGCAGAAACTCTGTGCGACCAGGTTTATCGACTCGGTGGTTCCACTGGTCAGAACAATTTCCGTTCGATTTGCGGCATTAATGAATTCGCGAATTTTGTCCCGAGCACCCTCGTAGGCATCCGTCGCCCGGTGACTCAGCGTGTGCACGCCGCGGTGAACGTTGGCGTGGTCCTCACGTTGGTAACGTGCAACCGCGTCTATGACCGATGCGGGCTGCTGTGCGGACGCGGCGCTGTCCAGGTAGACCAGCGGCTGTCCGTTGACAGACTGATTCAGGATCGGAAAGTCCTTGCGCCAGTCGGCAGCTGCCATCGATTGTTGTCGCTGTGCTTGCGTCATGACAGCAATTCCGCTGCGGCATCCGCCTCGATGAGTTCTGCGAGGCGAGCTTCTACGATGGCTGTAATCGCGTCTTTGACTCCGGCGACCGGCGCACGCAGTACGATATCCGCTGCAAAGGCGTGCGTCAGAACCTGGATCGCGTGACGTTTGTCGAGGCCACGCGCGCGCAGATAAAAGAGGGCGGTTTCGTCGAGTTGCCCCACGGTGGTGCCGTGGCTGCATTTGACCTCGTCCGCGTAGATCTCGAGTTCCGGCTTCGTTCGATGTGCTGGCCATCACCAGCCAGGTACAGGCCGTCGAAAGTGACGTCTGCGCCGGGCTCGCTGATGTTGATGTCGATGTCATTGCGAATCAGGCCGCCACCGAGGTCGTAGCTGGCCATGCGCAGCCGGGCGTCGCGCCCCAGCGCAATCGAAGTGCGCCCGGTCTGAACGTGTCGAACCGATCGATTTTGAATGCGAACATGTCTTACGTCGGCATTGTCGCCCACGGCGATAGACAAGACCGTGTTGGCATAGTGGTCTGCGTCACCTTCCGAAGCGTGGTACTCGATGAACTCGGCCGAGACGCCAGAAGCAACATCAATCTCAACGCACGATTGCGCGACGGCGGCACTTTCGCCAGCACGATCAACGATCAGAATTCCGACAGGTCTCTCGATCGTTTCGGTGACCCGAACGCGCAAGCCATCTTGTAGTAGTGCCGCATTGAGGTCCGCCAGTGGTTGCGACATCACGAACGGAGAAGGTGCGTCACTGAACCGGGAAACCTCGATGCCTTTGTGTTTGACGGCGCGGATGGACTGCTCGTCGATAGTTCCGTTCGAGATCACGAGCCAGGTCGCGTCGATCGAGCTCGTTATGGCCTCGATCATTTCGCTTGGCAGCCTGGACGGCTGTTGCTGTCCTCCCGCTGTCAGCCAGCGATTACTGATATCAACGACTGGCGACAGGTCCGTGTACTTCCAGTCCTCGTCACGCAGCGTGGGCAAGCCATGCTCATAGAGATGGGCCACGGCGGCCTCTCGCGATGGCGTCAGCCCGTTGTTGGGCAAAGTTTTGACAACCTCTCTAAGAGTGTCGATGGAAAGGGACGCTTGTTTCATGCGTTCGCGGCCTCGCGGACCCATTCGTAGCCTTTTTCCTCGAGCTCAAGTGCGAGCGACTTGTCCCCTGAGCGAACAATCCGGCCTTGCGACAGCACGTGCACGTAATCGGGCTCAACGTAGTCAAGCAGACGCTGATAGTGCGTTACGAGAATGATGGCGCGTTCCGGACTGCGCAGAGCATTCACGCCTGCGGCGACCGCTTTGAGTGCATCGATGTCTAATCCCGAATCAGTCTCGTCCAGAATGGCCAGGGTGGGTTCGAGCATCGCCATCTGCAAGATTTCGTTGCGCTTTTTCTCGCCGCCCGAGAATCCTTCGTTTACGCCGCGGTTCAGGAATTTGGGGTCCATGCCGAGCGTTGCCATTTTTTCCCGAGCCAGCTTCAGGAACTCGAAAGCGTCGACTTCCCCGAGGCCCTGATGTCTGCGCTTGGCGTTGACGGCTGCTTTCAGCAGGTAAGCATTGTTTACGCCCGGGATTTCGACGGGGTACTGGAAGCCAAGGAATATTCCCTCGCGGGCGCGTTCTTCGGGTTCAAGTTCAAGCAGGTCGTGGCCGTTGTACGTCACCGTGCCGCCCGTAACCTCGTAATCCTCGTGTCCTGCGATCACCTGCGCCAGCGTGCTTTTGCCCGAGCCGTTCGGCCCCATGATGGCATGCACTTCGCCGGCTTTGACTGACAGTGACAGCCCGCGCAGTATTTCTGAATCGCCTATGCGGCTTTTGAGATTTTTGATTTCAAGCATTTCGAATTCCTGACCTTTTTGCTTAACCGACCGCGCCTTCGAGGCTGACGTTGAGGAGCGCCTGCGCTTCGACTGCAAATTCCATTGGCAATTCCTTGAAAACTTCCTTGCAGAACCCGTTAACGATCATGTTAACTGCGTCCTCTTCTGAGAGGCCGCGCTGCCTGCAATAGAACAACTGATCGGCCGAAATTTTCGAAGTTGTTGCTTCGTGTTCAACCCTGGCGGACGGGTTCTTGATTTCCATGTAAGGGAAGGGAAAGTATGCGCGCCGCACTGTTTTCCGATGAGCAGAGAGTCGCATTGTGTATGATTTCGCGCGCCGTGCGCCCGCGGCATGACGCGCACCAGTCCCCGATACGCGTTTTCTGCACGGCCGGCGGAAATTCCCTTGGAAACAATCGTGCTGCTTGTATTGCGTCCGATGTGAATCATCTTCGTACCTGTGTCCGCCTGCTGCATGTTGTTGGCGACAGCGACCGAGTAAAACTCGCCGACAGAATTGTCACCGCGCAGCAGGCAGCTCGGGTACTTCCATGTAATCGCCGATCCGGTTTCCACCTGTGTCCATGAGATCTTCGAATTGGCGCCCCGACAGTCGCCGCGTTTGGTCACAAAGTTGTAAATTCCGCCGACACCGTTTTCGTCACCGGGGTACCAGTTTTGCACCGTCGAGTACTTGATCTCCGCGTCTTTGAGCGCGATGAGCTCCACGACGGCTGCGTGCAGCTGGTTCTCATCGCGCATGGGCGCTGTGCAACCTTCCAGGTAGCTGACGTGGCTGCCTTCATCCGCGATGATCAGCGTACGCTCGAATTGGCCCGTATTGGCGGCATTTATGCGGAAATAGGTCGACAACTCCATCGGGCAGCGCACGCCTTTCGGGATATAGACGAAGGAGCCATCGCTGAACACCGCGGCGTTGAGAGCCGCAAAGAAATTGTCGCGTCGCGGAACCACAGTACCAAGGTATTTCTGCACGAGGTCAGGATGTTTCTGTACTGCTTCTGAAAAAGAACAGAAGATGACGCCGGCCTCGGACAGTTTTTCCTTGAACGTGGTGGCGACCGAGACACTGTCAAAAACAGCGTCCACGGC
>CAMYLB010000222.1 GCA_947259145.1 uncultured Woeseiaceae bacterium
GGATCCTGCACGCTGCCAACATCCTTATCTGATAACGGCCACGACACGGTGTTTGGCTTCGGCTTCACCGGCGGTATCTGGGTAGGTATGAGCGATACCGTCAGCTTCGGCCTGTCGTACACGTCCAAGATGTCGATGGACGAGTTCGACGACTACGCGGATCTGTATGCGGAAGCCGGCGGCTTCGATATCCCCGCAAGCATCAAGGCCGGCATTTCATTCATCGCAACAGATGCACTGCGCGTCAACTTCGATATTGAGCACACCTCGTTCGGCGACGTGGACTCAGTCGGTAATCCGATGATAAATCTCTTTTCGTGCCCGAGGGTTCCCGGAGGAACGGATCTAGAGAGCTGCCTCGGTGGGGCAAACGGTGCCGGCTTCGGCTGGGACGACATGACGACCTATAAGCTAGGCTTCGAGTGGCAGCGAGACGAGACCAGCACCTGGCGTTTCGGCTACAGCTACGGCGAGCAGCCGATTCAGGATGTTGACGTGCTGTTCAATATCCTGGCGCCGGGCGTCATGGAGCAACACGTCACGTTTGGCCTGACATGGCAAACAAGCAGTGGCGGCGCCTGGGACTTCTCGCTCATGTTTGCCCCGAAAAATTCAATAAGCGGACCGAGCCTGTTCGATCCCGGCCTTGACTTTATGTCGCCGCAAATGATCGAGCTCGAAATGAGCCAACTCGAATTTGAAATCGCTTATCGCTTCTAGGAGCAACACATGAAGGCCAGAGTCTGGATGGCCGTAGTGACGATTGCGGCGCTGATTTCAGCGCCGCTTTCATATGCGGCGGACAAGATCGGCATCTTCGAGTCAATTCTCGAATCATCGCAGTCGTTTTCCGAAACGACGGCGGCACTCGAATCCGCGCTCGAAAACTCCTCGCTGCAACTGCACGCTACTCACGACGTTCGCGTGCCCGAGGGCGCTCACCAGGCGAAAGTTTTCGTGTTGACGTCCCCTGCCTACGCCAAAGCGGCGGCGGCAGAATCGGCCCGTACGGTCTCGGCGCAGATATTGCGAATTGCGGTCTACACGCAGGGCGATGAGCATACGACGTTCGTCAACATGGCGAACCCGGTTGCTCATGCCATGGTGTTTTACGCGAAGTCCCCGAACTACGATGAACTGGTCGCCGCGGCACGTAACGCTGCGGCGGAAATACGGCAGCTCGTCATCGCTTTACCGGGAACAGCGCTTAGCGAACAACAGGAACCGAGGCGCAGCGAGAAGCACTATCGCAAATTCAAAGGCGATGGCCCCGCCCGCATGATGGCGAAATTCCGTACTTTCAAGAAAAGCCAGCTATCGGTTGATGTAAACACGAGCGGGGGGTTTGATGCGACGGTCGACGAAGTTGCCGCCGCGTTGAAAGCCGGCTCGGTCAGCGATGCCTCCGACTCGACGGGTTGGGAAACGATTACGCAAATACGGCTGCGCGACGACGCGGTCTATATCGGCCTCACGAATCCCTACATCGAAGACAAGATGATTCGCATCAATTCGCGCTTCCGTAGCGATTCAAAAAGCGAACTGTCGCCGTATCCGGGCGTGGATCATGTTGCGGCCTTGCCGACCGAAGTGCTGATCGTCAATGACGGCGATGAGATAAAGGTCCTGCACTACGGACAGATGTGGCGCATGCAGCTGTATTTCTGGGACTCCGGCTACCGCGCGTTTACAGCGAATGTCGGCGTGCCGAGCAAGATCGCCAGTTCGATCGAGGACGCGATTGAGATCAAGGACTAGCCTCTTACTCTAGTTCATGAGTTCGTGATCGGCTGGTAATTTGTGTGTCACCCACATTGCCAGCCTGTGTCGCATTTTGGGCAAATTGAGCTGATCCGGCGGCAGGGCCGTGATCTCCTTATCGTGCACCAGCAGGCGGTATACATACTCGACCTTGAGGTTTTGCGAATCCGTGGGTTCGATCTCAACGATGCCGCGTTTGACGGCATCATCGATGACGATGCGCAGTGCTTCTGCGAGCAGCGCTTTCTCGTTTTTCAGTTTTTTGGCCATTCAAAACACCGTTTGCGTTTCTTCAATTCAGGCATAATCACTCGATGAGTAAAACTGTACTCGATCCCGCCTATCTGCGACAGCAAATCGTCGGCGTGGACTCCACGTTTGAGACGCCTTTCGGCGAGCGGCTGATGGTTTACTGCGACTACACGGCCTCCGGGCGCTGCCTGCGATTTGTTGAATCCTACCTGCAAAGCCTGCAGCGTATTTATGCCAACACCCACACCGAGGATGACATCACGGGGCGCAGCATGAGCCAGCTTTTGCACGAGGCTGAGGACGCCATCAAGAGGTCCGTCAACGCGGGTCCACAGGGGCGCATTATCGCATGCGGCACCGGGGCAACTGGCGCAATCGACAAGCTGCAGCAGATTGTCGGTGTGGCGCTCGCGCCCGCGACGCGGAAGAACATCGACGCTGCCCTGGATCAGCTGCATGCCGATGCTGACAGCGAATCACTCTACGAATTACTGCAGGACATCCAACCGGTCGTGTTTATCGGCCCGTACGAGCATCATTCCAACGAAATCTCCTGGCGGCAGTCCCTGGTGACCACGATCGAGGTCAAACTGGACGCAACGGGCAACATCGACCTGGTTCATCTCGAGGAACTGCTTAAAGATCCGCGCTACGAAAACCGGAAACGGATCGGCTCATTCTCGGCCGCATCCAACGTTACGGGAATGCGTTCGGATGTCAGGAAGATTGCGAACCTGTTGCACAAATATGGCGCGATCGCGTGTTTCGATTTTGCGGCCTGCGCGCCCTACGTCGAAATCGATATGAATCCGGAGCCGGAAGGCGAGGGCGATGATCCCAGTATCGACGCCGTGTTCATTTCGCCACACAAATTTCTCGGTGGTCCGGGCTCCAGCGGCGTGCTGGTATTCAACGAACGAATTTATGATCGCGAGCTGCCGCCGAGCGTCAGCGCCGGGGGCACGGTCGACTACGTCGGCATGACCGGCCAGGACTTCATCAGCAGTATCGAAGAACGTGAGAAAGCCGGTACTCCCGGCGTGTTGCAGACGCTCAAAGCGGGGCTGGTTTTCCAGATCAA
This sequence comes from uncultured Woeseiaceae bacterium, assembly GCA_947259145.1. Taxonomy (GTDB): domain Bacteria; phylum Pseudomonadota; class Gammaproteobacteria; order Steroidobacterales; family Woeseiaceae; genus UBA1847. The sequence continues at coordinate 3,095 of CAMYLB010000222.1, forward strand.
GGACAGCGTCGGAGTTGATGTCATTAACGCGCGGGAACATGAGCTCACGGAGCGCGCGATGAAGAGCTGGGTAGCCAACGAGAACATCGAAGTGCTTGGCAATCCGGATCCGAGCAGCCGTGTTGGCATTATTTCGTTCAACATCAAGGACAGTAACGGCAGGTATCTGCACCACAAATTCATCACGGCGCTGCTTAATGACCTCTTCGGAATTCAGTCACGCGCCGGCTGCTCCTGTGCGGGACCTTACGGCCACCGATTGCTCGACATCGACGAGGATATGTCAGAACGTTATCGCTTTGCGGTGCAGCAAGGTCACTGCGGGCTGAAACCGGGCTGGTGTCGGGTCGGTCTGCACTGGGTCATGGACGATGCCGAAGCCAACTACATTATCGATGCCGTTCACTTTCTTGCGCGCGAAGGCAGCCTGTTTCTCAATCTCTACAATTTCGACCTGGGGACCGGCACCTGGAAGCACAAGTTTTCCACGTCGGAATTGCCCGAGTTTTCGCTGGACGAAGCGCTCAGTGCCGACGAGGGCGAGCCGGCGATACTCTCGCTGGCATTGCGTCAGCAGCTCTATAAGCACTACCTGACCGAAGCGAAGCGTATTGGTGAGCGCCTCAGAGAGGAACCGGCGGCCGAGTACGCATCACTGGAAGGTGAGTTCGGAGATTTGCAGTTCTTTGCATTGCGGGCTGACGATCAGCAGCAGCACTAAGCAGCCGTTTTTTTCCGCGTCGGCAGCAGTCCGCTGATTCCCGCACCCAGCACGACCAGTACGAACGATGCGATGTCGAGAAACGGCAGCGGCGAACTGCCGAAGCCGAACAGGGCCAGCAGAGCGACCCCCAGGCAAACAAGCAATGCGCCAGCAACGAGTCTTGCCGCGGACGGCACCGCCGCGTCGGCAGGGCGTGTGCGTCGTTCCAGTGGTCCCAGGGCGATGGCAACCGGCAACAGGCAGGCGTACAGGACGCCGATCCAGACGGGACGCGTCAGCCACCACTCGAGACTGGCGGGTTCGACTCCGAGTCCGAAGCCGCCAGCGAGATACAGGATCGATACGAGAATGACCATCACGGTCAGGTGCCAGAGATAGAGCGTCATGATCATGCTGTTGATGAGGACGGTCACGGCCCAGATTCGCAGGCCGGACAGCAGGCGCCGCATTGGCGCTTCGATGGCGAGCAGCAGGCCGAACTGCGCGATACCGAGCACCAGCAGGGTAATTTTCGGCGGCAGCGTGTTACTCAATGCTTCATCAGGCGATCCCACCATGGCGAACGGGTAGGGGCCCTTGAATATAAGTAGCGCCAGAACCATAAGACCGAGCGCCGAATACGTTAGCAGGCGCGTCGGGCTGCCCATACGACCATCGCGCCAGGCGTACCCGAGGTGGTGCACCGCGAGCCAGACCCAGAGATAGTTGCTCCAGCCCAACCATTGCTGGTCGGCGGCAAAGAACGCGACATCGACGAGGACGCCAACGATAACGAAGGCCCAGAACGAGGCGAAGCCCCAGCGTTGCCACGCGATGTAGGTTGCCGGTGCCAGTACGACGACCACGGTGTAGATAGCGAGAAACCAGATCGGTATCAGCGAAGCTCGCGATGCCAGCCGCAGAACATCGCCCGTGACCCCTGAGAAATGCAGCACAGCGGCCAACAGCGCCCAGGCGAACAGCAGGACCAGCAGCGGTGAGACGAGCCGATTGAGACGGGTAATGAGCCAGCCCGCGTAGTCGGTACCGCGGCGGCGAGCGCTCTCGAGCGATACCGCGTTGGCATAGCCGCCGACGATGAAAAAAATCGGCATGACCTGGAATACCCAGGTCAACCACTGCGTGTTGGGTCGCAGCTCCAGCAGATCGCCGGGTATGAACGCCCCGTCCTTGTAATACAACGCGACAATGAGCCAGTGGCCCGTGACGACCATGAGAATGGAAACAGCCCGCAGGAAATCGACGTAGCGATTGCGCTCATCGGGCGTTTTCATTGCTAGCTGCACGCGTCCTGGCGACCGCAACCGCCGCAATTGGTGCCCGGCAGCATCGCGTTCGTAGCGCTAGCAGGCCCTAATTGAACGGTTTGGCGCGAGCGATCAACTCATCCAGGCCTGGCTCATTCGGATCCAGCGGCTTGCCCGGGTGAATGCACTTTGCAGGACAGATCTCGGCTGCCGCCACGAGGTCGGCGAAGGTGCCTGCTTTTGGATCCTGAAGGATCGCCTGTTTGTCGTCGTTGTACACAAACATCATCTTGTTGATGCCCATGCAGTCGTCGCAGGTGGTACACATCGCCGAGTCGAGCCACGGTTTTTCGAAACTCAACTCCTCCTCGGCTTCAGGCTGCGCTGCAGCTTCGGCTTCCGCCGCTTCGACGGCAGGCTCAGGCTGTGCCTCGATTGCGGTGGCCGGC
>CAMYLB010000223.1 GCA_947259145.1 uncultured Woeseiaceae bacterium
GAATCTGCAGGTTCTCGATGCCGTCGAGGAATTCCAGGCCGTTTCTAAAAAGAGCCGGCTGACCTTCGGACCCCGGCGCGATCGAGTAACTGATTTCCTGCGTAAGCATCAACATGGCGTCGCCGCCGTAGACCTTGGAGAGACAGTGGGCATTGCTGCCAGGACAACCCGGGTTGGTGACATTAAAATTTCCTGGATCTCCGCTGCCCGTGTTGTGCACTATGGTGCCGGTGCCGCCCGGATTGGCGTTCGTGATCTGGAAAATATCCCCGGCGCTGCAGTCGGCCACGAACACGATGTCGTCCTGCTCGAGGCCGGTGCCGGCGGGCACTTTTATGTTCGCCGAGGCCTGCGGGCCGTACGGCGGTTCGACGAATATTCCGGAATCGATACCGCCACGCAGAATGAGCGAGTCCGGAGCACCGGCCGCACCATCCGTGCCGCCAATACCGCCAGACAGGAAATCGACGTAACCGGTACCCGCGGGATCCAGGTTGTTGACGAAATTGCTGGGATCGCTGGCGCAACCCCAAAAATCCGCCATGCGTATGTCTCTCGACAGGACTTCCAGAGCCATGCGGCCGTTTTCCTGCATCCTCGAAGTCGCTTCGTGTACGCGGTAGGTCTGTCTGGACGAGGCAAACACCTGCAGAACGCCGCCCATGAGAAAAACGCCTAGCAGCATGGCAATCATGACTTCAACCAGCGTCAGGCCTGTTTGTCTCGATCTGTTATTTGTCGGTTTCATATTCATCATTACAGTTGGATAGTGATCGCAAGTCGTTCAGGGTTGGATTTTCCGGCTGTAGCGTCTATGGTCCCGTCGCGGTTATCGTCCCACCAGATTTTGACGGCGAACAAAGTACCGGTGCCGTCGCACTGCGCGTCTCCAACGCCGGTGCCGTCGTCCGGCGTGCTGTCGATACACACGAAACCCTGTCCTTCGGGTAGGTACGTAGCGATGGCCGCGTCCCATTCATAAAGATCGTTCTGTGCCATCTGCTGTGTGGTGCAGCCCGTCGTGGACTTGCAGGCTGCCGTCGTAGCCTTCGCGGTCGGGTCATACATTGCGGCGTTCGCTCCCGGAACGTTTGCGCGCATGCGATCGGCAAGATCATAGGCCAGTGCCGATGCCTGCGAACGCATGAACGCGCTCTGATTGTTCTGCAGCGATATCACCTGCAAACCAGCGACGCCCACCAAACCTATCGACAGGACGATGACAGCTACCAACACTTCGATCAGTGTGAAGCCGGACTGCCGGCCCAGGCGCCGCATGTAAGTACGGTTGTTCATCACGAGCATCCTTCGCGTTTGACATTGGTTCTACCAACGTTATTTACTTTGATCAGCCTGCCCATCTCGGAAGTGCGACTGTCACACAGTGTGAGACTTCCAGGGGGTGTCGTAGCGAAGCCGCGCCCGTCGTAGGTGAAGCTGCTCGCAGTTCCGCTGGACAACGTCGAGGCATCGTGGATTGGCCCGAACACCGCAATAACCTCGTTGGCATCCGTTAGCGCATCCCGGTCCTTGTCGACCCAGACGAACCAGCCGTCCGACCAGTCATTATCTGCGGAACAGGTTGGAACCGCGGCGTCAAAATTGGCGCTGGAGCACACGGTGGCAGGACGCTGATAGCGAACCGCCGCACTTCTTGCCATTTTGACTGACGTGACGAACTGGTTGGACTGGCTCACGAGCCGGTTGTCCATGATCACTCCGCGAAAACTCGGCACGCCAACGGAGAGTACGATTGCCGCGACGGCAAGCGTCACGATCAACTCGATCAGCGTGATTCGTCGCCAAAAAGTCGTTGGAAATCACGGTTCGAGATCAAATTACTCATCGTGGATTATGTTCGATGATCCAGGTTTCAGTCTGCGACCTGTGCCCATTTGCCAGGCTTTTTCGCTGTGCGAAACGCAGAACTGTGAAGTTCGTCACAATGTATTTCCTATTCGTCAAATCTCGTGTTGCGAAGCATTTCTGTATGCAATCAGCTGCAACGAAACCGATTCTCTAGGATCGGCAACTTCTTTTATGTGATTGCGATCAAACAAAAACCGGACAAGGACGATGTTTCCGATGAGCGGCTATTTTGTGGCGACCGGCGGCGCAAGGGCCGGCATTTTGAAAGCCGCGGGGAGCGGGGAGTTGGGATTATGTTGGATAGAATTGGTGGGTGGATCGGGACTTTAAACTCAAAAGGGGGAGCCGATCGGCTCCCCTTTTCCGTTTGATGGTGATCGGTGGATACGCTCCCGCTGGTCGCTGCTGTCAGATCTGTGGCTCAACCAACAGATTCTGAACGGGCATTAGGCTCCGGGGGGCTCTTATCTTCCTTATCCGCTGCAGGTTTCTCATCACATTCTTGATAGCACTTTTTCGAAATGGACTTGCAGTGCTTTATGCATTTTGACTTAGCCTTCGCTTCCACCCAGTTGCAGCTCTTGATGCAACAATTGTTCTCGGTAAAACACCTTTCCTCACAATCACTCCGCTCATCTACAACACGATCATCCCGATAATCCGAGGTTGCTGGTGGTGTCTCGGATGCGAGTGCCTGACTCGCATAACCACCAAACACAATAGCAACAACTATGAGTAGCGCTTTACCTCTGCTTTTCATATCAGCCGTCCTGTTGATGCTTCCAGTATTTAGCTTGAGGCAGCCCGAAGGGAATTCAATGCGTACTTGACGGCAACCGCGACCCAAGTCCTGAGTTGACGAGCTGTGACTACTGAAGTGACACTGTCGTCTACCGCAAGGTCACGCCAAGCACTGAAATCAAGAAGCCACAGAATCAATTGATTTAATTGAAATTCTGAGGCTTTCTGTGAAGCTGGTGGTGATGGGTGGAATGGATTCGGATCGCCTCGGGGCGATCCTCACCCCTGCGGGGCGCCTGCGGCGTCCAAAACGCTGTCGCGTTTTGTGAACCACCTTCGGTGGTTCGAACTCACCACGTCACACGGGTCAACAAAAAAGGGCACCCCGATGGGGCACCCTTTTCTATTGACTTGGTGGTGATGGGTGGAATTGAACCACCGACCTGCGGGTTATGAGTCCGCCGCTCTGACCATCTGAGCTACATCACCAATGTCTGTTTGCAATCCTATTCCCCTTGGGGGTGGAATGGAACGGGCCTTCGGCCCTCGCGCTGCGCGCGTCTGTCGCACGGCTTTGCCGTGCTCGGATGAACCACCGACCTGCGGGTTATGAGTCCGCCGCTCTAACCATCTGAGCTACATCACCGGCTGTTGGCTCGGCTGCCGAAGGGTACGTCGAGGGCCGCAGATTCTCCCGGTGAGGCCGCTGAGTGTCAAGGCAATCCGGGCGCCGGAGCCCCCGTTTTCGGGTACAGTCGGCCCCAATGGACCTGAGTTTCGTCTACCTGCTCGAAATGACCGGTACTGCGGCTTTTGCCGTGAGCGGTGCGCTGGCCGCATCGCGCAAGAACATGGACATTTTCGGCTTCTGCGTGCTGGCACTGATGCCGGCCGTGGGCGGTGGCACGATCCGCGACATTATCATCAACCGGGTCCCGGTCTTCTGGATTGCCGACAATCGCTATATCGCGGTCGCAATCATCGCGGCACTTATCGTGTTCTTCACTTCTTACAGGCCCGGCTCGCGCCGCCAGATCCTGATCTGGATGGATGCCCTGGGGTTGGCGCTGTTCGCCGCACTCGGGACCGAGATCTGTCTGCAGCACGATACGGGGCCTCTGGTCGCCATCATGCTGGGTGTCACGACGGCCGTAACCGGCGGCATGATTCGCGACATCATCTGCAATGAGATTCCGCTCATTCTGTCACGCGAAATCTATGCAACAGCGGCATTTGTTGCTGCCGTCTGTTATGTACTGGCCAACAACATCGGACTCGGTGAACCGTTATCACTGGGCATCGCCGTAATCGCGGGATTCGCGATACGCGCACTCGCAATTATCTACGACTGGTCACTGCCGTCGTTCGGTATGCACAAAGGAAAATAGACAAGCCAGGAATGGCTCAGACATTAAAGCGGAAGTGCATGACATCGCCTTCCTGCACGATGTATTCCTTGCCTTCGAGCCGCAGCCGGCCCGCTTCTTTCGCGCCGTGTTCGCCGTTACCGGCGACGAAGTCGTCGTAAGCAATGACTTCGGCGCGTATAAAGCCTTTTTCGAAATCGGTGTGGATCTCTCCGGCTGCCTCGGGCGCCGTCGCACCGACTTTCGTGGTCCAGGCGCGGACTTCCTTGGGGCCTGCCGTAAAAAAGGTCTGCAGCCCGAGCAGCGAATAGCCGTGCCGGATAACGCGATTGAGCCCGGGTTCCTTTGCTCCAAAGTCCGCCAGGAATTCTGCTTTGTCTTCATCGTCAAGCACGGCGATCTCTGACTCGATTGCCGCACAGATTGCGACGACCTCCGATCCTTCGCCCTCCGCGTACGCGCGCACAGCGTCGAGGTGCGGGTTGTTCGCGAATCCGTGCTCGTCCACGTTCGCGATATACATGACAGGTTTTGCCGTGAGCAGGTGAATGCTCCTGAGTGTCTCTTTTTGCAGGTCGGTGGTTTGCATGGAACGAACCGGCAGACCCTGCTCGAGATGCGCTTTAATCCCAGCAAGCGCGTCACGATAGGCGATGGCGTCTTTCTGGCCCGTTTTCGCCGTACGCGAGGCTTTGTCGAACTGCTTTTCGACGGATTCGAGATCGGCAAGCGCCAGCTCTGTGTTGATTGTCTCGATGTCATCCAGTGGGTCGATGGTCCCCGTTACGTGCGTCACGTCGTCGTTTTCGAAACATCTCACGACGTGAGCAATGGCATTTGTTTCCCGAATATTGGCAAGAAACTGATTGCCGAGGCCCTCGCCTTTGGATGCGCCGGCAACGAGGCCTGCGATATCGACAAACTCCATGGTCGTCGGCAGGATCTTCTGCGGTTTTATGATGCCCGCAAGGACTGCCAGGCGCAGGTCAGGCACCGGCACGATTCCGACGTTCGGCTCAATCGTGCAAAACGGATAGTTCTCGGCAGCGATCTCGGCTGCAGTCAACGCGTTGAACAGCGTTGACTTGCCCACGTTTGGCAGGCCGACGATGCCGCAGGTAATTGCCATCAGGGTTGCTCTTTGGTGTGCAGTTGTTTCATCGCCGCGTTGAGACCCTCATCTATTAGCAGCGGCATGATGTCAACGGCCTCGGCAACGTTTTTCTCGACGGCGTTTTCGACATCGTTCGAACCACGTTTCAGAACGTAGCCCGTCACTTTGCTTTTATCACCCGGATGTCCGACGCCCAGGCGCAGACGCACGAAGTTCGGTCCACAGTGTCTGATGATGTCGCGCAGGCCGTTGTGGCCGCCGTGTCCGCCACCCTGTTTGAGACGTGTCGTCCCAGGCGGCAGATCGATTTCATCGTGTGCCACCAGCAGCTCCGTCGCACGCAGCCGGTAGTAGTCAAGCATGGCCCGTATCGGCCCACCGCTTAAGTTCATAAAACTCTGCGGTTTGACCAGCCAGACCTTTTCGCCACTCAGGTTGATGCGGCAGCAGTCCGCGTCAAACCTCTTCTCATAGCGGAAACTGCCACCGTACTTGCCCGCCAACGCGTCCACGAACCAGAACCCGGCATTGTGCAGGGTGCGTTCGTACTTTTCCTCGGGATTACCGAGGCCGGCTATGATGCGAATCTGCTTGGGCATATGAGTGGGCTCTCAACAAAAAGACCGCCCAATGGCGGTCTTTTCGATTAAACACCAACGATGGCTAATCGTTCTCTGGCTCTTCGTCTGACGGCTCGGCATCCGGTGCCGCGACTTCGCCTTCTTCGCCTTCTTCGCCAGCCACTGCCTCGAGTTCCTCTTCCTCCTCGATCACGACTTCCTTGATCACGTGGATAGAAACAACCGGGCGATCCGCTTCCGGACCCTGCGCCAGCGCGGGCATCTCAACGCCCTCCGGCAGCTTGATGTCGGAGAGTGTCAGCATTGCGTCGAGCTCGAGCGCGGACACGTCGACATCGATGTACTCGGGCAGGTAGCGCGGCAGACAGACAATCTCGACGTCGGTCATGATGTGTGACACCTTGCCGCCACCCTCCTTGACGCCAGGCGCAATATCTTCGCCGATGAAATGCAGCGGCACGTTCATCTTGATCTCTTCATCCTCGACGATGCGCTGGAAATCCATGTGCATGATGCGAGGCTTGGCGGGATGGCGCTGCATGTCCTTGAGGATCGCGGCCTGGTTCCTGCTGCCAACCTTGATGTTCAGGACGCTCGAATAGAACGATTCGTTCTCGAGCTGCTTCAGGACCTTGTTGTGGTCAAAACTTAAGGACCGGGGCGGACGCCCGGCACCGTAGATGATTGCGGGTACTTGTCCCTGATGACGCAGGCGGCGGCTCGCACCTTTGCCCTGATCCTCACGGATTTCCGCAATCAGATCGAAGTCGTCACTCATGACTGTTCTCCATAACTGATTGATTTTGCTTAATTAATCTAAGCAGTTGAATACACGTGAATCGCGACCAATCCACGCAAGGGCGGGCATCGTAACGCAAGCGCTAGTCGACGTAAAGCGAGCTGACGGACTCGTCGGTGCTGATGCGGCGCATGGTCTCGGCCAGCAGCTCGGCCGTCGACAGCTGGCGGATCTT
>CAMYLB010000224.1 GCA_947259145.1 uncultured Woeseiaceae bacterium
CCTCTCCGGGTCCCCGATACCACCCGGCGCATCTTTGCCCAGATCGTCGATCGTGCCCTCGGTATGGATAATGGAGAACCCGGGAAACTTCTCGTGCACACGGTCGAAAACATCCTCATGGACTTTGTAGGTACTCGAGTACCAGTGCACGGCCGCACCATATACATAGGGTGCGGTTTCCGGGTCACTGAAAATTTCGTCTGCCCAGTGTTCGAGGTGATCGCGATTCTGGTCGTAGATCAGCACTTTGACATCACCAAAACTTTTGGCCCTCAGCGCCGGCGCCAGATTTCGCTTGATGAACTCGTTCTGGGTTTTCGGCGTGAAGTGCATACTTTCCCAGTTTCCGCTGTTGCCGTGCGGTTCGTTGACGGGCGTCAGACCCCAGATTTCCACGCCTTCGGCGCGGTATGCATCGAGATACCGGACCAGATAGTCGGCATAGGTTTGAACATGCTCCGGCTTGAGCGCACCGCCAGTTCCCTGGAAGTCGTTCGCGGGTGCACCGGGTATATACCAATCGTTGATATCTTTCATCCATGGCGGTGCAGTCCACGCCGACGCAATGATTCGCAGCTCGCCGTCATCTTGCTGGTTCTTGATGGACAGGGCCTGTTTGATCATTGGCAACAAATCGAATGACTCGTCACGAATGCCTGGATACCGGGTTGTTGGGAAGCCATCCTGGTCCACTGCAATGCTGAATTGCTCTAATGAATCTTCATCTGGCGCATCGGCATAACTGTATTTTCCCTCCACCGAAAAATCCGTCGATCCGATCGTTGTTCTCGTCAACGAGAAATTTGCGCCCTGCTCGCTGAATATCTTGTCCATTACTTCCGACCGCGCAGCCGGGTCCAGATGCGCGAGGACAAATGCTGACGATTCGGTAAATGACGATCCGATTCCGACAATCGTCTGTTTGACGATGTCTGGACTAACGACAACCGTCGTACCACTCGGATCGCCCACTTGAAATGACACGTTTTCCTTAGTCGCAAGCTTGTCACCGCCCTCGCTGGTCAACAGTATTTCAGTCGTCGTCGTTAGGCGGTTGTTAACAGCGCCGCCAGCTACATCGCGCATGCTCTTGTCCTCTCCTGCAGAGCAGGCAGCGAGTAAAACACAAAGCCCTGACGCGGTAACAGCACACGATTGCAGAAGTCGGGGCATTTCAAAGTCTCCGCAAGCGAGAGGGTTAACTACAGTTGACTCACTGAACATGGGGCCCTTAGGGTCGCGCATCACGACAACGCAAACAACAGTTTTTACTGCAACTGTCGGCAAAGGTCGTCGGGCTGCACAGTTCGACCTCCAACACCAACGCAATGCACGCGGATTTAATGCCCGAAGTACAGGGTCGCGATACGAGCAGGCTTAGGCAGACGAGTTTTTCTGCAGCACTTTTATGACGTCCCAGCAAGCGCCGATCGTGTGATAGTCGCATTTACCACCGGCGGTCGACTTCTTATCCGAGAGCTTGTTGTTCTCGCGATCCAAAACACGAAACCATGCGCCATAATGTTTATCGATCATGTGTTTGTCGGCGTAGTCCCAGATTCGATCGTACCAACCCCAGTACGACTGTTCGCCAGTCGCAATCCCAAGTCGTGCTGCTGCGGCGAATGACTCTGCCTGAACCCAGAAGTACTTATCGTCGTCGCAGATCTCCCCTTGCGGATTGAATCCGTACTGAATACCGCCGTATTCTCCATCCCATGCAAGCTCGAGCGCTCGATCGAAAAGATCGGCGGCACGCTCGATCATCCAGTCTTCCGGCCGAAAATCATGCAAGGTAAGCAGCAACTTTGCCCATTCAGTCTGGTGACCAGCCTGGAATCCCCAGGGTCGATAGAGATTTTTCGGATCGTCCCGGTTGTAGTCCCAATCGACGTCGAGCTTGTTTGTGAAATGCTCCCAAATCAGATTGTCAGACTTACGCGCCAGCTCAACCGCGAACTTATGGGCCAAGGCGTATGCACGCTCCAGATAGCGCTCATTGGCCGTCGCCTCAAAGGCCGCCAAAAGCGCCTCGCAGGTGTGCATATTGGCGTTCTGGCCTCGGTAACTTTCTAACTGCGACCAGTCAGCACTCGCTTCATCCGCGTAGAGTCCATCCTCCACAAGCCAGAATCGCGACTCGAGCATCTCAAAGGTCTCGTCGATAGCAACACCGTCATCGACGATTCTTGCGGAAAGGAGCGCCGCATTCATCAGCAGCACAAAGGCCAATCCATAACAATGGTTGGTTTGATCGGTTGGCAGACGCGCGTTCAACGTCCAGTTGTAGCCGTGTCGCTGCTCGTCCCAGTGATACTGCGTAACGAATTGCAGACCGTACAGCGCCCTGCGCCGATACTCCTCTTCCTGGAACAACTCATAAGCCCTGCAGTAGTTGATCACCATTCTCGTACTGCTCACGAGATGTCGACCATCGCCGTCGAATACGGATCCGTCATCCTTGAAATTTTGAAAGAACCCACCCGATGGATCGACGATAGTTGGCTCGTAGAATTCCAGGATGCTCTTTATATGTGCGACAAGATGCTCGCGTGAACGATAGCTCATGGCATGTCTTTCCAGAACTCGGCGACCTCCGAAAAAACGGGCAACGCGGGGAACGCCCCTTCACGCGTAGTTGTCAGCGATCCGCATTGAATTGCAAACTTGATCAAGGATTCGACGCACTCTGCATCACTGACAACACGATCAAGGTCGCTCGCGGCGCATAGTCCACGCAGTACGCCCGCGGAAAAAGCGTCACCGGCCGCCGTCGTGTCAATCACATCCACAGTCGGAGTTGCGATTTTCCCGCGATGCTGCCGCGTGATGTACTCAACCGGACCTGCGCCGTCAGTAATTACGATCAGACGAGTTGGTCCTGCGAGAAGGTCCTTCACATACCCGATTTGATCGCCGTCCGCCAGGAACTCGATTTCTTCTTTAGCGAACTTGATAAAATTGGCGTTGCGAAAAGTCGCGACGCACCGCGAACGATCGACCACGCCATCCGGCCATAAACCCGGCCGCAAATTGGCATCCACGCTAATTGTGCAACCCGCCTGACTTGCCCGGTCCAGTGCTTGTTGCGTTACAGTCGTGATATCGGCATTCGTCAGTGTATTACTGCAAACGTGAAAGACCGGACGGTCAACGAACCAGTCATCACTGATTTGATCAGCCGCAAAAAGCAGGTCCGCCGTTTGGTCGCGATAAAAGGAGAAGCTCCGGTCACCGTCACTGTCCAGCACTACAAACGCAAGGGCCGTCTTCGCTGTTGGGTGTTTGTGAAGAAACCGGACGTCAACGCCATAGTGAGCCAGCGATCCTTCGAGAAAGCTCCCAAAAAGGTCATCGCCAACCTGCCCGGCGAACGCGGCCTGCCCGCCAAGCCGGGCGAATGCGACGGCAACATTTGCGGGTGCACCGCCGGGAAATTGACGAAAATCCGCGAGTTCGACGCCGTCTACGGTAGCCGAACCGGTGTTCAGAAAATCGATCAGCGCCTCACCGAAACAGAGCAGTGGTTTCACAGCCTGGCGGTCCTTCCGAGCGGATGCACAATTTCCAATTTATCTCGATTTTTCAGGGATTTATATCGCATATTTTGCCACATTTGGCTAGCCATTACACCCGCTTCAGGGTACCATTTAGAGTAAGAATAAATGTCATTTCCGCAGTCGAAATTTTGCTCAATCCCATCTTGGTGACGACGAGTTACGCGACTTCTCGGACGATCGAGTATTACCCCAAATGAATCAAAAAAACGATAGCAGCAATCCGATCGACATGACGCTAGCCGCGGAAATCTTGCGGAACAACGATCGGGGCGGATATACGATTCCTACTGATGGCCTGTACCCGTTTCAATGGAGCTGGGACTCCGCCCTTGTAGCGCTCGGATGGATGCGAATTGACGAATCGCGGGCATGGGAAGAAGCCGAAACGATGTTTCGCGGCCAATGGGCTAACGGCATGGTTCCTCATATCCTGTTTCACAAGGGCGCCGAATCCTATTTCCCAGGTCCGGATGTTTGGGGAAACACAAAGGGAATACCCTCCAGCGCCATTTCACAGCCGCCGGTTTGGGCGACGGCCATACGCCTTCTATACGAACAGTGCACCGACCGTGAACTCGCGGACGCGAAACTTCGGCTACTGCTGCCGAAACTGATCGCCTACCACGAATGGTGGTATCGCGAACGCGATCCAGAAAACACCGGCCTGGTGTGCAGTTATCACCCCTGGGAATCAGGGATGGACAACAGCCCGGCGTGGGACGCACCTTTGGCCGCAGTGCCGGAAGTGAGCTGGTCTTACCAGCGCCGTGACCTGGGTCATGTCGACTCGGACCAACGGCCACACAAACCTGAGTATGACCGCTATCTTTACCTGGTCGATTTGTACAAACGTTATGGTTTCGACAGCCAGAAGATTTATGCCAACTGTCCGTACAAGGTGGCAGATATCGGCATCATCGCGATACTTCATCGCGCGAGCAAAGACCTGATTGACTTGTGCCGAATCGCGTCACATTCTGATGGCGTCGAGGCACTGCAAACTGAATTGGATCAAACGGCATCCGCAATCAACTCGCTCTGGTCCGAAGACAAACGATGCTTCATGAGCCGTGACCTGATTACAGGCAAGACGCTTGATGAAGTCACGACAGCAACTGTGTTGCCATTGTTCGGTGGCCTGACAAGTGACGCGCAGTCCGAAGCAATTTTATCGCTGATCGGCGAGTGGCTTGACGACACGAGTTTCGGCTTGTCATCAACGCACCCTTCAAGCCCCCGTTTTGAACCAAAACGCTATTGGCGCGGACCCGTCTGGCCACATATCAACTGGATTATTGCGCTGAGTGCACTCGAGCATGGCCATCCGGAGATCGCCGCACGACTCCGACGTTGCACAATGGCGTGCGTGCAGTCGTCCGGCTTCTGGGAGTACTTTGATGCCGATACAGGCGCCGGTTGCGGCGGCGACAATTTCTCCTGGACAGCCGCCATTACTCTCTATTGGTTAGGCGATTCGACCTAGACAGTCGATCGCATCAACCAAAAATAACAGGAACCAGAGCGCCGATTGCCAGCATGCCGGCGAATGCACTGAGAAGTATCGTAGTCTCGGTCCGATACCAGTGACCAACGCCTTCCGCGTGACCGGGCGCCTCGCTCGATTCGCCATGCCGAATGACGGAAATAATCAACGCCACGCTCAGCGTAACTATGCAGCCGATGAAATTCCACCACAGCCAGAAAATGTGCGGCGCACCTAACCACAGGTAGACATTGACACCGACACCCGTGAGCAGCCCGACATTTGCGCCAAGCGTATGAACTTTTTCGAACAATATCGCCAGCAGAAACGTCGCCAGGATCGGTCCGTAAAACACGGAACCAATTTTATTAATCGCCTCGATAACCGTCGGTGCGATGTCGCCACCATAAATTGAGAAAATGACAATTACGATGCCCCAGAAAAACACGGTCACGCGTGACCAACGAACATAGCGTTCTTCCGTCAACTTCTTACCGGTCAAGCGCAGATAATCTTCTATACTGACTGCCGACAGCGAGTTGACCACCGAGCTAAGCGACGACATGGCCGCCGCCAGCAGCGCAACGACCAGTATGCCAATGATGCCGTGCGGCAAGTAATTTACGATAAATAACGGTACCAACTGGTCGGGCCGCTCCGGGTCGATTTGTGCCAGGAAATCCGGTGTTACTGTAGCAAAGGTCCCCAGTATCAGGCCGGCCGTGCAGTACAACAGCACGATAGGAAACCGCGCGAGGCCATTAAATAACAGAATTTTTCGCACGGTCTGTTCGTTTTTAGCAGACAACGTGCGCTGTGCCTGCGTCTGATCGCATCCGTAATAGGACGCATACAAGACGACACCGCCGAAGATCATCGGTAACAGCCCCCACTCGTCACCCGAGAAACCGAACGAGTCGGTGCGAAGAACGGTCAGACGTTCGGTGTTCACGTTTTCGAGGAAGACATCGATGCCGCCGAGACCATTTAGCGCAAAAACACCAATCATTATGACGCCGAAAAAGATCAGGATCATCTGGACGGCGTCGGAATAAACAACAGCCTTCATACCACCTTGCAACGAATAAATGATCGTCACCACACCGATGAGGCCGATCGCCACGTAAAAATCTATGCCCATAACGCTATTCAGGATGAGTGCCGTCGCGTAAATGGTAATGCCGGTGCCAAACGATCGGCTAACCAGGAAAACAGCGCTGATCAGAAAGCGCGTCGACGTACCGAATCGGCGCTCGAGATAATCGTAAATGCTTACCACGCCCGATCGATACAAGGCGGGGAGGATATAGACCATGAGGAACAACATCGCGAGTGGGACGGCAAACTCGTAAGAGAGCCAAACCATGCCGCCTCCCTCGCGCAGGCCCACAAAAGCGGGTGCCGAGATGAAGCTAATGGCTGAAAGCTGCGTTGCCATCGTCGACAGGGTCAGTGGAAACGTACCCATTTCTCGACCGCCAAGAAAATAGTCTTCCTTTGACTTTTGTTCCTTGAAAAAGTATCCGAGGCAAAGAAGGCCAGCGAGGTAGCCGATTACAACGGCGAAGTCGAGTGTATTCATGTTGTACGCAACCTTTTCTTAGAGTTGTTGTTCGGGCTGCAACCAGCGAACTGCGTATGCGGGCAGCGTGTGGCTACCGGGTGATACCCGGCTGTCTGTAACCAGGTCTATGCCGGCGACATCCTTTTGGATATCGATGACGGTAACCTGATCTGTGAGGCTAACAATGCAACTGATAATAGCACCGTTATTGGCGTCGCCTCGCTTGACCGCGAATACCTGGTGTCCGAGCTCAAGCACACGGAACGGTGCGTATGGGCTGAATGCAGCGTGTTCCCGGCGAACTTCAATCAGATGCTTAATCGCGGAAAAAATACGGCCTTCCAAACTCTGCTCATCGGCGAGACGGGCGGCTACCTGGGAGTAGTCGTGCTGTGAACGATTGATACTTCGTGCTCTGCCCGTGCGCGCAACGCCCTGAAGATCATTGCGCGTCCCAAGTAAGGACTGAATGTAGATTGCAGGTACACCGGGCATCGCCAGTACGATTGCCTGCGATGCGACGAACCGTGCGACTATCAGTGACGGATCATCGTCGTCTCTCGAAATCAAATCGAGGAATGTGCAATTAAGTTCGTAGGGGCGCTCCCTGCCGTCTGCGAGGGTTCGCGAGGAAACCAAACCCTTCGCGCCGAGCGCCGCGTCGACCAATTTCTGCAGCTCGCTGTCCGTCAGAATTTCTTCGACGGGTCGCACTCCAATGCCATCGTGGCTGGCCGAAAAATTGAGAAAGCAAACCTCGTTCGACGGCGTCGACAACTGGCTGGCCCACACGCTAAGGCGGCGCCCATCGCCCTCAATAAAGCTATAAGCAAGCAGCGGGGGCAACGCAAAGTTATACACTATGTGCGCTTCGTCGTGACCGTCACCGAAATACGCAATGTTTTCCCGATGTGGAACGTTGGTCTCGGTTATTACAGTGACGTCACTGCGCAGCGCCGAGATTGCCTGACGCATGACTTTTATTAACGTATGGGTTTCAGGAAGATTGGCGCAGGAGGTGCCTGGCTCTTTCCAAAGAAAAGTTACCGCGTCAAGTCGGAGCAATCTCGCCCCTTTGGAGATCAGAAAAAACAATACGTCTATCACGGCAATCAAGACGTTGGGATTGCGAAAATTTAGATCGACCTGATCGGCGCTGAACGTCGTCCAAATGTGGCGGCTCTTGCCGCCCCCATCAACGAAGCGGGTCAATAATGGGGAGGTGCGCGGTCGAACTACCGCGGACAGGTCGTCATCCGGATCAGACTCGACGAAGAACTCCGAATATTCCGGATCGCCAGCGAGAAATTTAGTGAACCATTCCGATTGGCTGGACACGTGATTGATCACCGCGTCCGCCATGATTCGGCAGTCCTGCGATAGCCTTCCGATATCTGCCCAACTGCCCAGATCCTCACGAATCGCGTTGTAGTCAATCACCGAGAATCCGTCATCGGAGGAGTAAGGGTGAAATGGCAGGATGTGGATAAGATCAAAAATACCCGCCAGATAGTCGCGATGAAACCGATGCAGCAACTGCAGCGGCGGTGTATTCGACTCATTGAGCGTATCGCCGTAGGCAACTAGCAACACATCGGACTCACTCAGGCATTTCGACTCGGACAGCGTTGAAATCTGTGGCACGTATTTTGTCAGCAATAATTCAATGCCGTTTGAAACATCCGCTGCGACGTCCGCCGCATACAATTCCGCGAGATGTTCTGTCCATGTCCCGACCTTCGAATCTGAGTGTTTACTCATTAAGCGAAGACATCAATGTAGGAATGCAGCCTTCGAACCGGGATATGCTGATGCATCAGGGTGTGGCTTTTCAGTTGCCCTGCTGTAGATTCGGCGACGAGTTCCCTGCAGCCATGCGCTGCAGGGAACGTCTACCGAATTTTCCCTAGAAGTTATAGGTAACTCTGAAATACGTCGTGCGCGGCAATATCGGGCGGGCCACCTGGAAATCGCCAGCCGCACCTGCGGCCGCTCGGGGATTACCTTCCGTCAAGCCGGCTTCATCGGTCAGGTTGAAGACGGACAACCCGAAGTGCAAGTCCGAATCGCTGTCCAACTCATGCGTATAACCTACACCCGCCCGCAGGAAGTTGAATGACTTGAGGACAACGTTGTTTCCGCCATCACCAAAGCTATCGCCGCGATAGTTGTATCCGAGGTTCGCGTCAAAGCCTGCGTTTTGGAACAAGAGCTCGACCGTTCCAATCGTATCGGGCTGGCGCGCAAGCTCCTTACCCTTGTTCGGGCCGGCTGTGACCTCCTGATCGAAGAACGAGGCGTTGAATCTCACGCTGAACAGGTCGTTGAAGTCCACTATCCCGCTGATATCAACGCCGGTGACTTCGGTATCCACCGGAATCGACGTCGGAAGGAAGGTTCCATTCGGCTGTTCCACATTCTGGAAGAATATATTGTCGTTCTGCTCCATGAAATACAGACCGACTGAGCCTTCGAACCGTTCCGTCGAGGCTTTAACGCCTACCTCGAAGCGATCCACAGTTTCCTCTTTGAAATCGTTTTCGACTTTGGCTACCGCCTCGCCCTTAGGGAGTTGTTGAGATGCCGTCGATATCTGACCGGGCAGGTTGCGAAGCTGAGGCCAGAAGAAACCGTGCGAGTAGTTGCCGTACAGGTTGTAGCTGTCATTCAGACGCCAAACACCGGCAAGAGCAAATGCAACCGCAGAGTCGTCGAAGCTGGCACGCGTGAATTGGCCGTTGCCGATCGTGTCGTTTTGCAGGACTGAAGCCAGCTGGACGCCCGGACCCATTCCGTACAGCGCGGGATCAATCGGCACACTCGCGGAACCCTCCGCAAAATAGTTACCGTCAAATTGCTCAAACCTCACGCCAACGTCGAGACTCCATCTCTCGGCTTCGATCTGATCCGCAATATAGAATGCTGTGCGCGTCGCTGCGCCGCCATTATTGACGTGCCCACCTGAGCCGGCAAAGCCGTTGACGGAAAAGTAGGTCGTGCCGGTCTCAACTGGAACGGTATTGGCGTCGTCACCGTCTAGCGTGAGGCTCAGCAAACGCGGTTGATCGACAAACTCGCCCAGATAAAAAATGCGCTCGTTGAAGTCGTCAGCATCCGCTCGCGAATACCATAATCCCGCGGTGACGTTGTGCGTCGCATTAGCCGTGTCGAAGGCCTTGCTCATGTTGAACTCGGTCGAGAAGTCCCGCATTGGGCGCTTGCGACTCCACATCTGCGTACGATAAACCAGGTCCGTCGCGGAAAGCGTCTCGCCGGTCGATAACACTGTGAATTCGGAGCCCGCAAATCCGTCCAGTCCCTGTTGGGCAAGGAATTCGGTCGTCGTCAATACATTGTCGCCGCCGTTGGGAATGAAGATATTGAAATTGTGATCGTAGCTGGAGTATTTCGCCTTGATATTGGACGACCAACCAGAATCATACTCTTTGTCGTACGAGAGACCTATCTGGCCACCCTTCGTCGTTACGCCATTCCCAAACGGGCTTCTGACCAAGCCGTTCGCGGTCGGGTAGGTGA
The DNA here is from genome assembly GCA_947259145.1 of uncultured Woeseiaceae bacterium. Classification (GTDB taxonomy): domain Bacteria; phylum Pseudomonadota; class Gammaproteobacteria; order Steroidobacterales; family Woeseiaceae; genus UBA1847. Next base: position 10,145 of record CAMYLB010000224.1, read on the forward strand.
AGTTGTCGAGTTCACCGGTCTGAATGGTTTGCACTTCTCCGCCATCATTGCCTATAGCAAAATCCTGCGTGTCGGCGTTCAGCGGCAACGGCAGGAAGAATTGCACGTTGTCGTCAATGGCCTGGAAGAACGCGCCGAAGGAACCGGAACCGTCATCAAAGTCGTGCTGGAAGTTGCCTTTGATTTGATAGCCTTCAGTATCAAGTCCTGTCTCGATGGGACCTTCATCGAACCGGTAGTATCCCGAAAGCGCGTAGTAGTTGCCGTCATCACCGATCGGTCCACTTGTCGCGAAATTGGCACGAACACGATTTTCCTCGGCAAGCTCAAACTGCACCGCGCTTTCCGGCGTGTCCGACCCTTTCTTGGAAATGTAGTTGACTATTCCCGCGGTGGAGCCAGGGCCGAACAGGTTCGACGCGCCGCCGCGAACAAATTCCAATCGCTCTACGCCCAAATCCGGGCGGTGATAGACATCAAAAGAGGACGAATTGAGGCCGAAGTAGCTGAACGTCGTGAAGCCGTCGTAAACGAGCGGCGTGTAGGAGAATTGTCCCGCCGCCACCAGACCAGGAATAAAAAGGTTAACAGCAATTTCACCGCCGCCACCTTCGGCGGAGACGCCGGGCACATTGCGCAGAAAGTCCGCCTGGCTATTCGCAGCCATTCTGATCATGTCATCTTCATTCAATGACGTCGTTGCAGCTGGCGTATCGAACGACGTCCTCGGCAACCCCGTGCCTGTAACGATCACCTCTTCGATCGCCTCATCGTCGTCGGCTTGCTGCGCAAACCCAATTGAAGGTACGGCAAGAAATGCCGCTACAGAAGTAAACAGTAATGCTGTTTTGCGAAGTTGCATGATTTTCCCCCATCACAACGTGGTTGGCGACTCGACCTCACGCATTACATCTGTTGGTGATGACAAGCCGTAATGTGTCGGTGGTCGAAGCGGCGTCTTGGCGCCTTTTCGACCGAAAAGACCCGCTTATAATACACCCATCACAAGTAAATAACAGACGAAAAACAATAAAGTTTTGTTGTTTATTCACCCACTTCGGGAGCCCTAAAGGCAGTCGATCCTCGAGCCTGGTTGCGCGATCGACGTAATAACCCTTTATTAATCATATAGATAAAAACTATTATGTTGGCAGAGGGGACAATTCGCCAACCTACGCGAAGAAGTAGCTGTTGAAGGTCAGCGCAGCGGCGCCAATCGCTGCGGAGTCGCCCCCGGCCTCGGCGACAACCGTCCGCGGCAGCGGCCGCGAGTCTGAGCGGCGTCTCTGGTCGTAGATCTCGATGTGAGGAATGACTTTCTCGGCCAGGCTTTTCGGGATACGGCCGCCAATAACGATTAGTTGTGGGTCCAGAAGTGCGGCGGAGGCAGACACTATCAGCGAGAGCGAATCACGGGTTCGCACAATCCACTCATCGACGCCCGCCCAATTGACGTCGAATTTTTCGATAAGCTCAGATACCGTACTAATGTCCTGCCCGTGCTTACAAACCAGTTTGCGTAACAGTTCAAGGTTCGGATGCGGATAGGCGCTTGGCGGTAGCAACTCTGCGACCTCTCCGGCGTTGCCATACTGTCCACGCACGACCTCGCCGTTCAGGATAACTCCACCACCAAGCCCCGCTGCGACGTACAGGTAGACGAAGTCCTTTGCCCATCGCCCCACTCCCACCAGGCTTTCACCGATCGCCGCCGCGTTGCCGTCGTTCTCAATCCAGACGGGCAAGCCGAGATCGTCTTCCAGCACAGCCTCGATATCCATATTGGCCCACTCACTCAGGATTAGCGGTGTGTTCACTTGCCGCCGTATCCCTCGCATGAAGGTACCGGGTATCCCCACTCCGACGCCGAATACCCGTGACTCATCCTCAATCCATTGCTGCGTCAGCTCATCAATCATCGCTCTGAGTTCGTCAACAACATCGTCGTGCGTCATTAGCGTCATCGTGGTCAGGCGATGGTCAATGACCGCACCGGAGAAATCCATGACAGTCACCGCGAGTGCGTCCAAAAAGATCGCAACACCAAACGAATAGGCAAACTCAGGGACAATCTCGATGGCGGTGCTCACCTGGCCACGCTTACCGCTGGATACGCGATCCCCCTGCCGCAATGCACCGCGTTCGATCAAACGCGAAATAAGCCTGGAGACGGTCTGCTGTGAACGCCCAATTTCCAGGGCGATCTCCGTCTGGGTCAATGGACTGCGGCGCAGAACCAGGCCCAGAATCGCTCGTTCAACATCGGTAGTGGGGGGGAATGTATCGCGCCGAAAGTACTTTGACGACACCGGGTCGGCGCCGATGTCAGTATTTTGCAGGGCCATTTTCTTATCAGTTGTTGCCATTTTGATGCACTAACCACCGCAATAAATTCAATAGCATTTGCTGCTATGCGGCCAGCATGCTATCAGGGGCTGACACGGCTACACAAATTTCAACTCGCTGACCACTGCAAACATGACTCAGGCTTCGAGCACAATTTCCAAGCGTCAGATGTCCGACTTTATGTCGCAACATGGCTTGCCGCCTGCATTTCGCCGGGTTGCAGAGCAGTACTATTTGCCGCTTGCGAACGCGTTGCCGAACATGCGGAAACAAAATGTCCCACTATTGCTCGGCCTCAACGGTGCCCAGGGTACTGGCAAATCAACGTTGGCCGATTTTCTTCGGCTAGCGACGGCCTCGATGTTCGACTGGAACGTTGCCGTCCTTTCGATCGATGACTTCTACTACACGCATAAAGAGCGCCAGACACTTGCCGAAGAAGTGCACCCACTGTTATCAACGCGCGGGGTGCCGGGCACGCATGACACTGACATGCTTGCCAGCTGCCTGGACAAGCTGCGACGAGCAGGCAGCGAAGATAACTTAGCGCTGCCCCGCTTTGACAAGGCAACAGATGACCGTGCGAATGAGTCGCGATGGCCTGCCGTTACAGGCCCGATCGATCTCGTAATCCTGGAGGGCTGGTGTGTTGGCACCGCGGCACAGGCCGACAATGATCTTGATGAACCGGTAAACGCTCTGGAGCGCGAGGAAGACGCCCAGGGCGCCTGGCGTCACTACGTGAATGACCAACTCAGGTCTAACTACGAACCGATCTTCGGTCAATTGGATTCACTGATATTCATCGGCGCCCCAAGTTTCGATGCCATCTTTCGTTGGCGGCTTGAACAGGAGGGAAAGCTCGCGGATGCGTCGCCGTTGGGTTCGTCAGGGCTGATGAATCGAGAACAAATTGCGAGATTCATCCAATTCTATGAACGCTTGACCCGAGTGAACCTGGCAACACTTCCCAATCGTGCCGATTTCGTGATCGAACTGGACGATACCCATGCAGTTTTGTCGTGTACGTCCCCAGGTAGGCGAAGAAAGTAGTGACCCGATCAAAGCCTAAGATCATTGTTTCGCGACACTCCCGACAGGATGCAATAACGTGGGGCATCCTGGGCACCGGCAACATGGCGAGCCGAATGGTCTCGTGTATTCGGGCAATGGGTGGAGAAGTTCTGGCCGTCGGTTCACGGTCTATAGACTCCGCCCGGCACTTCGCAGACCGGCACGGTATCGAACACGCATTCGACGACTACGACGCGCTTGCGGAAGGCGCCGAGGTTGATGCTGTCTACATCGCGACGACGAACGACCAGCATTTCGCGAATGCCATGCAATGCATCCGTCATGGTCGCGCGGTCCTTTGCGAGAAGCCCCTGACAATTAACGCCCAACAGACCCGGGAGCTTGTCGATGCAGCACGATCAGCTGGCGTCTTGCTCGTAGAAGCGATGTGGATGCGCTTTCAGCCTTTCGTTCCCGTTCTCGATCAGTTGATCGAAGAAGACGCGGTTGGGTCAGTCAGTTTTCTTGGTGCACACTTTAGCTACCCCATTGAAGCAAGTACCGAGAGTCGTTGGTACAACCCCGTTCTCGGCGGCGGCAGCTTATTGGACCTTGGTGTCTATCCGCTAACACTCGCCCACTATCTCTTGGGCGAACCGGAGACATCGCTCGCAACAGCAACCCTGACTCCGGCAGGCGTGGACTCGCAGTGCGTTGTTTCGTCAAAGCACGCTGGCGATGCGGTTTCGACACTAAGTTGCTCGTTCATTTCAGCAGGTTCTGCCGAGGCTGTTATTGCCGGCATACGAGGCCGTATTCGGCTACTCACGCCGTTCTATCACTGCCCCGAGATCGTCGTCGAGCCCCACGCTGGTTCGACCGCCAGATCAATCAATACAGAGTATCCGGGCGATGGACTGGAATGTGAGATTGCAGAATTCCACCGCTGTCTTCGCAACTCGCTGCTGGAATCACCCTTGATGCCACATGCCGACAGCATCGCCATTGCATTTTGGCGGATGAGCATCCTGGAGCAGGTTGGTGTTTGCTATCCGGGAACCTGACTAGCCATTCTCGGGCAGCTGCTTTGAAATCGAGTACTCCGGCTCTCTTCGTTGATGTCTCAAGCACACCAGTATTTCCCGCCAGGCGTCAATGACGCTCGAATTTGGTGGCGGCATTTGCGAACGCAGTGCCTCGTGCAGCTTCGGCAATGAATGAAAAGGAACCAGCGGAAACATGTGGTGCTCGATGTGGTAGTTCATGTTCCAATACCATGCGGCCGCAACCGGATTGTAAAGACAGGTTCGAGAATTGAGACGAAAATCGTTCACGTCCTGATCGAGGCCTAAGTGCTGCGTCAAGGCGTATAGGCGCGGTACAAAACCGCCGTATATGTGCGCGAAAAATGTAAACAACAGTGGCAACCAGGTTTGATACACGACCGATAACGCCGCTAACGCCGCGTAGAACGTTAATATAAATGCGGCCATGCCGCGGATGCGCCCTGCGAGCTTCGTCGAAATTATCTTTCGCTCCTCGGCCGAGTAGACGCCGAACAACTGTTTCACCAACAGGATCGGCAAATTGACGGCAGCACGCAGCCAGAATAAATCCAGTAGCAACTTCCAGCCGACTATCGGCTTCGGGTGGGCGAGCTCCGGATCCTTACCCATGACGCTGGTGTTGCCATGATGCTGTGTGTGGACGCGCCGATCATAGATTGGGTTCCGCAACGTCATCAGACCGGCCAGTGTGTGCATGGCGCTGTTCAGATTCCGGGATCTAAACGGTGTGGCGTGATGGGTTTCGTGCAACAGTGAGATGCTGAAACCGTAGATGCTGCCGTACACCCAAAAAAGCGGCAGGGCCCACAAGGACCCTATCGACGCATACGCGAGTACGCCGACAACGAACAGCGGACCCAGGAACAGGCTGAGATTGAGTAGTCCTCGTGCATTACTGCGTTGCTGGAGTGACTGCAGAGTGGCGCGATCAATGTCGCAACGCAGCCAACCGTCCTTTCCTTCTCTCATCGGTATTCCTGCACTGTATCTATGGTTCGCATTGCCTTTGCGCCTTCCAAAGGCTAGCAGAAAAAGGGAAGTAAAGAAGGTGCGGATGAGTTTCCTTGCGGTCAGCCTGCCGGAACGCTATGCGTTCCTCGGACCGAACCGTGGCGTTCGAATGCAAGACCGAAACACCGAATCACAAAAAAGGGGCCCCGATGGGACAGGACACGTGATGATCAATGAGTGATCGCAGAAGTAACGAATGACCCCTGCCTTCGGAAGGTTGTTTTCTATACGGCCTGGCGTTTCGCAAACGAGATTCGCGGGTTTTTCCCAGCCTTGGTGGCCATCTTTACCAAGTATTCGATAGAGAATCCGCTCACTTTTCCACCAACGATTTTACTAATCTTCGGTTGTGGCACATCAAAATACTCCGCAGCTTTCATCTGCGTAAGTTTCTTCCGTTTAATGAACTTCTCAATCTCGACCGCGAGGTCTACTCGCATCGCCAATGCAACGGATTCTTCATCGGTAAATCCAAGATCTTTGAAAACGTTACCCTTAGTAACCTTTGTTTTCATAACTGATACTCCATTTCTGTCTCTAACTTTCTCACTTTCTATCAAAAGCCCTTAACCGCTCCTTTGCTGTATCAATATCGGCTTTTGGCGTCGTTCTGCTCTTCTTGATGAAACAATGCAGAACGACCACCTTCGTACCCATTCTGCTTACATACATCGTTCGATATTGATTGTTGCGATCGCGTGCACGCAATTCACGGACACCCGAGCCAACAGTCTTCATCGGTTTGAAATCCTTTGGCAATTCGCCAATTTGAAGGCGGCGCAGATCGCTGCCGAGATCGATGCGAACGGATTTCGGAAACGCCTGTAAAACCGAGAGCGAATCGCCTAGCCAGACAACGTCCTTTTCATCCTTGCCCATTGTTACGATTATACCTAATAAGGTCTATTTATCAACGCAAGAATAGACTTTTTTAGGTATATTTTTGCAGATGTAGTCGGCCAGAAGTGTTACCCATGTCTTCGGTATAATCTGTAACCCATGTCTCCAGCATGGACCCTGAAAAGATTGGCGCGCTAGACAGGATTGATTCAGATCGCCTTTGGGCGATCTTCACCCCTGCGGGGCGCCTTCGGCGTCTAAAACGCTGCCGCGTTTTTTCGAACTCCCGACCACCTGGTTCGAAGTTCGGTTGGCAGTCGTTAAGTAATTGTTATCAATGAAAAGTTGTCGGGACGTCCGTTGCACGATTTGCCCAACAATGCACAACGACGCACAACCCAATCACGCAAATCTCCCGCACTACGCGAAGCGTGCGTACAGAAAAAGTGCGGCCAAGCTGGTGAGTACGACGATGCCCAGTGCGCTCCAAACTCGAAAAAATCGAGTCGGCTGGTGCTCAATCGGAACACGTGCTGACGTGATCGCAAGATGGTTCAAAAGCGCTGTTATCGGCCCGACTATGAACGCGGTGATAGTCACAAAATCGATAAACTTTTGGAAGTTACTCATTAAATATAAAAGCGTGAAAGCCGCGCCAACAGCAAGCAGTCCCATGCTGGCATATAGCAACATGGACTTCTCGACTTTGACTGAACTTGTCGAACCAGAGGACCTCAGAACCGAGACACCAGTTGCCAGCAATCTCGGAAATCCGTCCAGAACGGTCATTAGTGTCGTGAACATAACGAACAGCGCCGAAATGCCTACTATTGTGCCAGCCCAGTTGCCAAGGTTCGTTGTGAACAACGCAATTACCTGTTCAGCGAAGGCTGCCGCACTAACTGCCGGCATCTCGCCAGTCGTGTGCATTACGCTAGCGCCCATTAAAAGGAAACAGATTGCGAGTACCGCGGAGGTGAGGTAACCGACGTTGAAGTCCGCAATGGCGTGCGACATAGACGGTGTAATCCCAGTCGTTCGCTGCTTCGCGACCGACCAAAGCGATTGAAGGACAGACTGATCCAGCGCGGACGGCATAAATCCCATTAGTGCAATCACGAATCCGAAGGTCTGGATATCTGCGATTGGAAATATGACCTGAGTGAAATCCCACTCGATACCAGGCAGGGAAATGACTGTCGCGCTCAAGGGGGTGACTGTGAGAATAAGCACAAACACTTTCGTCATACGGTCCAGAAAATTGTAACCACCGATCCCGAGCATGATGATACCGAGCGCGATCAAGCCTACGGCGACG